>DATLCW010000069.1:0-2725 GCA_035526195.1 Bryobacteraceae bacterium
TGCTGCCTCACGGGTCTGTTGCTGATTTACCACCTGTGTCCAGGCGGCATGCGCGCTCAGCCATACGCTGAGCTGCTGCGCAAACCGGTTCTGCCGGAAGAGGCGCGGCGGTCCATGATGTACAGCTATGTGGACCGCAACCTGCCAACGATGGAGCTGCCTTCCAGTAAAGCCGCCTGGGACGCGGGCCGGCCGCGGCTGCTGTCGGAGATCCGCCGCCTGGTGGGTCTCAGTGACCTGGAACAGCGGGCGCCACTCCGCTGGGTAAGCAAAGGAGTGCTCGACCGCGATACCTATACCATCGAGAAGATTCTCTACGAGAGCTACCCCGGGATGATGGTTCCCGCTCTCGTATATACGCCTAAGGGGCTCAAAGCAGCCGCCCCGGCCATGGTCAGCATACCTGGGCACGAGTATTGCGAGGGCAAAGCCGCGATGAGTGTCCAGGCGCGGAGCGTGAACCTGGTGCACCGCGGAATCATCGTTTTGAGCTACGACTATATAGGCACGTTTGAGCGCAACACCGGGGCGAATCCGTGCGCGGGTATGCCGTACGGTGGCGGGAACGATCATGGGATCCGCACGTTTTCCTACACCGGGCGAAATCCCACTGGGCTAGAGATTCTGGACGGCGTTCGCGCGATCGATTACCTGTATACGCGCAAAGATGTGGATCGCAATCGCATCGGGTTCACCGGCGAATCGGGCGGGAGCAACAGTACCTACTGGGTGGCGGCGATCGATGAACGCGTTCGGCTGGCCGTGCCCGTGGCTTCCGTGACTACGTTCGAATATTGGATTCGCAATAATGGGAACTGGGATTGGCATCAGCGGCCGGCGGGGATTCGTGCGGTAGCAGAATTATCTTCGTTGCTTGCTTTGATCGCGCCCCGTCCCCTCCTGGTGATCTCGTCTTTACGCGGAACGGACGCGCAGGAGTTTCCCCTGGACGAAGCGCGCAAGGCTGTCGACCAGGCAAAACTCATCTACACGATGTATGGCGTCCCTGGGAATATTCAGCTCTCCGAATCGAGTACTTCGCACGGCTATCAAACCGACAAGCGGGAGCATATGTATGGCTGGGTGGAGCGGCATTTCCTGCGCCAGGGGACTTCCATCTCCCGCGAACTACCTTTTTCTG
Organism: Bryobacteraceae bacterium; assembly: GCA_035526195.1. GTDB lineage: Bacteria > Acidobacteriota > Terriglobia > Bryobacterales > Bryobacteraceae > CADEFT01. The sequence continues at coordinate 1,142 of DATLCW010000069.1, forward strand.
TGGAGCCGATCGAGCATCTGCGCTGCGGCCTGCCGCCGGAAAACAAAACGCTCGCACAAATTTATCAGGAATGGCTGCAAGAAACCAGGCGAGTGACCACGGATGCCGCCGCCTTGCGTGGCCGGTTGACAAGCCTGCTGGGGCTGAGCGCGCCGGGTCACCAGCCCGTGCTGAGCGTGCAGACCACCAGCAGCCGGGCGGACGCCCTGGTACGTCATTGGATTGTCCACGGTGAGGCTGGAATTTCCTTGCCGGGTGTGGAATACACGCCGCGATCATCTGTGGCATTGGGAACGGTCATCTTGTTGGGCCGGACAACAGACCTCGCCGATGCCATTGAGCCGCTGCTGGCACGCAAGCTCCGCGCCGTATTCCTCGACGTGCGTGGAACGGGAGAGATGGACTCCGGCGGCGGCCGGACCGACAATTGGGCCTGGTTCACGGGACATCCCTGGCCCGGAATGTGGGTGCGCGACATCCAGGACGTCGTCAGCGCGATCCTAGAGGAACATGGGAGAGCGCCGGTAGGGCTGATGGCGCCGTCCGCCAATTTCGGAAAAGCGGCACTGTTCACCACGGCGCTGGATGCAAGGATCTCCGCCATTCACGCCCGCCTGCCGTTCGTGTCTTACCGGGCGGAGGCTCAGGAAGGAGGATTAGCGGATGTGCCGCGGGTGCTCCCCACCCTGGACCTGCCCGAAGCCGCCGCCCTGGTTGCTCCACGCAGCTGTTGGCTGGAGTTTGCAGCCTCCGCCTCGCCCGAGAGCATTCGCGCTACCTACCGGCCGGCCGCTGAGGCCATCGCTCGCGGTGAGCAGGGGGATGAATCGTTCCGCGCTCTCCCCGCCGGTGCGCGGAGCTGGGATAAGATCGCGGACTGGTTTTCACGGCAGCTCAATAAATCCGCTCCCGGAAACCAATAGCGCCGGCCAGGCGATTGCATTTCGCAGCCCGCTTCGTGTACCATCAACCCATGCCGTTGCGCCGGAGCTTCGCGTCCCATCAGTCGATGGCCGACACGCGTCTGCTCAGTGGTTCTATCCTTAGCCTCCAGATTTTGGGCCTTCTTACCGGCCCCGCCTGAGGCTACTCGTCAATCTATTCTGAGTGGCCACCGGCGGGAAACCCGTCAGGTGGCTTTTTTGTTTATGGAGCATGGAATGTTGAAACCTAAGGTAGCGGTCTTCGATACCACGTTACGCGACGGCGAGCAGGCGGCGGGTACGCGGCTCGGCAGCCGCGAGAAGCTTACCCTCGCCAGACAACTGGCCCGGCTAAAAGTGGATGTCATCGAGGCCGGCTATCCCGCCTCCTCCCCCGACGATTTCGAAGCCGTGCGCAACATCGCCGCGGAAATCGATAGCTGCACTATCTGCGCTCTTTCGCGCGCCGTGCCCGAGGATATCCATGCCTGCGGGAAGGCTCTGGCGAAGGCCAGCCGGCCGCGCATCCACACCGGTATCGGCGCTTCGGACATACACATCAGTGGAAAATTCCGGGACGATCGCTACGGGCGCACATTGGAGGAAAAGAAAAGAAGGATCCTCCGAATGGCCGTCGATGCAGTGCGGCTTGCCAAGACTC
>DATLCW010000081.1:0-51380 GCA_035526195.1 Bryobacteraceae bacterium
CGAACAACGGGCCCGCGAGCAGGCCCACGTTCAGTACCTGACCGCCGCCGCCAATCTGGAACTGCTGGTCCTCCAGCGCGTCGGCCGCTACATTCGCGGCTTGGACCCCGAGGCCGTGATCGACCCATTTGCCCAGGAGGATGACCACTGACATGCAACCGCCGTGCCCCGTAGATTACAAACCGCGCTATGCGACCGCCTACCGCAATCGAATCGAAGACGTGAGCAACCCGGCTATTCCGTCCCTGAGCACGGATCGCTTTCTTCGCTTGAAGCAGGTGGCCATCCTGCTCGACTGCCATCCCGTAACCGTTAGGCGTTGGATCCACCGCGGCGATTTGCTGGCCTTTAAGCATGGGCAAACGATCCGGATCAAGCTTTCTGATTTGCATGCCTTCCTGCAAAAGGGTTTACGAAAGTATCCGGCGAAACCATAGAGCATCCCGGCCGCCCAGGACGCGCCGGTGGGCATATAAGCGACGCTAATGAACATTGTCCGGAAAATAAACAGTACGGTGGCCCTTGCAATTGAATCCGAAACAGCTTAGGATAATCGCATGACGAAAGAGGAGATTCGGCAGTTTACCGCATGGATGGGCAAGCGCAGTTACGCGGCGCGTGTCGAAAAGCTCGGGATAGAGCGCATCCGGGAGATTGCGAGAGAGAACGGTAAGAAGGGCGGCCGGCCAAAGGGCAGCGGCAAAGCGAAAGGGAAAATCGATGGTATATAAACGCGGCCGGACATGGTGGTACAAATTCATCTGGAACGGCGAACCGATCCGGGAGAGCACGAAACAAAGCAATAAGCGCGTCGCCGAGCAGATCGAGTCTGCCCGTAAGACTCAGTTCGCCAAGGGCGAGGTTGGCATCCGCGACAAGAAGCCCGTGCCGACGCTGAGGGAGTTCGCAGAAACTGACTTCCTTCCGTTTGTGCGCTCAACCTTCGGTGCGAAACAGAAGACTCTCTCGTACTACGCCAATGGCACGGCGCGCCTGCTGGAGTATCGGGAACTTGCCGATGCCGAACTGGACGAGATCACCGGGGAGCAGATTGCGGGATTCGCGCAGCTGCGCCGAGACGCCGGCTTGAAAGTGGCAAGCATCAATCGCGAACTTCAAGCCCTGCGGCGCATGTTCGCGTTGGCGACGGAATGGAGGAAGGTCGAGAAGGCTCTTCCGCGGGTCAAGATGATTCCCGGCGAGGCCCACCGCGAAAGGATCCTCTCCGCTGAGGAGGAACAGCAATACCTCGAAGCAGCAACCGCCCTCGGTGAGGCGATTGTGCTGAGTTACAGCCGGGCGCTGGACGGGATAAGAGCCGTGCTGCGGGATGAAGTTCCGCTGAAGCCCCGCGATCCGCTGATGTTGCGCGACGTCGGCACGCTTCTGCTCGATTGCGGATTGCGGCCTGAGGAATGCTTCCGGTTGAAATGGGATCAGGTTCGCGACGGAGTCATTGAGATTCACGACGGTAAAACCGAAAATGCGCGACGTAGGATTCCACTATCCCAGCGGGCGAGTGGTGTTCTCGCGATGCGTAGAACAGAGACCAGCCTGGATGGATGGGTTTTCCCGGCTCCCACGATAAGCGGACACATTGAACCGTCCAGCCTCAAGAAGCAGCATGACAAGGCGTGCCAGCTTGCGAAGGTTGCAGCATTCCCGCTGTACACGTTTCGCCACACCTGCCTCACTAGATGGGCCCCCCACATGGATCCATGGACGCTGGCATACCTCGCCGGTCATCGGGACATGTCCATCACGAAACGCTACGTACATCCGCAAGAACATGCGACACGCGCAGCGATGGAAAAAGCTCGGGAGGTTCAGACTGGGCACAAATCTGGGCACAAGCCAGATACGACGACCCATGATAAGACCGCCGAAGGGTCTGTAATTAACTGATGTTGTTAGGGTTAGGTGGTGCGCCCGGCATGACTCGAACATGCGACCTTCTGGTTCGTAGCCAGACGCTCTATCCAACTGAGCTACGGGCGCGGCGGTGTGACTTCTTCAAACTATCACGAATGCCAGCCGGCAGGCAATTTTCTGTTTACACGCCGGGTTTCAGCGCCGCCAGAACCTGTTCTGCATGACCGGCCGCCTTCACCTTACGGAAAATGTTGCGGACTTTCCCATCCGGTCCAATGAGGAAGGTGGTGCGCTCCATGCCCATATACTTGCGGCCGTACATGCTTTTTTCCGTCCACACTCCATAAGCCTCCGCCACCGTGTGCGCGGCGTCGCTCAATAGCATAAACGGCAGTCCAAACTTGGTCTTAAATTTCGCCAATGTTTTCGGCGCATCGGGGGAAACGCCCAGAACTACGGCGCCGGCGCCGCGGAAATCCGGAAACGCATCGCGAAACTCGCAGGCCTCCGTCGTGCACCCGGGCGTATCCGCCTTGGGATAAAAGTACACGATGATGTTCTTTCCTTTCGCGCTGGTGAGTTCGAACATCGATCCATCGTCCGCAGGCAGCTCAATCGCTGGAGCCGTATCGCCTTCGTTTAAAGCCATGTTGTTATTATGCAAAATTAATCTCGCGCCGCCGCTGAAAATGGCAAAGGATAGAGCGGCTTGTAGTAAGCTGGATGTAAGACTGGAATCGGCTATTACCACACAGGAGGAATTCGGTCTCCCATGAAAAAAATCATTCCCGCCGCGATTGCGGCAACGCTGGCGGCGTCTTCGCTGTTCGGCTTCCAGAAGGGCGATGCCGAAAAGGGCAAAGAACTTTTCGAACAATGCAGCGTATGCCACAACGCCGATAGCACGGAAAAGAAGATGGGACCAGGTTTGAAGGGTCTTTACAAGAAGGCCAAACTTGGCAATGGCAAAGCCGTAAACGATGCCAACGTGAAGGCCGTCATCGACGCCGGCGGCAACGGCATGCCGGCCTATGAGAGCATCCTCAGCAATGAGGAAAAGGCTCACGTCATGGCGTATTTGAAAACTCTCTAAGTTCCCGCTGCTAACAAACACGAAGGCAGGTTGAGAAGCTCCGCTCAAGGATGTTACATTGGGGAGTACTCAGCCTGCCTTTCTGCTGCGTCCCCGTCGTCTAGCCCGGCCTAGGACACCGCCCTTTCACGGCGATAACACGGGTTCGAATCCCGTCGGGGACGCCACCGCATTGCAAACTCCCTCCCCCACTTCCATGTGATACTCTTTCAGATGGTCCGTTTGCCGGACCGCAGGAACAGGAGATTTCACTTGACCCCAAAACATTCATTCATTTTGCTGCTGGCTCCGGCACTGATGTCTGCCCAAGCCCCTCCCCAGAAGCAGCCGGCGGCGCGGCAGCCGATGAGCTTTTTCGTCACCAGCGCGGGCCCGGGGAATGGAGCCAATCTGGGCGGGCTTGCGGGGGCGGACAAGCACTGCCAGCAACTGGCAGCGGCAGCCGGAGCCGGTAACCGTACCTGGCACGCTTACCTCAGTACCAGTGCCGCTGATGGAAAGCCCGCGGTGAACGCGCGCGATCGCATCGGTCAAGGTCCATGGTTCAATGCCAAAGGCGCACGCGTCGCCCAGGGACTTGCCGACCTTCATGGCGATACGCTCGACTTGGCGCGTCTCGGCAATACACTTACCCGGGCGACCGCGCTCACCGAGAAAGGCGATCTGGTGAAGGGCTTTGGGGAGACGCCCAACCAGCACGATATTCTCACCGGTACACAGCCAGACGGCAAAGCCTACACCGATGGGGCCGACCATACTTGCAAGAACTGGACCAGCAACGGCGAAGGGACCGCGCAAGTGGGGCATCACGACCGCACCGGCGGGCCTGGAACATCCTGGAACTCCGTACATCCCAGCCGCGGATGCAGCCAGGAAAACCTCGTATCCACCGGCGGAGCGGGTTATTTCTACTGCTTCGCGACCAACAGCGGGAACTGAGTCCCGCGACGCCGAGTGGGCAAAGAAAAAGCCGCCGAGGTACTGTCGATCAAGGGGCGCGAGGTCCGTGTTACTCACCCGGACAAGCCGTATTTTTCGAAGCAGATCAAGCTCTCGAAACTGGATATCGTGCGCTACTATCTGTCGGTCGCCCCAGGGGCGCTTGCCGGAATCCAGGATCGTCCGATTGTTCTGAAACGATTCGTTGACGGCGCCGAAGGGCAAGCGTTCTATCAGAAGCGCGCGCCGGCCGAACGTCCGAACTGGCTCCGTACCGTGACGCTGTCGTTTCCTTCGGGCCGCACCGCGGAAGAGATTGTCATCGACGATGAGGCGGGCTTGGCGTGGATCGTCAACCTCGGCTGCCTGGAACTGCACCCGCATCCTGTACGATCCAGCGATCTCGACCATCCGGACGAGTTGCGAATCGATCTCGATCCGGTCCCGGGAGTCAGTTGGGAGTCCGTGCGCACGGTCGCCCTCGAAGTGCAGTCGTTTCTCAAGGAAATGGCTCTGACCGGCTGGCCCAAAACCAGCGGCTCGCGCGGGATCCACGTCAATATCCGAATCCAGCCGCGCTGGAGTTTCGCCGAGGTGCGCCGCGCTGCCCTCGCTCTGGCACGTGCCGTGGAGCGCCGCGCGCCAACCCTGGCCACTTCGAAGTGGTGGAAAGAAGAGCGGCACGGCGTGTTCCTCGACTACAACCAGAATGCAAAGGATCGCACCACCTGCTCCGCCTATTCCGTGCGTCCGCTTCCCGACGCCCGTGTGTCTACGCCGCTACGCTGGGAGGAGGTCCCCGATTGTGAGCCCGGCGATTTTACCGTGCTCACGGTTCCCGTCCGATTCGCTGAGATCGGCGACCCGCACGCGCACATGGATGATGCCCCCGGTTCCCTCGAAAAATTGCTCGAGCAAGCGGCGAAAGACGAAGCCGCCGGCCTCGCGGACGCTCCGTGGCCGCCGCACTTCCGAAAGATGGAAGGCGAAGCGCCGCGAGTAGCTCCTTCTCGCGTGCGCGCCGCAATGCCGCTGATCGTCATTGCGAACTCGCCAGACAAAGAAGCCGCGCTGGCGGGTCTTGAGCGATGGAAAAGCAAACATCCAAAGGCAGCAGGATTTCTCGCTCCCGCCGACGTGTTAGTGGATTCCATGCGAGGCCGCTCGTCCACCTGGACCCGCATTCGCGTGAACCTGCGCCATGTCCCGGAAGCGCTGCGGCCGAGCCAGAAAACTCCCGACCCGGACGACGATCCAACGAGAGAATGGCGTAAGAAGCGGGCCCGCTAGAGAGGCTCAGCGGCCGTCCTTAAAAATTTCCATCAACTCCTGCGGCGGAACCACCTCGAGTTGCGCATACGTGCAATCGGCCGGTTTCTTATCCGTGCGCCAGCGGCGGAAACGCGACATATGCCGGAACCGCGTCCCCTGCATGTGCTCGTAGGCGACTTCCACCACCAGTTCGGGCCGCAGCGGCTCCCACGACAAGTCTTTGCCTTGGCTCCAGCGGCTCTGCCCGCCCGGCATCCGTTGCCCGGGCGCGAGCGCCGCGGATCCATGCTCCGCCCACAGCTTCCATGGGTGATTGGCGAGCGCATTCTCACGATAGGGCGCGAGAAACTCCACGAGTTCGCGGCGCTTTTCCATGGTAAAGCTCGCGCATACGCCGACGTGATGCAGCACCGCGGAATCATCGAACAAGCCAAGTAACAGCGAGCCCACAGCCGTATCCTCGCCGCCTTTATGCCATCGGAAACCGGCGACCACACAATCGCAATCGCGCTCGTGCTTCACCTTGAACATCACTCGCTTGTCCGGCTCGTAGGTGCCTGCCACAGCCTTCGCCATGACTCCATCGAGACCCGCGCCTTCAAATCGCCGGAACCAATCGGAAGCCACGCTCCATTCCGAAGTGGCCGGCGTCACGTGAAGCGGCGGCCTTGCAGCGGAGAGCAGGGATACCAGTTCCTCCCGCCTGGTTTGAAATGGTTCACCGCGCAGATCCCGGTCACCCTCGCAAAGCAGATCGAAAAACACCACCGATGCGGGGATTTGTTGTGAAAGTAGTTTCACCCGCGATAGGGAGGGGTGGATGCGAAGCTGCAAGGCGTCAAAGTCGAGTCCGCCATTCGCGGCGATCACGATTTCGCCATCCAGCACACATCGCGCGGGCAACTGCGAACGCAATACTTCGAGCAACTCGGGAAAGTAACGGTTCAAGGACTTTCCGTCCCGGCTCTGGATCAGGATCTCCTCACCATAGCGAAAAATCAACGTACGAAACCCATCCCACTTCGGTTCAAAGATCCACCCTTCCCCTTCCGGTATCTCTTCGACCCGCTTGGAGAGCATCGGCAATACCGGAGGGTTCACAGGAAGCTGCACGCTTTATCGTATCCCGTAGAACTTCACCGGCGGCGCGTCCACGCCTCCAGCATGTCCTTACCCTGGATGCGTATGGTGCGATCGTCGATGATTTGGCGGCCGGGACCGGCATCGGCGCCGATGGGCAGCGAGTTTCGCGTCGTGTACTCGATCTGCAGCGTCACCGGACCGGTGATTTTGTAAGGCTGGATGGCGCCGATCTTGCGCGCCGCCTCGGTTGCCTTCTGGCGAATCAGATCACGCGCGCTCTGCGCGGATAGCGAGATGCACGTGTAGCGGCCAAGCCCCTCCTTCACTTCCGCGGTCACCGCCGTGGGTACGATCTCCAACAACTCGCGCACGGCAGCTTTGTCTCCGCTCAAAAACACCACCGGGATGCCGAAATGCCCCGCAATGGCGCTGTTCACGTCGATTTCCCCCACCGGCTTCCCGTTCACCAGCATGTTCTGGATACCGAGGGAACTATAGCTGTGGGCCATGATGCCGCCGCGCACATTGCCTTTGCTGTGCTGTCCGATAAACGCCACCGCCGAGTAGCCGCGTTCAAAGGACATACCTGGCCCCAACCCACCCATGATCAGTTTCGCCCGCGGATGAATGGTGGTCGTGGAGAGCGTCTGGCTGCCGTCGTGGCCATCCCACACAATCACTTCGTCCGCGCCGCCGGCAAGAAATCCATCCACCGCGGCGTTGATCTCACCGGTGAGAAGCTGCCTCATTTCCGCGTCCTTGGGGTCAGTCTGGTCCTGGCGGCATACGCCGCCCACCCCCTCGGCGTCCGTGATCAGGAAAACTGTCTTCTTTGCTTGAGAAAAGCAGCAGGTGGCGGCAAGCAGCGCCGCCATTACGCATCGTGAAACCATCATGAGGACAGTATAGGTCCTGCGCTACGATGGCAGCAGTGCAGAGATACAATCCCTTGCGGTACGCATGGAGATGGCTGCGGCGGTGGAAGAGCGGAGTTCGCCACCAGGTCACCTGGAGCGGGCTGGCCTTCACCACTCTTATCCTATTGGTGGGACTCGGCGCCTTCGCCTCCGCCAACAACCTGTTGTTCCTGCTGCTGGCCGCATTGCTTTCCACGATGTTGATCTCCGGTCTGGTGAGCCGCCTGTCGCTGGCGGGCCTGGAACTGAAGCTGCTGCTGCCGGAGCACGTCTTCGCGCGCCGAAAGCTGCCGGCGCGCGTCCAGCTTTCGAACGTCAAGCGCTGGATGCCGTCATTCTCAATCCAATTGGCATCGAGCGATGAAGAAGAATCGCCCACCCGGATCTACTATCCGATTATTCCCGGCGGCGCCACCTTGGAGGCGTTCACCACCGTTTATTTCCGTACCCGGGGCCTCCATGGCGACAGCCAGTATCAATTCACCACCCGCTTCCCTTTCGGCTTCACCGAGCGCCGCGTGCAAGTCCACCTGAGGCGGGAAGTACTGGTCTATCCGTGCATCGATCCGCAACCCGGCTTCGAGGACCTGCTCTTCTCTCTGGAAGGAGATATGGAAGCGCATTTCCGCGGCCGCGGTTCGGATTTCTATCGCATCCGGCCCTACGAATCCACCGAGAGCGCCAGGCACGTGGACTGGAAAGCCACTGCCCACACAGGCGCTCTTCAGGTGCGCGAATTTGCCCGCGAAGAAGATCAGTTAGTGGAGTTGTTTCTCGATCTGCATGCCTCCCCGGGCAACCAGGAGTGGCTGGAGTACGCCGTGGAATGCAGCGCATTTCTTTCCTGGCGGCTCGCTGCCCGTAACACCCGGCTGAGATTCGTGACCCAGGAAAAAGACATCCTGGTCCCTAAAAACGGCGATGTCTATACTATCCTTAAATATCTGGCGCAGGTGAAACCCCTGCGTGCCCGCTCCCCCGTCTATCCCCATGCAGAGAGCAGCTTCAAAATCGTTTTCAGCGTGTCCGCCGCATCGGTACAGGACGCCGGTTGGTACGCGGCGCGCCTTCTGGGCTTGGATGCTCTTCATCCCGCTGGCGCAGGCCCAGACGCCATCGCCATTGAGGGACGGCCAACTCGAACCAGTGCGGACCTCAGTCACCGTCGTCGGTAAGATACAGGCGGAAACGCCCGCCAATCTTACAGTATTGAATAATCTGGAGTTGGCGAAGATTCCCGGCGTCAATCTGGATGACCGCCTGCGCAACGTGCCCGGTTTCAGCATGTTCCGCCGCTCCTCCAGCCTGGTAGCCAATCCCACGACGCAGGGTTTATCGCTGCGCGGGATCGGTTCGAGCGGCGCCAGCCGCACCCTGGTTTTGTGGGATGGCGTACCCGTAAATGATCCCTTCGGCGGATGGGTTTACTGGACGCGATTCGCGCCTGAGGAAATCGACCGTGTGGAAGTGATGCGCGGTGCCTCCACCAGCGTATTCGGAGACCGCGCGATGGGCGGAGCACTAGCGCTATTCTCGCGCCCGGCTGAGCGGACCCACTATCTGCTGGGGTATGAAGGCGGCAATCTGGACCAGAGTCTGCTCACCGCGGGCTTCGCCAAACCGTTTCGCCAGTTCGCCGTCTCGGGCCAGATGCGCGGCTATACCACCGGCGGCTATTTTATCGTTCCTTCTAATCTCCGCGGGCGTGCCGACACCCGTGCCGGAGTCGATTTTATAGCGCCCAACGCGCGGCTCGACTACTTTGGCGGGAAGCAGCGGTTCTTTTTCAAATCCGACATTCTGGTGGAGAAAAGGGATAACGGCACGGTGCTGCAGCGAAACTCTACGAACATGGGCACTGTTTCCGCCCACTATTCCGGCGGTACCGTGAACCAGGTTTCTTTGCTCGGCTATCACACGCGCGAGGAATATCATCAATCGTTTTCCACGATCCTTGCCGGCCGGAACTCGGAGACACTCAGCTCCCGCCAGACGGTGCCTTCCGAAGCAACCAGCGGAGCTCTCCTCTACCGGCGGGCATTTACCGGAGCGAATATCCTGGCTGGCGCCGACGTGGTGCGTGTGGAAGGCTGGTCCACCGACGCACTTCCCACCGGGCTCCGGCGTGTCGGCGGTGGCGTGCAACTGCAGCACGGAGTTTTCGGGCAGGCGAATGCCACCAAGGGCCCGATGCAATTCTTTGCCGGCCTGCGGCATCAGTTTACGGGGCAGGGAAGTACGTTCCTCAGCCCCAGCGGCGGAGCAACCTACCGCCGCGGGCTGGTCCGTCTGCGTGCTTCGGCGTACCGCAGCTTTCGCGCCCCTACTCTCAATGAGCTGTTTCGGGAATTCCGCCAGGGGAACGCGGTGACGCAAGCCAATCCGAACCTGCGGCAGGAAGCGTTGACCGGAGTGGAGGCGGGCGTCGACGTAATTGGCGAGACGCGCCGTCTGGGCGTCACGTTTTACCGGAATTCGATTACGGACATTATCACCAATGTGACGCTCAGCTCCTCGCCGGCGCAGATCATTCGCCAGCGCCGCAATGCGGCCTCCGCTCTGGGACGCGGCGTCGAGATCGACTTACGCCAGCGTTGGCGCAGTTGGCATGGAGAGGTGAGTTACCTCTTCGCCGATTCCCGGTTCCCGAACCGGGCGCGATTGCCGCAGATACCCAAACATCAGGGCTCGGCGCAGGTGGGCTACGTGCGGGGAAATACGCTCGTAACCGCCGGCATGCGCTATTTTGCCGCACAGTTTGAGGATGACCTCAACACCTTTGTGCTCCCCTGCTATGCGACGATGCTGTTCAGCGTCCGGCAGAGTTTGTTTCGCGGGCTGTCGGCCGTTGGGGCGGTAGAAAATGCCCTTGACCGGACGTTCCTGGTCGGCTTCAGCCCCATTCCAAACACCGGGGCTCCGCGGCTGTGGCGGGCCGGGCTGCGTTGGGAAAGATAAAGGACCTTACGATCCTCGTGCGGAGAGGCCGGCAAATGCCGGCAAGGTGCGCCGCCGGGACCGGCCATAGGTAAGCGTCCGCCAGAGCCATTCCAGCGGCCCGTATTCAAAACGCCGCAACCATGCCATGCTCACGCCGGTAATCAACGCGCAAACCGCTAGCCCGAGCGCCCAACCCTGAGGCACGTTGATTTTTGAATGGATGAGCCCCAGGCCAAACCCATAGAAGATGAAAACTACCAGCGACGCCTGAAGAACATAGTTGGTGAGCGCCATGCGTCCAGGCCAGCGCAGCCACCCGAACAGCTTCCGTCCGCGCTCTGTCTGATAGGCAAGGGCGATCGAGGCGCCGTAGAACAAAGCCAGGGAAGGTCCCGCTAGAAGAAAGGAAAGCCTCGTGAGCAAAGGACCCGCACCGGGAAACTTTAGATTCACATCGAGAAAAGGCAGCGGGTTTGCAAGGAGGCCGATGAACAGGCCGTACCACACGGTCGTCTTCAGCAATCGCCGGCGTTCTCCAAGCCGTTCCAGCAAGCCGCTCCGCGCGGCGGCGAATCCCAGCAGGCAAATCGCCAGGTAGTTCTGCGGGAGGAGGATCCATGCCCACCACGGCTTCTGGTAACGACGTTGGAATGTCTCGAACTGGAGGGAAACGAACTCGCGATAGGTGGCGCTTTTCTTGGCCTCATTCATCCGCTCCACCCGTTGCCGGCGCAGGGCTCGACTTTGCGCGCCAGCGCCGGGACGCAGCATCTGGTTGATGGGACCCGCGAACTCGGCGAGGGACAACACAACAAGAGTGGTCACCAGGATGCCGCGGACCGGAACGCGGCGCAGCAGAAGCAGCATGCATCCGATGATGGCGTAGTCTTCCAGGATGCTGGTCCAACCCAGAAATACCGATTGCAGTGCGCCGAACGCGAACAGCACAAACATGCGGCGCAGGTAGAGCGCCACGAATGCCCGGCCGCTGGCTTCCGCCCGCAGCATCTGCACCCCGAAACCCGCGCCGAACAGGAAGGAGAAGAGGCTCAGCATCTTGCTCGAAAGAAGGAAATCGGTTGCCGGACCGAAGCCCTTGGGTTGGTAGGCCGAGGAATCGACCATATGCACCACCACCATTCCCATCAGCGCGAAGCCGCGGAGAACATCGAGTAGTTCAATCCGCTCTGTGGTGGCGATAGGACCGGCCGGCTGCTGGACGGCTGTCATTAAGCTCCTTGCCCGCGGTGTCACCGCGCCAGTGGCACGGTATATCATAATACGGCACGGCGCTTATGCCAAACTGGTTCGATACACCCGAATGAGCGATCGAACTACCCGCCGCTTCATCCAGCTTTGCCTGATCTCTATTTCCTCTCTCACAGCCCAGGACGAAGACTTCGCCGCAATGGTGAAGCAATGGACCACCAAGCCGGAGTTCCTCAGCCCGTTAGTAGACCATCTCCCGAAGTCCGCCACCGTTCCCACACCCAAAGCAGTGCTCGGCTACCACATCGGCGCCCCGCAAAAACTGACTTACTACGCCGATATTCTCAAGTACTATCGCGCTTTGGCCGCTGCGTCGCCGCGAGTCAAGGTGATGGAAACCGGCAACACCGATGAGGGCCGCCCGGCGGTGGTGATCGCTATCGCCTCCGAGGACAGCATCGGCAAACTGGAGACTTACCGCGGCTATCTGGCGAAGCTGGCCGACCCGCGAACGCTATCTGAGCCGCAGAGCAGGGAGGTGATTGCCGGTGCCAAGCCAATCTATCACCTGATGGGCGGGCTGCACAGCGGCGAAACAGGACCATCGGAAATGCTGATGGAACTGGCTTACCGTTTGATCGTGGAAGATTCCCCGCTGCTCAACCGGATTCGCCAGAACATCATCGTGACCATCACACCTGTCTCCGATCCCGATGGCCGGGACCGCTATGTCGACTGGTACTACGCCTACAAGATTCACGAGAAAACAGAAGACGACCGGCTCCCGGGCCCGCCCTATTGGGGCAAGTACATTTTCCACGACAACAATCGCGACATCAATTACTCGCAGGTGACCATGCGCAATCTGCTCGTCTGGTATCTGCAGTGGCATCCGCCGGTCATGCATGACCTGCATGAGTCGGTTCCGTTCCTTTACACGTTCTCCGGCCAGGCTCCGCAGAATCCGACCTTGGATGCCATTCTCTATTCCGAGCTGCCATGGTTCGCGAATTATGAAATGACCACCATGGCGCGCTACAACATGCCGGGCGTGTGGACGCACGCGTTTGTCGATATGTGGTCGCCGGGATACCTGGGCTTCATGTCTTCCAATCACAACGGGATGCTGCGGATGTATGAAACATTCGGCAACGGGGGCGCCAACACCATGAAGCGGAAAGTGGCGGGAGAGAATCGCGGCGGTCCCACGGATGTAACGCGCCGCGAATGGTACCGCCCCACTCCGCCCTATGCGGAAGTGGAATGGTCGGCGCGGAATAACACCAACTACATGCAGACTGCCGTGCTCGCCGCGCTCGATCTCACCTCTTCGTTTCCCCAGGTGGTGCTTGAAAATTTCTACCGGAAAAGCCTCAATTCGATTGAATCGGGACGCAGGGACGCCCCGTTCGGCTACGTGATTCCAGCCGGGCAGAAAGACATGAACCGGGTCGCCTTCGTGGTGAATACGCTGCGCCTGCAGGGAATCGAAGTCGGCCGCGCAACCGCGGAATTCACGGTCAGCGGAAGTAAATTCCCGGAAGGTTCGTTCGTCATCAAGCGCGATCAGCCGTATGGCAGGCTGGCGAAGATTCTGTTGGAGAAGCAGAATTTCCCGGATCCCAACTTGCGCACCTATGACGATACCGGCTGGACCATGGGACTTATGGCGAATGTGCCCGTGCAGGAGATTGCCGACAAATCCATTCTCACTGTTTCCGTGCAGGGTGTCGAGCGGTTCGAATGGAAAGGCGGGATCATCGGCTCTCCGGCCCGTGCGACGTACGCGATCCCCCATCACGGCGCCAACAGTCTGATCACATTCCGCGCCCGTCTGCGCGACGTTGCTGTGGAAGCCGCCGGAAAATCGTTCACCGCCAATGGCATCGACTTCCCTGCGGGCTCGCTGCTGATTGCCGTTCAAAGCCCCAATGACACGTTGCATCAACGCATCCAACACGCAGTGGAACCGCTCGGCCTCACCGCGCATGCCCTGCACAGCTTGCCGGCGGTTGCGCGCCATGCCGTGGACATGCCCCGAACCGCCATCTTCAGCACGTGGGGCAACACGCAGGAAGTGGGTTGGGTACGGCACGCCTTCGATAACTTCGAAGTGCCCTACGAACTGATTTACAAAGAGCGCATCCGGGCTGGCAGCCTTCGCGCGGCCTACGACGTCATCCTCATTCCCAACCAGGGCCGGGCCGGTGCGAAAACCATCGTGTTCGATGTCGATGCTCGCGGTAAGGCTCTCCCCTACAAGAAGAGTGAAAAGTTTAAGACGCTTGGCATGTATGGCGAATCGGACGACATTACCGGCGGCATGGGCTTGGCCGGCGTGCAGGAACTGGAGACGTTTGTAACTGCCGGCGGCACGCTGATCACGCTGGGCGGCGCCTCGTTTCTTCCGCCTGATTTCGGCCTCACGCGCCGCATCGAAGCCGCCCGCCCGTCCCCGCAATTCTATGCCCCGGGCCCAATCGTGGAAGCCGCGATTCAACAGACGTCGCATCCCGTTTTCTACGGCTATTCCCAGAAGACCATTCCCGTGAGGTACGCGAATGGGCCGCTGCTGACGGTCGCCGACATGGACAAGTCCCAGGTAATCCTGCGCTTTACAGGCCAGGAAAAATCCATTCTAAGCGGTCTGATGAAGGGCGTTGCGGAAACGCGTAACCGCCCCGCAATCGTCGATGTTCCCGTGGGGCCGGGCCGCATTCTGTTATTTGCCACCAATCCCTGCTACCGATGGCAGAACCACGGAGAGTTCAACATGCTCTTCAACGCCCTTCTCCATTACAATGACCGGCCGGTGGAAAAATAGATGTGGATGATCGTCGCGGATGACCTTACCGGCGCTGCCGACGCGGGCGCACCCTTCGCCGCCCGCGGCTACACATCGTGTATCTGGCTGCATGGGCAAAGGGCGCAGGAATGCGAAGTGCCGGTGTTCGAAACATCGAGCCGTGACTGTGACCCGGGCGAAGCCTATCGCCGGGTATGCCAGGCTCTCGCATACGCAAGGGGCCGCCGCGTATTTAAGAAGCTCGATTCAACCCTCAAAGGAAATGTGCTCGAAGAACTAAGAGCGGTCAAAGACAGTCTGGATGTCGAGTCCGTCGTGCTCGCCCCGTCTCATCCGAAAATGGGTAGAACGATGAAAGATCGTGTCCTTTATATCAATGGCGAATCCAGCGGAAAAAAACTGCCGGAGGCCCCCTGGCTGTTGACGTTCGATTGCGAAGGGGAGGCGGACCTGGCGAATATCGTCGACACCTATTGGAACCGCAACGTGGCCTTTGCCGGAGCCGGAGCGCTGGCGCAACAGATCGCCGCCCGCCTGCCCCAACGCGTTGTCCCGCCGCTTCCGTCCATCATTTCGCAGGTGGTGGTGATTGCCGGATCGCAGGATTCCGCCACGAGGCGCCAACTGGAGATGCTCTCATCGGGTATTGTGGAAGTGATCTCGCTGCGGCGTCAGGACTATGATTCGATCGACGTGCCGCATGCCGCGTTGCTTATTGCCGGAGGTGATACCGCGCGGGCGGTGGCCGCTCGCCTCCATGCCATCGGCATCCAACTCAACGGCGAGGATATCCCGGGGATCCCCTGGGGCACATGGATCGGAGGCCGTCTCGACGGTATGCCTGTTGCCACCAAGGCCGGCGGCTTCGGCTCAATGGACGCGCTGAAGCGTTTTGTGACACAGCCTCCCTGGACCACAGGCGGCCGTATAAAAGGAGAAGCAATTTGAATCCAACCGTTGCAATCACCATGGGAGATCCGGCGGGAATCGGTCCGGAGATCGTGCTGAAAGCGCTGCGGGACCCGGACATCCGTCCATTGGCCCAGTGGGTGGTGGTGGGCGACCGCACCCCGCTTGAGATAGCCGATCGCGCCGCCCTCGCGTCTCTGCAGGCGGAGACCAACATTATCTGGCACGATCCGGCTGCCCTGGGCGACGATTTCAAGATCGGCAAACTCAGCGCCTCGGCCGGCAAAGCGGGCCTTGAATACGTCCGGCTGGCCACTCTGATGTGCGTGGAGGGACGAGCCAAAGCGATGGTGACGGCGCCTCTGAACAAAGAGGCGGTGGCGATGTCGGGAATGAAGTTTACCGGCCACACCGAGTATATTGCCGAGCTATGCGGCAGTAGCGAGTCGCGCATGCTGCTGGTGAATGATCGTTTGCGGGTGGCGCACGTCACCACTCACGTGTCCCTGCGCGATGCCTGCCGGCTGGATACCGATCGCATCGTGCGCACCATCGAGCTGGCTGCCGCGGCTACGCGTCTGATGGGAATCCCCGATCCTCGCGTCGCCGTGTGCGGCCTCAATCCGCATGCCGGCGAACATGGCCTGTTTGGCGATGAGGATGCTGTATCCATCACTCCCGCCGTCGCCCGTGCCCGCGCCCAGGGCATCCGCTGCGAAGGCCCGCTGGCGGCCGATACCCTATTCCTGCTGGCAGCCCGTGGAGCATTTGACCTGGTGATCGCCATGTATCACGATCAGGGGCATATTCCCATGAAGCTGCTCGATTTCGAGCACACCATCAACGTCTCCATCGGCATTCCGATCATTCGCACGTCTGTAGATCATGGCACGGCGTTCGATATAGCAGGCAAGGGCGTTGCGGACCCGGCCAGCATGAAGTCCGCGATGAAACTGGCGGCTCGTATGGCATCGTCTGGTTGATCGTTTTTCAGCGGCACTCCTTCGAATCTTCCACCAGCCACCGGGTGCCGTTCAGTAAGGTTTTGCCTTCCTGGTTGGCTAAATTGTAGGTGGTTTTGGACCCATTGGCGAAAGTCAGTACGAGCGTCGCCTGGTCGAGGTTCGGCGTCAGCTTCCAGCGGCCGGCATCGCCGCTGTTACGGCCCATGCTCGCGGTGGCTCCCGGAACGTTCATAGCTCCGCTGAATTCGCCATTGAAATAAAAGCTGCCGTCGGAACATAAACTCATCTGTTTGTGTTGCGCGTAGCCCGACCCCGACCCGTAGCCACTCGAATAACGGCTGAAGTAATGGAGCTTCTTTCCACGCAGCCGGCTGGTCCAGAATTGCAGCGCGGGCGCGGCGTCCACCTTCTGGAATTGAATGGACCGTACAACGGTGTCGGCGAGCGAAGTATACTCGGCGGGCGTAGAGCCGCTCCCTCCGGCCAGCACGATGGCTCCGCCGCCGTAAGGGGATTGAACCACGATCATGCGTGCGCGGGCTTGCTGGCCTTCAATTGTTCCTGCCAGGTCAGCCGCCAGCGTGGAGCCGTTGATCATCTGGACGCCGCTCACCGGCGTCAGTTGCACCCCCTTCCCGTAGCTGAAGCCCTCTTCAGAGAGTTTACGGATTTCGGCGATGTTCTCCGCCGTATGCCGCATCACCAGCACCCGGGCTGCGGATTGGGGGGAAACCAGCACGTACCAGATGCCATCGGGCTGCGCCGTATACCCGGCCGGCGCGCGAAAGCGGAAGCCAAGGCTTGGGTCGTTCACTTCACTCGCTCCCTTGGCGGGCGTTGGAGGCGCGGCAGCCGGCTGGCGGGTGAACGGCAACTCGATGTTCCCCACCGTCAGCGTGAGTTGTTGCCCATTCAGTTTGGCGGTGAAGCGCTCACTTTCGCCGCTCGCGCTGGCTACTCCGGAAAGTTGGGAACCTTGAATCGACCCCGTCAGTTGAAGCGCCGTCGCATTGGGGAGATTGAGCGTACCCTTGAATGCTCCCGGCCCGGCCGGTTGCAGCTCCAGGACCGCTTCGCCGGTGGTGACCGCCGCTGTGTAACGGCCAGCAAAACCTTGTGCCCAAACCGGTGCCGTCGTAAGGACCAGCGGGAGAAGTTGGCGGAGGATCGTGTTCAGCTTCATAAGAGCAGTATAAAGACTTCGCAGGGACGTGCAATCGCTTCTTACCGAGGCGCGACCGTAGGGAGTGCTTTGCCGCCTCATTCGTAGCGAAGCGCCTCGGTGGGATTGAGCCTGGAGGCACGGTTTGCCGGCAGCAGCCCGAAGAGCAGGCCCACTCCGAACGACACGGCGAATGCAACCACGACCGAGGCCTTAGACACCTGTATCGCCACAAAGTCGACAAAGAAGGGCACGCTGAGCGGGACAGCAATTCCGAACAGTACTCCAATCATCCCCCCCGCCATGCTGATCAGCACCGCCTCTAATAAAAACTGAAGCAGGATGTCCCGCCGCCGCGCCCCCACCGCCAGCCGCAGTCCGATTTCCCTCGTCCGTTCCGTCACCGTCACCAGCATGATATTCATGATGCCGATGCCGGAGATCACCAGCGCAATGGTTGCCACAAGGATCAACACGATCGTCAGTACCAGCGAAATATTCCGCGCCGCATCGAGAATACCTTTCAAGTTGCCGACAAAATAGTTGGCGCCCGGCCGGTGGCGGCTCTCGAGGATCGTCCGCACCATTCGCGTGACCGGCTCGACATCCTCCAGACTCCGCGCCTGCACATACATCGGATCCACCCGCTCATGGGGCATGAAGTAGCGCAACACCGTCACCGGAATCAGAATCGACTCCCGTGAAAGTTCCGAAAGCCCAAACGTATCGGTCTTCTCTTTGAACGTTCCAATGACGCTGAACTGAAGTCCGTGCAGCTTCAGCGTCTGTCCGATCGCGGCTGACTGCGAGCCATACAACTTCAACGCCAGATACTCGGTAAGCAGCGCGATGTGTTGCCGGGTGACGACATCGGACGAATCCATCGGCCGTCCCGCCAGCATGATCAGGTTGCGCACTCTCCCGTACTCCTCATCCGATCCGATGATCTTCACGTCGCGAGCCTTGCCCTCGATCACAATGCTGGAAAATTCGAACATGATGCCGGTGGCCGCTTTGATGCGCGGCCCGAGCGCCGTCTTCACCGCTTCCACATCGGCCAGGTTCAGATAGTCGCCCGCGACCGTAGTGGCTTCGCGGTTGCCGGCGTCGAAATATGCCGTAATCAGGTTGCTGCCCACGCCGCTGATTTGTTCCAGAATATATTCGCGGCTAGTCAGCGAGATGGTGACCACCAGAATCACCGATGCATTTCCGATCAGCAGGCCCAGCGCGGTGAGCGCGGTACGTACTTTGTTCGACAGCAGGGCCTGCAGGCTAAAGCGCAGTGCTTCGCCGATTTGCATGTTGATTCTTAAGCAGGGGGGGCGGACTTCAGACCCAGCACTTCATTCATCGCTCCCTGGCGGTAGCCTTCCAGATCGAGCGTGACATAGTGGAAGCCAAGCGGCTTGAAAATCGCCACCATCCGGCCCACCATATCCAGCCGCAGCGCCTTTTCCAGCTCCTCCGGCGCAATTTCGATCCGCACCAGCTGGTCATGGAAGCGGACGCGGAATTGCCGGAATCCCAGCTCCTTCAAAGCCTCTTCGCCCTTCTCGACGGTCTTTACGTTGGAGATGGTCACCGGCGTACCGTAGGGAATGCGCGAACTGAGACACGCCGAGGCGGGACGATCCCACGTCGGCAGCCCGGCTGCGCGGGAAAGCTCGCGAATCTCGGCCTTGCTCAGACCCGCTTCCACCAGCGGAGCTTTTACCTGATGGATTTTAGCGGCGCTCTGACCGGGCCGGTAATCCCCTAAGTCATCCATGTTCACGCCGTATACGATGTTCTGGAATCCACGGCTGCGGGCTACTTCCTCCATGCAGCGGAACAGCTCGTCTTTGCAGTGAAAACAGCGATCCGCGCCGTTGGCCACGTAGTCGGGATTCTCGAATTCAAAGGTGGGGATGTACTCGTGTCGAATGTCGAAGAGGTGGGCGAACTCTTCCGCATCGCGCTTGTGGGATTCGGGAATGGACGCGGAATCCGCCGTGATAGCGACGGAATTCTCACCCAGAGCCTGCCGCGCCGCCCAGGCCAGATACGCGGAGTCGGTGCCGCCCGAATACGCTACCAGTACACGTTCCAACGAGCGGAGATTCGAAAACAGCTTCTCCTGCTTTTGCTGGAGACGGGCCGGCTCCACCACCAGTTCTACAAGCGCCATGATCCGATTATAGCGGTGTTCGGGCGCGGAACACCGTCCAGGGATGTGAATCCAGGTCGCGCAGATAAGGCTTTTGCCAGGCGAACTCGGGATGATTCTTCAGGTGCGCCGCCGCCTTGAAATGCATCCCGCAGGAATGTCCCATGGAGGCAGTGAACGTCATCCGCTCCGCCATCGCCGCATCGGTCACTTTCGCCTGCACCGCGCCCGCTGCTCCGAACTCCGCCTGCCAGGGCTTGATGCCGCGGGGCGACAGTTCGTTGTGCCCGCAAAGGGTTCGCTCATTGGGATCCTGTTTCCCGGTGATGCTGTCCACGTGATCGGAAAGAAACCGCTGGCCCGCCGCCACATCGATGTTTCCCCTGTTTTCCATCATCAATTGATCCCAGCGCACGCGGCGCGCATTCGGGCTGAGGGCCTTGTCCGCCATATCGAACTTGGTTTCCTCGCGCGCCAGTTTCTCATTGACCGGAAAATTGGCGCCGCAGAAGTATCCATCCCGGGAACGCCGCAGAGTCACATTCTTCAACCCCAGTTCCAGACTCGCAATCTCACCGGTCTTGCGGTCCGCCGCCAGCCAGTTATTGGCATACCCGCCGTTGTTGCGCTCGCTCAGGATACGTGCAAATTCATCGATCGACGATGCGTATTGCATCGCTTTCCGTGCGCGCATGAATTCAGGCGCGCCGTCCGGGTCGAACCCTTCAAACTGCGTAATCGTCGTTTCGGTGATCATGATCCCGGCGGCACTAATTCCGAAATCGTCCCCGCTGTGGATCAGGCCGGGATAGCCATCCATCAGCATGCGATGCCCCTTCGCCGGATGGATATCGAAAATGATGTTCCAGTAAACGCCGTTGGTGTAGCCCGTCCAGGCATTGTGGCCGATGACCGGACGCCCATCTCTCGTATAGGAGCCGGTTGCTACGAAGGCGCTGCAACGGTCCGCTGTGGTGACCGTGGAGGGCGTCTGGATGCCATGCGTGCGGTCATACCAGCCGAGAAAATAGGGCGACCATTCGAGCCAGGCGTTCATCGCCACCATGTCCCACAGGTCGAGCTTCACATGGCGCGCGGCAAGGCCGTCCGCGATTCCCTGCAACTCCTCGCGATACTCCGGATCCACCTTCGGCCACAAGTATTCCTTGGCGGCGTTACGGAAGAACGTCCATTCCTTTTCCGTATCGTGTTTCATCTCGAAGGCGATGGTGCGGTGCGCGGTGGCGATTTCCTTGGAGAGCAGATAGCCATGCTGGAAACCGATATCGCGCGGAGCGCCTTCCAGATGCACGTAGATCCACCCGTTCTTCTGCGGCCGCCGGAAGGAATCTCGCAGGTGCTGCTCTTTCCCGTTGCCACGCGCCGCGAATGCCGGCGCCGCGCCAAGCAGGGAGACGAAAGATCGCCGGGTGCCGCGGAACATCCTATGAGTATACTCGCGTTCGTCGAGCCGGACTCCGGGCATTGCCCGGTGACGTTCAGAAGCTGACAGTCATTCACATCCCGTCTTCACTCCACCCACTCATTCACCTGCGCCAGCGTGATCTCCAGCGCTCCTTCCTGCGGCAAGGAATCCATGGGCAGCCCGTCCTGCCACACCGAAACCTCCACCGAGGCCCGCTCGGTGACAAACGGCGCGGAGATCTCGAGCGTCTTGTTGTATGCCGCTTTCACTCCGATCTCCGCTCCCTCCAACAGCTCAGCATTGGCTTCCCGGAAGCCGATCCGAATGCT
The DNA here is from genome assembly GCA_035526195.1 of Bryobacteraceae bacterium. Taxonomy (GTDB): domain Bacteria; phylum Acidobacteriota; class Terriglobia; order Bryobacterales; family Bryobacteraceae; genus CADEFT01. The sequence continues at coordinate 21,072 of DATLCW010000081.1, forward strand.
GTGCGCATCAATGTGGACCCGCACCTCCATCCCGTCCAGATTCTCGCCTTCCAGAAAGTCGATGCGCAAATACAGACTCTCCGAATCTGCGCCGTACAGCAGCTCCTTCACCAGGAAACGATGGCCGTGCATGGAGCCGGTGCGCCGGTCGACCCGATAGCTGCCCGCTCCCATCCACTCAAAGTAAGACGTGATCTCCCCGTCGATCACCGGGTGAATCGGACAGAGTGGAGCCTGATGCAAACTCTTAGCGCGCGTCTGAAGAATGGGCTTCCCCAATTCGCTGGGAGGCGTCAGCCGAAGCGCGCGGTACATGTTCGCCAGATGATCGCGAAAAAGCTGATCGAACTCCAGGCGGTTGTCGGAGTCATGATGCGGGCCATACCACCAGCACCAGTCACTGCCTTCCCCAATCATCAGCTCTTCCAACGCCAGTCTGTAATCGGCCGCCGGAACCGAATCCTGATCCACGCTCTCAAACGCCTCACGCGCTTTTAGCAGCAGCTCCCAGGCTTTGTTGTCCTCCTCAAAGCCAATCCACACATCGAAGTTCGCGTTGATCCACGAACCGGCTGCAATATGATCCAACGGGACCTCTTCCATCTTCTCGAATGCCTCGGAAACGGTGACCGCTTCCATGTTTTTCTCCTCCGAAATCCGGCGGTAGAGCTCCGAGAGGAAGGGGCGGCCATTCAGATAGTAGTGCTCCCACGCATTCTCGCCATCGAGAATAACTGGGACTAAGGCGTCGCGTCCGCTCGCGAGGATTGGCGCGCAATTTTCGCGGATACGATGGATAAAATCCGCGGCGGCTTGCCCGGCGTGCATCTTCGAATACACGAAACCAACCAGATCGCTCAGGTAGTGATCGCGAAAGATCAGGTTGAGCTCATGGCCATTCTGTTTCCAACGGTACGGGCGGTAGGTGGTGGTCGAATCCACGGCGCGCCCGAGTGTCTTGGCAAGGACGCCGTTGTCGGTGGCGGTCCAACGGTATCCCGCTTCCGCGGCAATGGCGAGAGCCTCATCGGACACCGAACCTTCCGAAGGCCAGAGTCCCACCGGACGCTTGCCCATCTTCTCTTCCACGTAGTCAAGAGAGCGAGTCAGGTGCAGCCGCGCGTCCTGCGGGTAGCGAAACCGGGAGGGCAGCGGAACAGACGGATTGGCTTCATGAGCGATATTCGAATCGCAGATCAGCGGCAGGATGGGGTGATAGTAAGGAGTGGCCGAAATTTCGATTTGCCCCCGGGCGGCAAACTCGCGGTAGACAGGCAGCACCCGCCCGAGAATCTCGAGTTGCTTGCGGCCCATCAGCGCCTGATCCTCGAGCGTGTACTCGCGGCCCTTGACCACCAGCGCGCGAACCTCTTCGTCCTTGACGAGGAATTCTTCTTCGAACCAGGCGAGCTGCGAGAGAACTTGCAGATCCCGCAGCGCCTGCGGATTAAAAACATGCATCGCGCGGCGAATGTTGCGGTCCGCGGCGCGCCAGGCATCATAAAGCTCGGCATAGCGCGGGTAGCGCCCGATCAGGTGGGTTGGATTCGCCTGGAAAAAGTATTGCAGGATGAACTGGATTTCGTGTTCCGTCAGATCTTCCGCCGGCTTCAATGCCACTTTGAGAAACGGATCCGCTGCCTGGCCCGAGGCGTACTCCTCGATCTGCATAAGCAGGGAGGGAACCAGGTTGAAGGTCTGGTGGATCTTCGGAAAATCCTCCAGGATCTTCACCATCCCGTAGTAATCTTTCAGCGCATGGAGTCGCGTCCAGGGGAGACGATACTCTCCGGACACCATATCTTTGTAACATGGCTGATGCATGTGCCAGACAAAGCAAAGGTAAATGCGCGGCACGTTAGTTCAGCCCGCTCATCGGGAGAAGTAACTCCTCACCGGCGCCGGCGGCTCGTTGTTGCGGATGGCGCGCCACAGGATATCGTTCAGTTCCTCGTCGTCGATCCGATCGGCTTCGGAAAAATCCAGTCTCGCCGAACGCGCGGCGGTGGTGGTGTTGGCGGGATTTCGCGTGTCCAGGGGGATCCTGGGCTTTTCGGCGACGTACGGAGTGAAGTCGGGCTTGCTCGCGAATGCCGCAAACATCGGCTTTGCGCCTGCATCGAAGTGCGTCATCGGCCGCAGCCCAAGCAGCAGTTCCATGGTGCGCAGCATGGACGTGGTGTTGTACATCGTGCTGTCCACAGCGGTGCGGCGCGTATAGGGAGAGAGCACATAGGCTGGCGAACGATGCGAATCCACGTGATCGGCCCCGCTTTGCGCGTCGTCCTCGAGAATGAACACGGCGGTTTTGGGCCAGAAGCTGCTCTTCGATAGCCCCTCGACAATCATGCCGGTGGCGTAGTCGTTATCGGCCATCGCCGCCAGTGGAGCGATCTTTCCCGCGGCCGTCCCTGACGTATGATCGTTGCCGAGGCGCACCAATAGAAAGCGCGGCATCTTGCCCTGCTTCTCGAATTCGGCAATGTCGTTCAAAAAGACCTTGGCCCGGTCCACATCCGGGTAGTCCATATCGAAACCGCGGTATTTACGGTTGGTGACCGGCGCCAGTTGTGGATCACGGATGGTTTCCACCTGATCGTCTCCCGTCACCGGCGGCTTCCGGTTGGTGACGAAGTATCCGTAGTTACGCATGGTAAGGCCGGCGGCGAGTACGTTTGTCCAGATGTAGCCGGCGGGCGGGATCGCCGATGGCTCCCCACCCTCATAGTCGTAGTGCTTGCGCCGCCCGCCATAGCTATTGGGCCAAAGCCGCTGCACGTAATCCGGGGCGATGGCCGCCAGCGTCCAGTTGTGGCCGTCCGCGCTAACATCGGCATTCACATAGAAATTGTCGAGCAGGACGAACTCGCGAGCCAGCTTGTGATGGTTTGGCGAGGACTTCTCGTCGAACAGCATCAGCGACGGGTCGCCGTTCCCTCTACCCAGATCCCCCAGCACCTGGTCGTAGGTGCGGTTTTCCTTGACAATGTAGACCACGTGCTCAATCGGGGTCGGGTCGCCGGGTTTCGACGGAATGGGATTGCCACGAGGTACGCGCGCATCATCCAGCAGCGCATCGCGATAGGGCGAGTTGGCGAAAACGGTCTTCGTATAGCTCTCTAACTGCTCCGGAGTAAGCGGATCAATCCAGGAAATCGTGCCCCGTTGGATAGTGCCGACGTACTGGTCATTGCGAATCCCCTCATGGGATTTCGTGGCCACTCTGTCCGGGCGCGGCCCGTTCGGATTCGGGAAGCTGCCGCCGCCACGGCCGTTCAGCACCAGCAGCCGTCCATTGGCTAACACACGCGCCGCCGTGGGATACCAGCCGGTCGGGAGAAAGCCACGCACCTGCGAGCGCGTCATCGAGATATCGACCACGGCAACGGCGTTGGCATCGGAACACACCACAACCAGCCGCTTCTTGTCCGGGCTCAAAGCGAGGCCGCTCGGCGTCATGCCCGCGGGTTGGCGCGGCGAGAGGGCCACGTTGATGGTCTCCACCACGCGCAGATCGTTCCCTTCCGTTACGCCGACCACGAACACGCGGTTGGTGTTGCCGGCGGTCACGAAAATGCGGAACGCGTAGGGAGCCTCTTCTTTCTTTTCCTCGATCTCGGGAGCCTCCGGCTTGCGGTCGCTCAGCACCATATCCGTCGTATGCGCGCCCAGGCGCACCCGGCCCAACTGCTCCCCGTTGCTGGCGTTGTAATGATACAAAGTGCCGTCCGCCCAACTGGTCACAAAGAACGATTTGCCATCCGGGTGAAACAGGATGCGATAAGGCCGGCGGCCCGTCTTGAACCGTTCAATCGTACGGCCGGACTGCGGATTGATCACGACAATGGTGTCCCGATAGAGCAGCGAGGCGTAAATCAGACGGCCATCCGGCGAAATTTGCACATCGCCGATAAAGTCCTGGTGCTCGGGCTTTTCCACCACCGTAAACGTGCGCGCCGGCTTCAGCTGGCCGCCGGAATAATCGAACTCGAAGACACTCGCCCGGGCGCCTCCCCCCACATACGCCTTCCGGCCGTCAGGGGAAAATACCAGACCCAGCCATCCGTCCGCCACCCGCGTCCGGCTGAGTTCCTGGCCGGTAGCAACTTCAATCGCGCTGACCGAGGGCGGATTGTAGCCGCCATTTAACACCAGCAGATGCTTGCCGTCCTTGGACAATGCGGTAGACATCGGAAAAGTATCCACAGCGGTTTGCTTGCCCGCCGGCAGGACACTCCACCCCGTGGGCAGCAGAACCGCACCGCTGGGCTGTTTCCCCGTGGTTTGAACCCGCGCCGGCTGCGATGCGACAATCGCCACCAGCGCGGCTGTGATTAGGGCGAGAGCGGCTGCAAGTTTCATTCGAAGAATTTTTGAGCGATGGGGAAGCGGCGTCCCATGCCGAACGCCTTGGTGGTTACTTTGAGTCCCGGAGCCGCCTGCTGCCGCTTGTACTCATTGCGATCAACTTTGTTCACAATGTCCCTCACCAGTTGGATGGGCAGATCGTGTGCCTCGGAGATCTGCGTGGGGGATTCATATTCTTCGACATACGCCTTGAGAATCGTGTCCAGAACCGCATAGTCGGGCAGGGAATCGGTGTCCTTCTGATTCGGCCGCAACTCGGCGGAAGGGGGCTTGGTAAACACGCTTTGCGGGATGGCGTTGTGGTGCCGGCGATTGGCAACCTGGCAGAGCTCATACACCAGTGTTTTAGGAACGTCGCTGATCACCGCCAATCCACCGCACATATCGCCATAAAGAGTGCAATAGCCGACCGCGAGTTCACTCTTGTTCCCGGTGGTCAGCACCAGCGCGCCGAACTTATTCGAGAGCGCCATCAGCGTCACGCCGCGCAGGCGGGATTGCAGGTTTTCCTCGGCGACATCCGGCTTTCTTCCTTCAAAAAGAGGTGTGAGCGCTCCCACCATGACGTCGTAGGCGGGCGTAATGCCGGAAACCTCGAACCGGATGCCAAGAGCCTCCGCCATTGCCCTTGCATCGGTAAGGCTGTGATCGGAGGAGAACGGCCCGGGCATGCCCACCCCGAGAACGTTCTCTCTGCCTACCGCATCCACGGCGATCACCGCCGTCAACGAGGAGTCGATGCCTCCGCTGAGCCCGATAATCACCCGCGCAAAGCCGCACTTGTGAATGTAATCGCGAGTGCCGAGCACCAGTGCTTCATACACCGCATCGCATTCGGCGGCGCAACTGGAACGCATCGATGGGGGCGAAGCGGGAGCATCGATATCGAAGACGACCAGATCTTCCCGAAACGACGGAGCCAGCGCCAGCGGTTCCCCGTGACGGTCAAGCGCAAAACTCGTTCCATCGAACACGAGTTGATCGTTGCCGCCCACCTGATTTACATACACCACCGGGATGCGATGGTGCCGCGCCGTGTTGGCGAACATCTCCTGGCGAAGGGCGCGTTTTCCCATGTAGTAGGGCGAGGCGTTGATGCTGATGAGCATTTCGGCTCCGTCGCGCACCATTTCCTCAACCGGATCGCGCTCATACAGCCGCCGTTCCCAGAATTGCTTGTCGTTCCAGGCATCCTCGCAGATCGTAAGTGCGATTTTCCGGTGTCGCCAGGTGAAAAGCAGTTGGCGATCCGCCGATTCGAAATATCTTCCCTCGTCGAACACATCGTAGGTTGGCAGCAGCATCTTCACCTGGCGGAACAGCGGTTCGCCCCGATGCAGGATACAGGCGGCGTTGATGACGCTTTTCCCGGAGTTCTCTTCCGACGCGCCCGCGTAGCCCACAACCAGCGCCAGCGGGAGATGAGCGGTCTCCCCCGCTAACCGGTGCAGGGCGCGGTCGGTACGCTCGATGAAGCTGGGCTTTTCCACCAGATCGCGCGGCGGATAGCCGTTCACCGACAACTCCGGAAACACGACCAGTTCCGCCCCCGCCTCAGCAGCCCGCTGCGCCGCGTGCACCATGCGTGTGACATTGCCGGAGAGATCTCCTACGGTCGTGTTGATCTGACCGAGTGCGATTTGCATCAAGTTTTATTGTAGTGGCAGACACCCTTCAAAACCACTTTTGGCTACGGCGGAGGAGGGCGCGCCCATGTTGTAGAATACGATCATCGTGGGTCGTGTTCTCTTCCTTCTCGCAGTCGTTTCTCTTCCGGCCAAGGCCGAAGATCTGTCCCGCCAGACTGCGGAAATCGTCGCCGCCAATTGCCTCACCTGTCATGGCGCCGCCATGAAGATGTCCGAACTCGATTTGCGTACCCGTGCATCCATGCTCAAGGGCGGAAAGAGCGGTCCCGCGCTGGTGCCGGGCGATCCGATGAAAAGCAAGCTATACCGCCACGCCGCCGGGTTGGAGCAGCCCTCCATGCCGCCGGGCAAGAAGCTACAGGATTGGCAGCTTACCGTGCTCTCACGCTGGATCGGAACCGGGGCTCCGCTCGACAATGCCATTGAAGCGGTCACCGACGCCAAAAAGTCGATGGCGGCAATGGAAGAGCGGCCCATTACCGGGGACGAACGCAACTTCTGGTCCTTCCAGCCGGTGAAGCGCGTGAATCCCCCTGCAACGGGCAACCTCGCGTGGGTACAGACGCCCGTGGATGCTTTTCTCCTCAAGGCGATGGCGGATCGCAAACTGGTTCCCTCGCCGCCAGCTTCCAAACGCACTCTCGTGAGACGCGCTTACCTCGATCTTTGGGGGCTGCCTCCCACGCCCGCGGAAGTTGCGGAGTTCCTCAATGACCAGCGTCCCGATGCCTGGAAAAGGCTCGTGGATAAGCTTCTCGCTTCACACCATTATGGAGAACGCTGGGCGCGGCACTGGCTTGATTTGGTCCGTTACGCCGATTCCGGCGGTTTTGAATTCGATCGCGACCGCCCCGATGCCTGGCGCTACCGCGATTGGGTAGTGAAAGCGTTCACCAACGATCTGCCCTATGACCAGTTCGTGCGCCTGCAACTGGCGGGCGATGAAATCGCGGGCAAAGACCCGGATGCACTCGTGGCTACCGGCTACCTGCGCCATGGATTAGAGCACAACGTCAAGAGCGAAATGACCCGCCTGGATGAGCTGGACGATCTGATCGTCACCACCAGCAACACGTTCCTCGGTGTGACGGTCGGATGCGCCCGTTGCCACAATCACAAATTCGATCCGATTCCCCAGAAGGACTACTACCGCATGCAGGCGGTCTTCTTCTCCACCAGGAATGCCGATATTCCCCTGGCCGATGAGGCCGCGCAACAGCGCTACAGGGACGAGAACAAGCGGATCGACGCCATCGAGGAGCCCATGAAGAAGCAGGTAGAGGCACTGAAGAAGCCCTACCGCGATCAGAAAATCGCCATCGAGCGCGCCAAGCTTCCGGACTACGTGCAGGAAGCGCTGCGCACTCCGCCGGAGAAGCGCACAGAAGGCCAGAAGCTCACCGTGATCCAGGTGGAGAAGACGCGCAATTTCGACGAGAATGACGTCATCAAGTCGATGTCTGCCGCCGCCCGATCGCAACTCAACGAACTCGAAAAGAAGATCGCCCTGATCCAGAAATCGCGGCCCCCCCGCCTCCCCACCGCGATGGCGATTGCCGAAAACGGCCCGCACGCCGATCCATCCTATTTCCTCATCCGCGGCAATATGGATTCCAAGGGTTCCTTAATGCAGCCGGGCGTTCTGAGCGTGATCGCGCGCGTGGAACCTGAGTTTCCCCCACCCCCCGAAAGCGCCCCGTCGAGCCACCGCAGGAAAGCCTTCGCCGAATGGCTCACTTCTAAAAACAACCCGCTGTTTTCGCGCGTTTTCGTCAACCGTATCTGGCAGCATCATTTCGGCGAGGGCATCGTCGCCACGCCGAGCAATTTCGGCAAAACCGGCGACCGCCCCAGCCATCCCGAGTTGCTGGACTGGTTGGCCAGCGAGTTCACCCGCGGGAATTTCAGTATCAAGGCGATGCATCGCGTGATCATGCTGTCCAGTGCTTACCGCATGGCAAGCGACGACATCGCCGGCAATCGCGCGCTGGATCCGGACAACCGTTACTTCTGGCGCATGCCGCGGCAGCGGTTGGAAGGCGAGATCATTCGCGACAGCATCCTGGCTGTTTCCGGCGCCCTCGATCGGACGGCCGGCGGCCCCGGCGTCCATCCTTATATCAATCCATCTCTGTGGCAGGGCAGCTCCGGGCGTACGTGGCCCGGCAAGGCTGACAGCGATCCGGCTACATGGCGGCGCAGCATCTATATCCATTCCAAACGCACCATCCCCCTCCCCATGCTCGACGCGTTCGATAAGCCCGATGGCGTTGCCGGTTGCGCGCGCCGGAATCGTTCCACCATCGCTCCCCAGGCGTTGATTCTGATGAATAACAGCTTTGTGCGCATGCAGGCGCAGCAGTTCGCCGGCCGCTTGCGGCAAGCCGGCGATGCCGCCAGTCAGATCGATCTCGCCTTCGAGCTCGCGTATCAGCGTTCCCCTACCGCGGCCGAACGCGCCACCGCCGCGGAGTTCCTGAAAGATCATCCGGACGCCTTGACCGATTTCTGCCAGGCCATCTTCAACAGCAACGAATTTGTGTACGCGCCATGAGATTCTATTCCAGACGCGAACTATTGCGGAGAGCCGGCGGCGGTATCGCCAGCCTCGCTTTTGCCGACTTGTTGCTGAAGGATCAGGCGGGCGCCGCCGCCGGCAATACGAATCCGCTGGCTCCCCGTGCCGCCCACTTCGCAGCCAAAGCGAAAGCTGTGATCTCGATCTTCTGTTATGGCGGCGTCTCCCAGATGGACACGTTTGACCCTAAACCGGAACTCTATCGCCGCCGCGGCGAGGCGATGACCGGCAAGGGGGAAGTGGTTGTCTCGCAGGGCAATCCCGGTGCCTTCATGCCGTCGCCCTGGGAATTTAAGAAATACGCAACGTGCGGCATGGACGTCTCCGATCTTTTCCCCAAAGTGGGCGCGATGGCCGACGACATCGCCTTTGTTCGCTCCATGTATGCGATCAGCAACGATCATGGTCCGGCGCTGTTTCAAATGAACACCGGCAGCATTTTGCCCGGTGCCCCGTCCATGGGGAGTTGGATCACCTACGGTCTCGGCACCGAGAATCAGAATCTGCCGGCCTTTGTCGTATTCACCGATCCTCGTGGCGGGCCCATCGGCGGCGCGCCCAACTGGATGAATGGCTATATGCCGGCCTCGTATCAGGGAACGCAGTTCCGCGCCATCGGCGATCCGATTGTCGATCTGAAACCCGGTGCCGATATGGCTCCGGACCGCCAGCGGCGATGGTTGGAACTGTTGGGCAAACTCAATTCCGAGCATGCCCGGAAGAATCCCGAAGACACCGAGCTCTCCGCCCGCATCGCCACCTATGAGCTTGCCTTTCGGATGCAGACCCATGCCTTGGATGCGGTCGACATCCAAAAAGAATCCCCGGCGACGAAGAAGCTTTACGGCCTGGAAAGCAACACCACCGAATACTTTGGCCGCCAATGCCTGATGGCCCGCCGGCTGGTGGAGCGCGGTGTCCGCATGGTGCAGATTTATTCGGGCGGCGGCAACTTTCAGACCAGTTGGGACGCGCACTGGGACATCGTGGACAATCATGGCACCCATGCCGCTGAAACCGACGGTCCGGTCGCCGGCCTGCTGCGCGATTTGAAATCCCGCGGGTTGCTCGATTCCACCCTCATTATCTGGCATGGAGAATTCGGCCGCATGCCGATCTCGCAGCGGATGAATGGGCGCGATCATAACCCGTCGGTGTTCACGATCTGGCTCGCGGGCGGCGGTATCAAGGGCGGGACTACCGTCGGCCGGAGCGATGAATTCGGTTACAAAGTGGCCGAAAACGGCAAGTCGATCAATGATCTTCATGCGACGGTGCTGCATCTGTTGGGGCTGAATCACGAGAAGCTCACTTATTTCCACAATGGCCGTCACATGCGGCTCACCGACGTCTCCGGCAACGTGATCCGCGAAATCTTGACGTGATCACATATCGCGAAGGAAAGTCGTATCCACACTCACGCCGGGAAGTTTGGAATTACTCCACCAGATTGATTTGATCGATCACGCCGATCACCGCCATATCGATGGGCGATTGCGGCCGTCCCACGGCGGTCATCGCGCTGAAGCCTTCCGTCACCAGCAGCACGCGGTCGCCGATGCCGGCATCCACCGCATCCATGGCCACCATCGCTTCCCCGCGATCGCTCCCGTCCAATTGCAGCGGCTGCACGAGGAGAATCTTCTGCCCTTCATGGCTGGAGTGTTTCTGCGTGGCAACCAGTTCGCCGACGACCCGCGCGATCAGCATCGAACTCCTCGCTTGCGGTCGATATGAAGTTCATCCACGATGCCCACCACGGTCGTATCGGTGGGCACTTCTCCCGGCAGAAAGGGAAAGCTCGATTCCTTGCCGCGGCAGCAATAGATCAGCTCTCCGCCGCCCGCCCCTACGGTATCGGTAACAATCAGGCGCTTCCCCGCGGGACTCATTTCCGGCGTCAGCGGCTGCACAACGAGCAGGCGCTGCGCTTCGAGCTTAGGGTCTTTGATCGTACACCACACACGGCCAACCACCCGCGCCAGAAACATACTCTCAGCCCTTCTTGCCTTTGGGAAGAGGATCGTCGAGCGAGACGGTGTCCACGATACCGATGATCGCCGAATCAACCGGATGATCCTTACAGCCTTCCGCCATGCGGGCGGAGCTTCCCGAGACCGCGATCACCAGCTCGCGGTTCCCCGCTCCCACGCTGTCCACCGCCACCACGTACCCCGCTTCGTCCTTGCCGTCGGGCGACACAGGCTTCAGGATCAGGAGCTTCTTTCCTTCCAGACGCGGGTCTTTGCGCGTGGCGACTACGGTGCCCACTACCCGGGCGAGAATCATATAGGCCGCTGCCTACCGCGTGCTCTTGCCGATGGGCAGAACATCCTCGAGGCTCGAGTGCGGACGTGGAATGACGTGCACCGCGATCAGCTCGCCCACGCGGCGCGCCGCCGCGGCTCCGGCATCGGTGGCCGCGCGGACTGCCGCCACGTCTCCCCGCACCAGCGCCGTCACATATCCTGATCCGATCTTCTCCCACCCCACCAGCGTCACTTTGGCGGCCTTCACCATCGCATCGGCCGCTTCAATCATCGCCACCAGACCGCGGGTTTCGATCATTCCTAGTGCTTCACCCATTCAACCTCCAACAAACTCTTAATCATTTCACGCCACGCCGCGGGCGCGCAACGCCTCATCCACCAGCGCAATCAGTTCTTCACGCGTCACTACGAATTTATCGCCGGATCCGCCGGGTAGATCCTCCGCCACTACCGGGCAGCCCGGCTCCGCTCCCGTCCGCGTCCGCACGCCATAGCGGGTGCGGGAATCAAACAGCTTGTCCACTTCCGTCCGCGGCAGCAGCGTAGGCCCGCCCAGCAGCTCCGCCACCAGAGAAATACGCGCGTAATGCTCCACCGTCTCCATCCGGTAATAAGCCTGCCACACATCTTCGCCGTAAGCCACACCGCCGTGATTGGCCAGCATCAGCGCATTATATTTCGGAATATAAGGGAGCATGGGGTCAGTCAGGGCCGGTGTCCCCGGCAAACCATACGATGCCAGCGGGACACAGCCCAATCCGATAATCACTTCCGGCAGCAGCGCCTGATTGAGCGTTCTGCCGGCGCTCGCAAAGCCGGTGGTCACGGGAGGATGCGCGTGCACCACCGCGCGGATGTCCGGCCGCAGCTTGTAGATCGTCATGTGCATCATGATTTCCGATGTCCGTTCCCTGCGGCCTTCGATTTTGTTTCCTTCCATGTCGCAGAGGATCAGGTCGTCGGGCTGCATCCTGCCCTTACTCACACCCGTTGGCGTACAGAGCAGGCGGCCTTCATCGAGCCGGATACTGATATTTCCATCGTTGGCCGCCACCCAGCCCTTCTGATAGACAGAGCGGCCCACTTCGACGATATCCTCGCGCAATTCCCGTTCCGTTTTTGCCATCCGAATGTCCGATTGTATCAGGTTGAGGCGGGCTCACACTGTTAGAATGAGGATCTGTGAACAATCGCCGCATGTGCTCGAATTGCCGGGCATTCATCGAAAACAAAGATAAGGTTTGTCCTTACTGTGACGCCCCGCAAACGGTCCCCGCGGCGCAGACGCGCGGCTCCGGAGAAGTGCTGGGAGGTTTCATCCCTCACGCCCGCTTCACCACCATCATGATTCTGCTGGTGAACACCGCTCTGTTTGCCGCCACCCTGCTCGCCGACATGCAGCGCGGCTCGCAGAGTGCCCTGCTTAGCGTCTCCGGTCCCACTCTGTTTCAGTTCGGAGCCAAGCTCAGTGAGGCCGTGCTGCATGGGCAATGGTGGCGCCTCGTGACCGCCGGGTTCCTGCATGGCGGAATGATGCACATCCTGATGAACTCCTGGGCGTTGATGGATCTGGGCTCCCAGGTCGAAGAACTGTACGGCTCGCGCCGTTTGATTGTGTTCTACTTTGTTTCCACCGTGTTCGGCTTTCTCGCCAGCACCTATTGGAGCCCCAGTTTGAGCGTGGGCGCCTCGGCCGGCATCTTCGGTCTGATCGGAGCGATGATCGCGCTGGGCGTGCGGAACAACAATGCCATGGGGTCGGCGATTCGCGGGATGTATATGCGCTGGGCCATTTACGGACTCCTTTTCGGCCTGATCCCCGGTTTCCATATTGACAACGCGGCGCACATCGGCGGCCTGGTAGCGGGATTCGCCGCGGCTTATATCGGCGGGGAGCCGAAGCTGAGCGGCGCGATGGAGAACGTGTGGCAGGTAATGGCCGCCATGTGCCTGGCGATTACCGCGTTCTGCTTCCTGCGAATGTTTTTCCTGATGAAGGGGTCTGGAGGTTAACCACATGAGCTCTTTCCATTCCAACCTGACCCGCCGCTTGTTGTTCCGCTTCGCGGGGCTGCTGGGAATACCTGCTTCGGCGGCAGTCACGCCCCCGGCGCGCGGCTCAGGACCGGACGTCTACCGCCGTTTCGGTGTCGAGCCGTTTATTAACTGCACTTCCACCTACACCATCAATGGCGGCTCGCGGCAGTTGCCGGAAGTGATCGCCGCCGTCGAACAGGCCAGTCATTACCATGTGAATATTGATGAGCTGATGGGCAGAATCGGCCCGCGTCTGGCGGAACTGCTCGGTGGCGAAGCGGCCATGGTGAGTTCCGGCGCGGCCGGCGCGGTCACCTGCGGCGCCGCTGCCTGCGTCGCCGGCGGCGATCCTGAAAAGATGCAGCAACTCCCGGACACCTCCGGCATGAAGAACGAATGCATCGTACCGAAATGGTCGCGCAGCTACTATGACCACGCGGTGCGCGCCGTCGGTGTCAAGATGATCGAGGTCGGCACAGTGTCCGAGCTGGAGGGCGCTCTCAATCCGAGAACCGCGCTCGCACATGGCCAGGCCAACATACTCGGGGAAGGGAACAGCTTCACCCTGCGGCAGTACGTGGATACCTGTCACCAGCGGGGAGTGCCCGTGCTTATCGACGGAGCCGCTGATCTGCCGCTCAAACCGAATCCCTATCTCGCCGCCGGCGTCGATCTGGTTGCCTACAGCGGCGGCAAGATTCTCCGCGGCCCGCAGACCTCGGGCATTCTGCTCGGCCGTAAGAACCTCGTACAGGCCGCCTGGCAGGTCAGTTCCCCCCATATTACGTTTGGCCGCTCAATTAAGGTAAGCAAGGAGGAAATCGTAGGCGTGGCGGTTGCGGTGGAAGCATTGTTCTCCACCCGTCACCGCGAAGCCGAAGATCGGGAGTGGCTCGGTTGGTTTGAATACATCAAAGCCCGGCTCGATAAAGTGCCCGGTGTCTCCACCCGGATGCTCATCCCCAAAGAGAAGAGTTACTACCCGACCCTGCACGTCGAATGGGATCCGAATAAAATCGGCCTGGAGAACCACGAACTGGGCAAGCGCCTGCTCGATGGCAAGCCGCGCATCATGACGCATGCCGAAGGCGAAGGACATGGCTTCGTTCTGCGCCCCGCGGCCATGTATCCCGGAGAGTACCAGATTGTTGCGGCACGTCTTGAAGAAGAGTTCCGCCACGCGCCTGGACCCAAAACGAAACCCGCGTCTCAGCCACCTGTCGCGAACCTCAGCGGCCGCTGGGATATCGACATCCGCTTCATCGCCAGTTCCACGCGGTGGCGTCTCTACCTCGACAACAATGGCAACGAGATCGCGGGCGTCTACAGCAGTCCCGTCGTTCCCGAAGGCACAGTTGCCGGGAAAATCGACGGGAATCAGGTGGAGATTCGTTCCCACGGCCGCCACCAGGGCATGGAATTCCATTACATCTTCCGTGGAACGGTCCGGGACAACGGCATGCAGGGATTAGTCAACCTCGGCTGGGAAGACGGCTCCGTGCCCTGGACCGCGCGCCGAACGGTACCCGCGCGCGCGTAACGTCTGCTCACGCCGCCCGATAACGATCACCTGAACTCCGTTACCGGGCCGCGACCGTAAGGGAGTCGGTTCCGGCGGTTAAGCAAACATCATCCCCACAGCCACACTTTGACCTTCGGCCACTGCTGGGCGAAGGCTATGGCCGAGATCGCCAGATAAAGCGCGCAGCAGCAAAACAGTCCCGCGCACGCAAACCATCCCGGCCGCAGCGCTGGCGGCAGTAGCGTCCGTACGACCACCAGCGTGTGTATCCCGGAGATGGCTAGCGCAAAGTTCATCATCACTCCGCTGGCCACCGCCAACACCAGCGGATTCGGAGTGAGCCGCAGCGCAATCAGCCCCCACACGCCATAAATCGCCAGGATCGTGTAATAGACATACTTCACCTTGTGGCCGTCTACGTTCTTCAACCTCCCGACGCCCATCCAGATCACATCCGTCCACCGCCGGCACAGGTTATCGAGCTGGCTGACCTGAGTGGGAGCCATAATCAGGAATCCGCAGAGCAGGGTCAGGAACCAGAAAATGGCTCCGTGCTGTGCTGCGATTGCCTGCGCGGACATGGCCGCTACCGCGTTACCATCCACATCCTTAACGCCGCGCACGAATTCGTAACTGAACATCGCCGGCAGCGCCATTCCCAAAATGCATCCGGGAGCCCACAGAATCAACTGGTCGCGGCGGATGTGCCGCAGCCATCCGCGCCATCGCTCCATGTTCCCTTCCGTCAATGGAAACGCTTTGCCGGTGTGTGACAGTTTGATGCTGCGTCCTCCAATGGCGCTGGGAATGGCTCCTACTTTCGATCCCATGCCCCACCCTTTATCCCTTGCGTAATTCGAGAAGGCGCTGTTGGTGAGCCCGCCCGCGCCGGCCACCGCGGCGAACGCCGCCAGCGTGGCCCAATTGAACTCGCCTTGGGGAAGCGAACCGAACTTCACGAATCCCGAGCCGATCTCCCACCACGTCGCAGGCTTGACGAACACCACCACGACAAACCCGAGGAAGGAAAGAATCAACGCCAGCTTCGTCACCATCACTTTCTCCAGCGCGTTGTAGATCTTGCCGCCGAAAATCAACGGCAGGAACGCCGTGAGAAAGATTCCGTAGCTCAACGATTTCACCAGCGAAGCATCCATCCCTGTTGGGAGCCGGCCTAAAATTACCGCCGCCAGCGGTACCGCCGCATTCGAAGACAGGTAGGGCCACACGCCCCCCACATCGAACAGCAAATAGAAACACGCCCAGAATTTGGGTCCGGGCCACGTCCGGAAGAAACCTACAAATATGGTCTCGCCGCAATAAAGCGCATAACGCATTACGGCCAGGTTGTAGAAGACTTGTCCGGCAATGGCGAGCGTGGCCAGCCACATCACCTTGCCGCCGTATTGCGCCGTGACCAGCGGCCCGAACAGCCATTCGCCGCCGCCGATATTCGCGCCTACCATCAGCAGCCCGGGGCCGATCAGTGAGGTCCAGCGGGCCGCAAATCGCGCCGGTGGGGGCGGTAGTTCCTCTATTTCCCAAGCGCCGAAATTCGCCGCAGCCATCTACTTCCCCAACAACCGCAGCGCATTCTCGTTGTACACTTTGCGCAGGATCTGGTCCGGCAATCCCAAGCCGTAGATCCGCCACCTTCCCTGCGGAGGTACGGGCGCCGGAGCGTAATCGAAATATTCATCCTCAGTCTCCAGAAACCGGAAATAGATCTCGTACAGCTTTGTGCCGAAGATCTGCTGCGGCGTTTCCTTTCCATTAGGTACGGCATCGGTGCCGAACAGAATCCGGTCCTGATACTTATCAAAGAACTTGCGCGCCGTGCGCGGCTGCCGCCCAAGCTCGCCGATGCGTGCTCCGATCTCCACATACATATTCGGGTACTTGTCCAGCGATTCCCCCACATGCGTCAGTTTCTCCGCAAAATTTCCCACATGCAAGGTGATGAAATTGGTTTTCGGGTGACGCGCGTAGACACGATTTCGGGCCGCCAGGATCTCCGCGTTGCCGGGAAAATCGTGATTGTGGAAGGACCAGTCTGGGTGGTTATTCAGTTCTTCGAACCGCTCGTTAAAGCGGTCCGTGGGCAGGAAAAAGGCCGCCGGATCCGATACGTGGATCGCCACCGGCAGGCCTAACGACCCGCAAGTCGCCCACACGGCATCGAACCGCTTGTCATCGATCTTCACCAACGCACCGGCCGTGATGTTCTCCCGCAGGAACAGTCCCAGGGTCTTCAACACCTTCAGACCGCGTGCGCCATCCTGTTTCGCCTGCCCGATGGCATCGGCTTGCATCTTCACATAGCCTGGTTCCTGAATTTTCGCCCACATCGGCTCCGTGAATGTGAAAAACCGCCCCGGATGGGCCTTGTCGTAACGCTGGACCGCCTCCTTGAGGCCGGCCCCATAGCCGCCCGTCAGATTCACCATCGTGCGCAGGTTCTTCGCATCCATCACCGTAAGCAGGTCCTTTGGGGGGACGATGAATTTGCGGTCCCCTACCAGCGACACGCCCTTTTCAGCCTTGGCCGCCCAGGAAAGGTGTGTGTGGATATCGATGACCGGAAAGCGCGCCTTGACGACCGGTGTTTCCCGCACCTGCAACATACTGCGCGGTTCAAACTGTGTGAGATCGAGTGGTTTGTTCTGTCCCCGAGCGGTGGCGGCGCCAAATAGAGAGTAAAGCGATTGCCTGCGTGTCAGCATCAGATCAATGCCACCACACAGTCACGCGTCGAAGCAACCCGTAACGGCGCAGAAAGATCCGTCTTCGCCGTTACTCTTCTCGACCAGAGCGTCTTTGCGCCTGGTTCGAACGGGTTGCGATGACCACCATTACCTATATACGCGTAAAACTCCGCTGCATTCCCTCATCGCGCTGAAAATAATTTCAGGAAGAGACCGGACCCTCTCCCTGGGCCAGCGCGGTAAGGATCTTCTCTTTACGCTCGAACGCGATATGTTCGGCGGACTCCAGCGATAAACCGTAGGCGATGCCGCCTATGACGGCCGTGAACGCGAGGATTCCATAAAACACTCCATCGGATTCCCACTTCAACCTTGCGTAGTACGCGAATGCAAACGGAATCGACATCACCGGATAGAAGAACAGGAGCATTGCCTGGAATCGCGAGGTCGAGGATCGTTTCCAGTTTTGCTTTGGATCTACCGGCCTTGGATACCGCAGCGAGCTGTGGTTCCCCAAGGCCACCAGGAACAGCAGCAATATCAGGCACACCAGCACGGACTCGATAAACATCGCCGCCGTCACCTTCAACCGGAACAGCAGACACACGAGTGTGATGATGACGAACTCCGACACCAGAAAAATTACCGTAGTGATGTTCTTGGCCACCAGCACCAGCGTCGTGCGGACCGGAGCTAACCAGTAAATCTGCGCCGCGCTGCGATCGAAGCCCAACACATTCCAGATCGTGACCTCGCTCAGAAGCATCATCGCGTAAGCGCAAACCACCACCAGGAAATTCGCTTCCATAAACGCATTGTTCCTTCGGCCCAGGGCCATGGGAAGCCAGATGATCAGGCCGAAACTGAACCCCATGATAAAAACAATGCGAAAGCGCGGGGAGCGCACCAGCGTACGGAGCTCTTTTTCCACCATCGCCGCCAGCGGATCACCCCACAAGCCTCCGGGTAACCGGAACAACCGGTTCGTCCAGGTGGCCGCGCTCGCTCCCTGATTCCCGGCCGAACGCGCCGCCTCTTCATCGAATCGCAATCCACGCTCAAACTGCCAGCGTCCAAAAGCATACCCGAACATCATCCACCCGAGGACCGCCGCGATATTCCGCCACGCCCAATCACCGCTAATCAGCTTCGCCGTGGCGATCCATGGCCACAATACTACCGGCATCTGGTCGAGGTATCTGCGCCATTCCGCCGGCACGCCGCTCCGCAAAAGCATCTGCGGAGCCGCCGCCATGAGGATTAGGAAAAGCACAATGCCTTCACGGAAGCGCCGCCACGCAAGCATGCGCGTAATCAAATCGCGGATGCCGGCGGACACGAACAGGTTGAACAGCAAATAGGGCAGAAAGACCGCGGCATACCAGAAAGGCAGGATCGGGCTCAGCATCAGGCCCACCGTGGCTCCCAGCAAC
This sequence comes from Bryobacteraceae bacterium, assembly GCA_035526195.1. Lineage (GTDB taxonomy): Bacteria > Acidobacteriota > Terriglobia > Bryobacterales > Bryobacteraceae > CADEFT01. The sequence goes on from DATLCW010000081.1 coordinate 39,634, forward strand.
AGCAGCAGCATCTCCCAGGCGGTGGTCACCCGCAGCAGCACCTCCAATCCGAACAGTTGCGAGTGCGGGATGGGATAGATCATTAATCGCTTCATTTGCAGCGATGCCCCGGAAGTTACCATTAACACAGGGATGATTTGCCAGTAGAGAAATCCGAGCATCAGACCGGGCGCCAGAAACCGGTAAAGCAGTTCCTTGTCCTTCGTCTCGCGTACCAGCAGCGTCACCGCTACCGCCGCCACGCCCCAGATTCCGTACCACAGGAGACTGATCACCAACCCAAACCAGAACCCAGCCTTGCCGCCCCGCGCATAAAAATTACGGGAAGCGCGCCATTGTGCCCACAGAATCGCGATCGCCTGGCGGTTCATAGCCACTCTAGGGATTCGCTGTGCCTGCCGGCTCCCACCACGCGGACAAAGATGTCCTCTAGTGTTTCGGATCCCGTCCTGAGCTCCGCCATCTCCCCTTCTACCACCACCTTACCCTGATGGATGATGGCTACCCGCTCGCAAAGCCGCTCCACTACCTCCAGCACGTGCGAGGTAAGAAACACCGTCGCTCCGCGCTTCACCTGCTCCAGCAGCAGGTCTTTCATCATGCGCGCGCCCACCGCATCCACGCCTTCAAACGGCTCATCCATCAGAAATAACTCCGGCTTGTGGATCATCGACGCGGCCATGGCGGCTCGCTTGCGCATTCCCTTGGAGTATTCGCTGATCAGTTTCCTGGTCGCTCCATCCAGCTCAAACAGCTCCATCAGCTCGCGCGCCCGTTCCTGCGCTACTTTGCGATCCAGACGATACATGCGGCCCACAAACTCCAGAAATTCCGCTCCCGTGAGCTGCTCAAACAGCAGCGTTTCGTCGGGCACCAGGCCGATGCGGGGCTTGATCTCCATCTCGCCTTGTGGCAGCGGATACCCGAGAATTTCGATACTACCGGAGGTAGGCGCCGCCAGCCCCATCAGCATCTTGATGGTAGTCGTCTTCCCGGCGCCGTTGGGCCCGAGAAAGCCGTAGAAACTCCCCCGCGGCACCAGCAGATTCAGCCCATCCACGGCCGGTTTGGTTCCATATACCTTCCGCAGATCAGTGACCCGGATGGCGGCGGGAACGGGCGCCGCCGCCTTCTCTTCGTTCATTCAAGCTCCCAGGTGCTGCGCCAAAAAAGGGATGCCGCGGGCTCCGTGCCAGCTATGCTCGCCCTCGAAAGCCTCGTGGCCGGCCAGCTCGGAAGCGCCCAACACCTCGTAGACGTGTTTCACTTTCTGAAAGCTTTCCTTAGCCGCCGCGACCGGAAAAATATTGTCTCGCGTCCCCGATTCCGCAAAGAACGGACGCGGCGCAATCAGGCCGGCGACATCGTACATCTCCGCCCATTCCAGAATGCCCGGCACGTAGTTGTCGATGCAGTGGGAAATGCTGAAAATGGAGTCGCGAAACGTATTGAGATAGCCGCTGGCGAACGCCGCCTTGATACGCGGCTCCAGGGCGGCGGAGAACACGGTGATGGTGCCGCCTCCGCTGATACCCGTCACTCCTACGCGCTTCGCGTCGAGCTCTTTCCGCGTTTCAATCCAATCGATGGTCCGCATCACGTCCTGCACGCGCCATCCAATCATGGTTTCCCCAAGCAGAAACGCCGCTCCGCCCGTGGGCTGGCATGCCGACCTCCCTAGCCCCCCTTTACTGGTGCGGTGGTCGCGCCGGCAGCCGAATGCCATCTGCTCAATCGCTACCGCGGCCATTCCTTTTTCCACCACTTGCAGCGCGAAATCGTGTTGATAGCCTGCTTTGTCCGTGCGGTCCCGGCCCTTGTCGTCGATACCCACGATATCGTCGACGCCGCGCCCATGGCCAGGCAGGCAAACAACGGCGGGATGCGGAACCTTTCCGTCCTTCGGGATAAGCAGGTAACCCAGCACGCTGAGTCCCGGCCGGCTCTCGATCACGAACTTTTCGCGAGTGTAACCCGGGTAGTCGCGCTTCTCGAGAGTTTGCGGCTTTAAATCGCCCTTTACAGAAAATGAGCCGCCCAGCAGGGTGGCGATCTTCGGCCGCAGCTTCTTCTGCCAAGCCTCCGCCTGCTTTCGATTCTCCGCTTTAAAACTGAGCTTCAGGGGAGCGGACTTGTAGCGCTCGAGCGTCCAGGCAACCGGATCGAAATCCGCCTGGTTAATCTGCGGGCCATGTTTATCCAGGGCTCCCGTATAGGCTGTCTGCGTTTGCGCCATGGCGCTGGCGCCGATTGCCGCTAATCCTACTTGCCGCCGTGTAATCACAGATTTACTTCCACCATTTCTTCAAAAATGCCGGCGGGCAACTGGATCCCAGCCATTTTGATGCGATCCATGATTTTTGGAGTGTAGCCCGTCCAGCGGAATCTTCCTTGCACTTTCCCGGCGTCGCTGACGCCCATGCGTTCAAAAATAAAAATCTCCCGCGTATCGACGCGCTCTTCTTCCACGCCCACCACTTCCGAGATACTGACGATTCTGCGTGAGCCGTCCTGCATACGCGTTACCTGCAAAACAATTTTAACCGCGCTGGCCAATTGCTGCACGATCACGCGGTTGGGGATCTCGAGGTCAGCCATTAGAATCATCGCTTCCAGGCGTGAAAACGCATCCCGCGGCGTGTTCGCGTGGATTGTTGTCATGGATCCTTCGACGCCCGTATTCATCGCCTGCAGCATGTCCAATGCTTCCGCTCCGCGGCACTCGCCCACAATAATACGGTCCGGCCGCATCCGCAGCGCGGTGCGCAACAACTGCCGCTGATTGACGCCGCCTTCCCGGTTTACGTTGGGCGGTCGTGTTTCGAACTTCACCACGTGCCGCTGCTGCAGTTGCAGCTCCGCCGTGTCTTCAATCGTGATGATCCGCTCTTCTTCCGGAATAAAGCGCGAGAGTGCGTTCAGCGTGGTTGTCTTCCCGGAACCGGTTCCCCCGGAAATCAGGACCGTGGCCTTGGATGCCACCGCCGCCGCCAGGAACCGCAGCATCATCGCGGTGATGGTCTTATTGCCGATCATCTCGTCCGACGTGATGACATGCCGTCCGAAGCGGCGGATCGAAAGCGCCGGCCCATCGAGCGACAGCGGCGAAATGATGGCATTCACGCGCGACCCGTCCAGCAGGCGCGCATCGACAATCGGCTGCGCTTCGTCCACTCGCCGGCCTACCTGGGAAACGATCTTCTCGATGATGTGCAGCAGGTGCGCGTTATCCTTAAACCTCACCGGACTGAGCGAAAGCTTCCCGTTGCGCTCAATGTAAACCTTGTTGAACCCGTTTACCAGAATGTCCGAGATGGAAGGTTCCTTCAGCAGCGGCTCCAAAGGTCCGAGGCCCAACACCTCATCGAGCACCTCCTCCACCATCTTGTTGGTTTCCGCCGTGGTCATCGGGACGCGCTCGTCTTCGAGCAACCGCTCCACCACCCGGCCGATCTCCGCCCGTAACCGATCCTTCGGCAGCGAGGAGACCTTGTCCAGATTCAAGACGCCGATCAGCTTCTTGTGGATCTCAGACTTCAGCTCGAAATAGCGGTCTGCCGTGCGCCCCGCTCCAACCGTTGTGCCGCCGGGCCGTGGCGGCAGCGGCCGGGAGTTGCTACCCATCCGTGCTCCTTGCCATGGAATCGATGTCTTCGATTATAGCGGCTGGCCTGGCCGGGGAAATTTACGCGGGAGCCATGGAATCGCAGCTACCATAAAGCAATGACGATCACCACCAAAGACGGCACGCAGATTTACTACAAGGATTGGGGCGCCGGTCAGCCTGTAGTTTTCAGCCATGGGTGGCCGCTGAGCGCCGACGCGTGGGAAGACCAGATGGTATTCCTGGCCGCCCACGGATACCGCTGCATCGCGCACGATCGCCGGGGACACGGCAGATCGAGCCAACCATTCGCCGGTAATGAGATGGACACCTACGCCGACGATTTGGCGGCACTCACCGAGGCGCTCGACCTGAAAAACGCAGTGCATATCGGTCATTCGACCGGCGGCGGGGAAGTCGCTCGCTACATCGGGCGGCACGGCAGCAAACGGGTGAGCAAAGCCGTGCTGATCGGTGCGGTGACCCCGCTGATGCTGAAGACTACAGCTAATCCCGGCGGGCTGCCCATGGAAAAATTCGACGAGATACGCGCCGCCGTACTCGCCGACCGCTCGCAGTTTTTCAAGGATCTCAGCGCTCCGTTTTATGGCGCCAACCGCCCGGGCAACAAGGTATCTCAAGGGCTGCGGGATGGCTTCTGGCTGCAGGGAATGTTGGCGGGCTTCCAGGGCGTGATCGATTGTATCAAGGCCTTTTCTGAAACGGACTTCACCGAAGATCTGAAACAGATCGACGTACCCACCCTCATTCTGCATGGCGACGACGATCAGATTGTGCCCATCGGCGCCTCGGCGTTTCTCTCCTCGAAGATGGTCCACCAAAGCAGGCTGAAAGTGTATCCGGGAGCGCCGCATGGCCTTTGCTCCACCCTCAAAAATGAAGTGAATGCGGACTTGCTGGCGTTCCTCAAAGAGTAAGCTATCCCACTTGGGCTTGATCGAACGTCGCCATCTCGTAGTAGATGCGGCAGGCCGCCTGGAAGATGCCGGCGGCCATGGCGGCCCCTGTTCCTTCTCCGAGGCGCATTTCGAGATCGAGCAACGGTTGGGCATTCAGGAATTCCAGCATCATCTTGTGCCCTTTTTCGGCGGAGCAGTGGGAATAAATCACCACCTTCAAAGCTTCGGCATGTAGAGCGTTCACGATGAGGGCCGCGGAACAGGATATGAATCCATCCAGGATCACAGGGATTCTCACTTCCGCCGCCCCCAAAATCATGCCCGCGATCGCGAGAATCTCGAACCCCCCAAATGCCGCGGCAACTTCCAGTGGCTGCGTGCTCGAGTGCCGCGTGAGGCCTGCGCGAATCACTCCCGTCTTGTGGCGGACGCCGTTTGCATCCAGGCCCGCGCCTGCCCCGGTTACACGCTCCGGATCGACGCCGGAATAGGCGCAGAGCAGGGCAGTGGCGGCCGTCGTATTGCCGATCCCCATCTCTCCGCAGAGCAGAAGATCGAAGTTACCCGCAGCTTCCATTGCCAGGCCTTTTCCAACGTCGATGGCTTGTTGCGCCTGCATCGCCGTCATGGCGGGCTCTTGCGCGAAGTTGCGGGTACCTGGCGCGATGCGAAAATCCCGCACCCCCGGGACCGGTTCGCCCTGGACACCCATATCGATGATGAACGGCTCAATGCCATAATGCCGGCACAGCACGTTGATCGCCGCTCCGCCAGCGGCGAAATTCCGTACCATCTGGCGAGTCACCGCGGAGGGCCAGGCACTCACTCCTTCCGCCACCACGCCATGATCGGCACAAAACACATAACCGGCGAGACGGGGTTGAACGGGAGGCTCCTTTCCCGTGATCCACGCGTATGTGAGCAGAATGTCTTCCAGCCGGCCGAGGCTTCCCGGCGGCTTTGTCAGTGAATCGAGCCTCCTCTGCACCGCTTCAAAACTCATGGCAGATGACTTCGCAATAGGCCTGCTTGTGCACATGCGGATCGCATCCGGAGGCAAGTTCACTAAGCACGGAGTTGATGCCGTGATGCGCCACGACGATGGCGGGTAACGGTCCGAGGCGAATCCTTTCGATCACGGTAGCCGCGCGGGCGAAAACCTGCTGGCGCGTTTCTCCGCCAGGCGCCGGTACGTCCAGCCACCGTTCCAGCTTTTGTTGCGCGAGCTCCGGCCAGCGCTCTTCCACTTCGCTCCATTTCAATCCTTCCCATTCCCCGAGGCAGATCTCCGCCAGCTCCGGAAGCGTAACTCGAGGAATGGATTCGGGCAGAAACGCGGCTGTTTCCTGGGCCCGTCTCAGCGGGCTCACGTAGGCGAACGCGCCTTCCAGCCGGCCGAGCGCGAGGCGGGCCGCGCGCCGCCCCTCCTCGCTGAGCGCGGGATCTTTTCGTCCCAACAACGTGCCCGTTAGCTCGGGCTCGCCATGTCTTACCAGTAGCAATTGCGGCATGAAACAAGAATCATAGAGAATGTTTCCACCATCAGACAAGTGGCACCCAGACAGTCGCCGTTCACTCCGCCGAGCCTGGCATCGAACCAGCGGTACAGAACCCAGGTCACAAACACCGCCCCGGAGACCAATACGAGTCCCACCCTCAGCCCCGGCAGAAAGGCGGCGGCGATGCCTTGCAGAATCGCGATGGATGCGGTCCAAGTCGAGAGACGGCTGGCAAATGCCGCTCCCATCCCCTCCCCGATCGGACGCGAGAGGAACGCCTGTCCCACCATCGCGGCACGGGACACCGCAAGGCAGGCGGCCAGTTCCGCTACCGGGGCCGCGGGCATCCGTACGATTGCCTGCCAGCGGATGGCTACGACTAGAATGAGCGCCAGCGCCCCGAAAGCTCCAATGCGGCTGTCTTTTAGAATGGTAATCATGCGCTCGGGAGAGCGATGCGCGCGGATCGCATCGGCCACATCGGCCAGGCCGTCTTCATGCAGCGCGCCCGTCACCAGCGCCCAGAACACGAGGATGAGCAGCGCTGCCAGCGTACTGCCGAGCCATGGACTCAGCATGCCAAGCCATTGCGCCCCCAGCCATCCCAGACCTGCTCCGACCAGGGGAAAGAACAGCGCCGATTCACCTGGCGTTGCCGTACGCGCCCCCACGGGTAGCACCGTAAGAAACTGGATAGCCCCCAACAGCCGTCTCATCCCTTCACCTTGAGCGGACAGCCGAACGCCATCCAATACACTTCGGTGGATTGTTCCGCGATGGCCTGGTTGAGCCAACCGGCGTGGTCGCGAAATTCGCGGGCGAGCTGATTGTCTGGAACAATGCCGCAGCCCACTTCATTCGTCACGAAGATGATCTGTGTTGCGGCGCGGGCCGCGGTGATGCAGAGCAATCGCGTGGAGGCCTCAGGCGGCTCCGCAGGTGTCGAGAGCATCACGTTGCTCAGCCAGAGTGTAAGACAGTCCACCACCATCGCATCGAAGTTGCCGCCTTGTTGCTCGATCAGAGTGGCGAGATTCCTCGGCTCTTCAATCGTCACGAAGGCCGATCCCCGTTCCTCACGGTGCCTCGCCGCCCTCCCCTGCATTTCCTCATCCAGGAGTTCCGCCGTCGCCACGTAAGCCAGGCGCGTCCCGTACTTTCTGGATAGATTGAGGGCGAACCGCGTCTTCCCGCTGCGGCTTCCGCCCCCGATGAGGATCATAGAAAATACCTCTTCTGCCTGGTACGCAAAAGCAGCAGGAAAAATGGCCCGCCCAACATCGCGGTGATCACACCCACCGGGATGTCCACCGGCGCGAGAATCGTGCGCGCGACGGTGTCGCAAGCGGCGAGAAACGCGCCTCCCAGCAGAAACGAAGCGGGCAGCAGCAGCCGGTGGTCGCCCCCGAACCACAGCCGTAACGCATGCGGAACGATCAGCCCTAGAAACCCGACCGGACCGGTAATCACCGTCACGGAGCCGGTGATGAGCGACCCCGCCAGGAACCCCGTCCAAAGGAAGCGTGTCGTGTCGACTCCTCGTGTGGCGGCCCATTCTTCTCCGGCGGCCATCAGATTCCAACTGCGCGCGCCGCGCCAGGTATAGAGCACCAGCGGCGCCACAATCCCCGCCAGCATGGCGATGGTGGAATACTCCACCGATTCAATGCTCCCCATCAGCCAGCGATTGATGGCGAAAGACTGGCCGAAGGTGGCGATACTCTGCAGCAGCAGAATGACGGCGATTGCCATGGTATTTACGGTAACGCCGCTCATCAGCAGCGAGAATGACGATACGCGCCGGCCGTGGGACGCCAGCCCGATTACCATCGACAATGCGAGTCCGGCCCCCACCAGGGCGGCAATCCAGGCCGCCGGAAGCCCACTCGAACCACGCCATCCGAAGCAGATTGCGAGCACCGCTCCCAGCGACGCGCCGCTAGAGATGCCCATCGTGTAGGGGTCGGCCAGCGAGTCCCGCAGCAGCGCCTGAAATAGCACACCGGCTACGGATAACGCGCCTCCGGCCAGTGCCGAAAGAAGCACCCGCGGGAGCCGGGCCTGGAAGAAAATCTCGGCGTCCGGCGAAATGCCGGCCATCACTTTCTCCAGGTCGATGTGCGTGGAGCCGATCCATGGGGTTGCCGCCAGCACCGCGACATAAATCAGCCCGCAGACTCCCATCACTTTCAGGAATCGCGCGGGCGTGATCGTGTCCACTCTACGCGTGTTGGCCATACGTGATCCAGCCTCCCCTCATGGCGCAAGGCACTTCAAAGACTTGCTGAATCATATCCGGGGTGAGGACCTCTTTGGTTGGACCGTAGGACCATTGGCGGCCCTGATGGAGCACCAGGACGTGATCCGCGAATGTCGCGGCAAGGTTCAGGTCATGCGTCACCGTCACCACCCGCATCCCGTCTTCCCGCAGATTGCGCAGCAGGCTGTAAATGAGCAACTGATGCTTCAGGTCAAGAAACGTGGTGGGCTCGTCCAGCAGCAGGACTCTGGGCTTCTGCGCCAGTGCCGACGCCAGGATCACGCGTTGGCGTTCCCCGCCGCTAAGGGCCCGGAAGTCGCGATGGCGGAAGTCGAGGCAGTCTGTGAGCTTCATGGAAACCTCCGCGACTTCGAGGTCTTCCTCAGTTTCAAACAGCCCATCCCCATAGGGCGCGCGGCCCATCAGCACCACCTGTTCCGCTGTGAAGGGAAACTCCATCTGCAGGCTCTGTGGAACGAAGGCAACCTCACGCGAGAACTCGCGGCGATTCCATCCGCGAACTTCCCGTTCCTTATAGCTGCAATGCCCCTCATAGGTTGGCCGCAGCCCCGCGCAGATTCCCAGCAGTGTCGATTTGCCCGATCCATTGGGGCCGACAATCGCCGTGAGCGCGGCTGCGGGAAACTTCGCCGAGACATTGGCCAGGACGCGAGTTGCCCCATAGCTGTATCCCGCGTCTCTCAATTCCATCGAACACCTGGATGGAGCATGGTTGCAAACAGCCGCACCGCTTCCGCCATTCGCGGGCCCGGCACCACGAAACGGTCATCGGCGATCGGGTACACCTGATTTTCTTTCACCGCCCTTAACAGCGGAAAGCGTGTCTTCCACAACTGCAGGGTCGCCTTCTTATGCGCATCGGACAGAGACTCGCCGCGGTGCGTGCTGTCCCCCATATCGATCAGTACTTCCGGGTTCCGGGCGATCAACTCCTCGTGGGCGATCTTTGGATACGCGCTGATCGCGTCATGGAAAATATTGATTCCGCCCGCCGCCTCCAGCAATTCCGAGAGGTACGACCCTTTGGCGGCCGCGATCAATCCATCCAGAGTTTCCGGGGTGCGTCCTACAATGAACACCACTCTGCGTTTGGGGAGCTTGGCGGTGCGTTCCCTCATCTGGCGTAGATCGGCCTCGATGCGTGCGCTCAGGTCGCGCCCTTTTTGCGGTACTCCCGCCGCTTCCGCGACCTCAATAATGGTGCGGTGGACGCCTTCCATCGATTCATTATTCACCTCAAGCACTCGAAGCTTCACCGCTTGCAACCGCTCCGCCAGCCGCACCGGGTTATTCTGCACAATCACCAGATCCGGCCGTAGCTGGAGCATGGTTTCCAGATGCGGATCGAGAAAGGTCCCGATCTTCGGTAGCTTCCGCGCCTGCTCGGGATACCGGCAAAACGTGGAGACACCCACCACGCGGTCGCCCAGACCCAGGGCGAACAGGATCTCCGTGATGCTCGGGGTAGTGGAAATAATTCGCTGCTGAGCGATGAGCGCGGGCGCCAGCATGAAAAGAACGGCGAGTCTGATCATAGGTAGAGCTGCTCGAAGAGGCGGATATCGGCATGTTGATCGAACCAGTCCGCGAGCTGCTCGTAGGCTGCTTCTTTATCGGGCGGCTGCGGCGCGGGTTGGCCGAGCAACTCGCCCAGCACCCGCGGGTTTTCCAGAGCGCCGTGAAGGTATGTTCCCACGCACCGCCCATGCTCGATGCCTTCCGGTTCCCCGTTAATCAGGGCGAACGGAGGGAGTCCATTGCGTCCGATGGTGAGGCCGAGGTGAATTTCGTAAGCGCGAAACCCGATTCCGGATAGGGTGCGGGCATCGACCACGCGCGTGGTCTTTTCGCGCGCCAGGATCGTGTGCAACGGCAGCAGGCCGAGACCTTCGGCGGATCCCTCATCCGATTCCAGCGCATGTGGATCCTCGATCCGTTCTCCCATCATCTGGTACCCGCCGCAGATCCCGATGATGCGCGCGCCTTGCGCGTGCTGCCGCAGCACCCAGCCATCGAGACCGCGGCGGCGCATCCAGGCCAGATCTGAGAGCGTGTTCTTCGATCCCGGCAGGATCACGGTGGTGAACTGGCGCGCCAATGGACGTTCCACCAGATGCGCGCCGGGTAACAGCTGGAAGTCGGTGAGGTTGGAGGTGTGGGGAAACTTCAGGATGGCGGTTCCGGCGCCGTAACCGGTAGGCGATGGCCACTCTTCCAGACTGACGCTGTCCTCTTCATCAATGCGCACGTCCTTCAGGTGGGGAAACACGCCAAGACATTTCGCGCCTGTTTTGTTTTGAAGAATGCCCGCGCCTTCCGCAAACAGGCTGAGGTCTCCGCGAAAGCGATTGATAGCGAACGCGCGAACCATCTGCCTCTCCGCTGGCTCGAGCAGGCAAAAGGAGCCCGTGATCGATGCAAAAACGCCGCCCCGGTCGATGTCGGCCACCAGCAGGGCATTGGCGCCTACACGCCGGGCGAGGCCGAGGTTCACTAAATCCACGCTGCGGAAGTTGATTTCACTGATGCTCCCCGCACCTTCCATCACCACCACTTCATACTGCGATTGCAGCCGCTCGAACGCCGCCAACACCTGTTCGAGCAGAAACGGAAAATGCTGGTAGTATTCGCGGGCGGGAAGGTTGCGCCACACCTTGCCATTCAAAATCACCTGGCTGGCCGTATCGCAATTCGGCTTCAGCAGTATGGGGTTCATGTCGGACGACGGTTCCAGCCCGCACGCCTCCGCCTGCACAACCTGCGCGCGCCCGATCTCGCCGCCTTCCCGGCAAGGGTAGGAATTGAGGGACATGTTCTGCGCTTTGAAAGGCGCTACGTGTACGCCGCGGCGTTTCAGCCAGCGGCAGATCGCGGTGGTCATCCAGCTTTTTCCAGCATGGGACCCGGTTCCGCCAATGAAGATAGGTTTTTGCATCGAGCCGTTCTCTTGCAATCAGCCCCTTACCGAGCCACGACCATAAGGGAGTGGCCTGCGTACGTCGCCTTCCATGGGAAACCGCCTGCCTAAAACGGGCGCGGCCCGGTCGGGATTAAAGACGAGTTGGTCCACGCACTGCCTCACGCCGACGCGAGCAGCTCCAACTCTGTCCAGATGTCCTGATGTTCCGCCCAAGCGTTCGGCTCCTTGCCGGTAATGTGCAGTCCGGGAACCTTCAGTGTCCCATGGGCATAAGGGCAGATGTACTCCGGGTGCGAGCGGGTCCGGTTTACTGGTGCTCATGAGGGGCGTCCTGGGCCGGGCGATCCGGATCGGCTTTGGTAAGGATCGAAAGCCAGGCGAAGAATTCGGGTAAATGGAAGTTAAAGACGGGAAATTCGAAGATGGTGGTTGGTTCGTTCGTGCGGGGAGAGGTGTTTCGGGGCTGTTTGCGCTTTGCCCTGGGGAGACGAAGGGTATTCAGGATGGAGAGAATGATGGCGAG
>DATLCW010000082.1:0-9300 GCA_035526195.1 Bryobacteraceae bacterium
CGAACAACGGGCCCGCGAGCAGGCCCACGTTCAGTACCTGACCGCCGCCGCCAATCTGGAACTGCTGGTCCTCCAGCGCGTCGGCCGCTACATTCGCGGCTTGGACCCCGAGGCCGTGATCGACCCATTTGCCCAGGAGGAACGCTAACGTGACAAGGAGCGAGCATTACCGGCCCGGTGGAGATTTCAGCAAGCTGCCGTCTTTCGACCCTACACGGATCATGTCCGTCCGGGGTGCCGCCTACGCCAGCGGAATCCACCAGGACACTATCCGCAAGTGGATCCGCGAAGGTAAGCTCCGGGCCTACGGGAAAAAAGGGCACTACCGCGTCTGCCTCGGGGATGTCCTCCCCGTCATCTCTCCCGAGAACCCTTAGGAACTGGCAGGTTTTGGGTCGTATTAACTATAGTTAACTCACCTCGAAAGTTCAGGCTCGGGCGCGGGGCTCGCAGGACTATAAGCGGCGCATATGACGCCGACTCCCAAAATAAAGGCGGTGTAAGTCTTGCATATAAATCCGAAACAGCTTAGGATACTCACATGACGAAACAGGAGATTCAAAAATTTGCTTCCTTCCTGGGGAAACGCAGTTACGAAGCTCGGCTTGAAAAGTTCGGGCTCGAGCGGCTTCAGAAAATTGCTCGGGAGAACGGCAAAAAGGGCGGCCGTCCAAAGGGCAGCGGCAAGAAGACAGAAGTGAAAGTAGGGTAGGGGGAATAATGGTTTACCGACGCGGGAAAACGTGGTGGTTCAAGTTCACCTTCAGCGGTGAGCTAATTCGGGAGAGCACGAGACAGACGAACAAGCGCACCGCCGAGCAGATCGAGGCTGCCCGAAAAACTCAACTGGCAAAAGGTGAGGTTGGTATCAAGGACAGGGCCGCGGTGCCCACCTTCGCAGGCTTCAAGGATCGATTCACACAGGCCATCGAGATACGCTGTGCCAACAAACCTCGGACGATTGCGTTCTACAAAGAAAAGCTCAAGCGAGTATTGGAGTACGGACCCATCGCATCCGCGCGGCTCGACGAGATTGACGAGTCGCTCATTGAGGGATATGTGCAAGAGCGGCGCAGCAAGGTGGGTGTAGTCACGGTAAACCGGCAACTCGCCACGTTGCGCCGGGCGCTACGCCTTGCCCAGGAGTGGAAGATCATCGACCGCGTCCCGCGCATCCGCTTACTTCCGGGCGAGCCGATCCGTGAGTTTGTTCTGAACCAGGACCAGGAGAAGAACTATCTGGCTGCAACGCCCCAACCGCTGCACGACATCGGAGTGATGATCCTCGATACGGGATTGCGTTTGGGCGAGGCACTGTCGCTTGAATGGCGCGACATGCACCTGGAGCCCGGCGTAGGAGCCAGGTACGGGTATCTCCAGGTTCGCGACGGCAAGACGCGGAATGCGAAGCGGACCGTCAGCCTTACGGGAAGGGTGAGGGCGATGCTCGAAGCGCGTAGAACGTCGGCGTTGACGCCTTTGGTATTCAGCACGGTGAATGCAGTGCCCTACCTCGGCACGTACCTCAACAGGCTTCATCAGAAGGCGCGCGAGACCGTGAAGTTGCCTTCGGTTTTCGTGCTACATTCGTTACGTCACACCATGTTGACCCGTCTCGGGGAGGCTGGAGTGGACGCGTTCACCATTATGCGGATTGCCGGTCATAGCAGCATCACCGTTTCCCAACGATATGTCCATCCCTCTTCGGAAGCGATGGAGCGGGCGATCGAGAAACTGGAGAAGCAGAATGCGGGCACGTTGCACGGGGTGGGCACAGATTCGGGCACAGCGCCAGTTTTGCCGATTGCTTCAAAACTTGTAAAACACTGATAGTAAATAACTTGGGCCCTTAGCACAGCGGTTAGTGCAGCGGACTCATAATCCGTTGGTCGATGGTTCGAATCCATCAGGGCCCACCACATACCGCATCCTCCCGGACGCATCGTGTCAATCCCGATCTGGACCAATTTGGCTTGGCGGTTCTCCCGCAGCTTCTACGTCTCTCGACCCCCGATCCACGGTAAACTAAACAGTTCATGCCCCTAAGCAGCTACACGATCACCCAGGGCCGCGACCGCGCCCCCGCCCGTGCCATGTTCAAGGCCGTCGGTTTTACCGATGAGGATCTCAGAAAGCCCATCATCGGCATTGCCAATACGTGGATTGAAACTATGCCCTGCAATTTCAATCTGCGCGAACTGGCAGTCAAAGTAAAGGAAGGCGTCCGCGCCGCCGGAGGCACTCCCATGGAGTTCAATACCATCGCCATCAGCGATGGCATCACCATGGGCACGGAAGGCATGAAAGCCTCGCTTGTCAGCCGCGACCTGATTGCCGATTCCATCGAACTCTGTGCCCGCGGCTACATGTTCGACGGAATCATCGCGTTGGTGGCCTGCGACAAGACGATTCCCGGCGCCGCCATGGCCCTTCTCCGGCTGAATATCCCCGGCCTGGTTCTTTATGGCGGATCCATCCTGCCCGGCAAGCTCCACGGGCGGGACCTGACCATTCAGGACGTGTTTGAAGCCGTGGGAGCGAATGCTTCCGGCAAAATCAGCGATGCCGAGCTCCTCGCCATCGAGAACGCCGCCTGCCCTGGCGCTGGCGCCTGTGGCGGCCAGTTCACGGCAAATACGATGGCCACCGTGATGGAAGTGATTGGCCTTTCTCCCTTTGGCACGGCATCCACGCCGCAAGTGGATCCCGCCAAAGATGAAATCAGCAGGCAGTGCGGCAAGTGGATGATGGAAGCCGTCCGCAAGGATCTAAAGCCGCGCAACATCTGCACCCGCGAGGCCTTCGAAAATGCGATCGCCTCGGTTGCCGCGTCCGGCGGATCGACCAACGCCGTCCTTCACCTTCTCGCCATGGCGCGCGAAGCGGGAGTGGCGCTCGAAATCGACGACTTCCAGACGATCAGCCAGCGAACGCCTCTGCTGGTGGATATTAAGCCCGCCGGTAAATACGTCGCCGTGGATGTGCACCACGCGGGCGGAATTCCCGTCATCGCCAAACGCCTGCTGGATGGCGGCTTCGCGCATGGAGCCTGTATCACCATCACCGGCCGCACCTTCGCGGAGGAATCCGCCGAAGCGAAAGAGACTCCCAATCAGGATGTCATCAAGCCGCTCTCCCAGCCCCTGAAAAAAAGTGGCGGGCTCGTCATCCTCCGCGGCTCGCTTGCGCCCGAAGGCTGCGTCATCAAAGTGACTGGCATTGAGCGTACCAGCCAGCGCGGCCCAGCTCGCGTGTTTGGTTGCGAGGAGGACGCCATGACGGCGGTGACGGGCGGCAAGATCAAGGACAACGACATCCTGGTGATCCGCTATGAAGGGCCGCGCGGCGGCCCGGGTATGAGAGAAATGCTCGGCGTCACCGGAGCCATTGTCGGCGCCGGCCTTTCGGACAAGGTCGCCCTGCTCACCGATGGCCGCTTCTCAGGAGCCACTCGCGGATTCATGGTTGGCCACGTGGCGCCGGAAGCCACTGCCGGCGGTCCCATCGCCGCTGTCGAAGAGGGCGACATGATTACCATCGACATCGCGAACCGCCGTATTGATCTGGAAGTGGCTCCCGAAGAAATTGCGCGCCGCATGAAGAACTGGAAGGCCCCGGCTCCGCGCTATGAAACAGGCGTCTTCGCAAAGTACTGCGCAACGGTTTCATCCGCATCAGAAGGAGCCGTAACTTTCCGGCCACGCCAGCTTTAATCGTCTATTCGACCAGCCGCCGCTCTGTTTTCATCGCGCTCAGATTGCGATTCGCCTGTTCCGAAAACGGTCCCGCCATCACGGTACACTGACGGAAGAAGACGGCCGCCTCGCGGTAGTTTTCCAGGTGGTAATTCGCCCAGCCGATGTAGAAAAGGATGGCGGCTTCCACTTGTTCCGTACCCTTCATGTATGCCAGGCTTTGGCGCAGAGACTTGTCGGCCTGCGCGTAATTGTTTTGGGCGACATACAGGTTTCCAATCAGCAGGTGCGCCGATCCGAGGTAATAGGCCTTCCGCTTCTCCCATTCAACGTCGCTATAATTGGCTGGCTTTGGGCGGTTGACGACGTTCAACACGCGGGTGGCGTAGCTATGGATCTTCTGTGGATGCTGACGGCGCTCCTGAAGCATTTGCGCGTTGACCAGCAACACATCCGGGTCGTTGGGATTCTGCGACAGAAGTTTTTCGCCCACTGCCTGTGCCTTGGCGGCATCTCCGGTGGAGCGATAGGCATTCATCAGATGCGGCATCGCCTGGCCGGTGTATGGCGAATCGGGATACTTCCTGAGAAATTCCTCCAGCAATTGGGCTCTGTTTTTAGCGCCGGATGCATCCAGAGCTCTGGTGAACTGCTCATGCTCCCGCGTCGCTAACAGGCCTTTGGCGACCTCGACACTCTGTTTCCAGACGGTGGTGTCCAGACCCGCCGGTTGTGGCGCGCTTACCAGTTTCTCCGACAGGTCCAGCAAACGGGCCTCCCACTCCTGGATTAACACCGGATCTTGTTTTTGGCCGGCTGCCTGATGCATGCGGTAAACGGCATCGAAATCTTCGGGATGAAGCGTCAGCAACCGGGCTCCGTATTGCAGCACCTTGTCGGGCTTGTTATTCCGTGCGTAATAGGATTGCAGCCACTCGAGCAGGTAACTCACAGCGCGATGCGTGGGATAGAGCTGCAGAAAGTTATCCATTTGCTGAAGTTTGCGAATCGTGTCGACCTGGTGCTCAATTAACTCGAGTTGCTCCGCTTCCGTTGAGCCGCGGAGGAACGTGAGTGGGTAACGTTGCGCTTGGCTCGTTCGATAGACCAGGAACAGGATCAGGAACGGAAGAAGCAATGGCCGCAGCATAGAGCGCCTACCTCCCGTAACGAATGGATTTCAGGGAACTCCCTGGAGATCGGCCCCGCTGGATGATTTCTTTAGGCCATGCACTCCGAGGAATGTTTATGTGTCGGCTGCCTTCCTCTCGCTAATTGCGCGGGCCGCTCTGGCCTTTGCTCCCCTGGGCCGCCCATGTATGGGAGCGCTGCATCCAACAACCATGTGCTCAACTCGATGCTTCTCGGTTGCGGGCGCGGCATCGGCTGGGTAAATGTCTGCGGCGCCACGGCCAGCGGCGGGAAGGGAGGAAAGCATGGACCAAACAGCGTCTAGAGTGGATCAAGAGCCACGTGCGTTTCAGCGAGCCGGCGCTGGAGGCAACGCTGGCCGACTACACGGACGAAGTGGAACACGTGGCCGGTCGCATTGTGATGGCTGGACAATGCCATAGACCGAGGCCGTGCAGAAGCGCCGGCTGAGATTCGAGCTGTAATTGAGGCGCTGCAAGCTCTGCGTGGTGTGACGCAAACCACGGCGGCGCCCATCGTTTCGGAACTGGGATCGCTATCGCGTTTTGAAAATCCGCGGCAGCTGATGGGCTATAGCGGACTGGTTGCGCGGGAAAATTCCAGCGGCAACCGCATCCAGCGTGGCTCGATTACCAAAACCGGCAATGCGCATCTGCGGAGGGTAGTGATGGAAGCGGCGTGGGCCTATCAGCATCGGCCGAATGTGACCGGGTTTCTGCTGCTGGGACGGAATTGCTCGGCTTCGTCTGGGCGATTGCCAGGGAACCGAAAAGCAGCACAAACTCACGGCAGCAGTTTAGTCGAATCGTCTATGTTTTTCTGGACGGCAGCGCCGATAACAACGGTGCTTGCTGGCAAGGGTTCGCTGCGCCGCGCCCAAAAGCGGCGCGCCCTTGTCCGCTGCGCGCCGTTGTGGCCGGGACATCTCTGCGACGGGCGGTTCCGGCGGGAACACTTCGTGGAAGCTTGGGCAGAAAAAGGAAAAGGCCGGACTTCCTCCTGCGGAAGAAATCCGGCCTGAATTCAGAACGTTACCCGTCAACAGTACATAAAGGTGTGGACTGGTCGCTCCATATCAGAACGAGAGCCTCAAATGGACTTGGGATGGAGAGGCCAATGCAAGCGCCAGGTGCCGGTGCGTATTTATTCCTATGGGATGAAAACCGGCGACCTGAAGATAGGTCCTGATGCGCGACGCCGCGGCACTCACGATGTACCATTTCTAAGGTGCAAATGTAATTCGGAACCCGGTCGTAATCAGCAAGTCGTTCGTCTTACGCCCCGGCAGCGGATTACTGAGGAACCGGTTCGAGAACGTGATCTGCCACGCCAGCCACTTGCGAAGAGTGGTGGCCTGGGAGAAATCGAAGTTGAACCGGTACTGTCCCTGGTTGGTGAGGTTGGGAAAGAAAATCATCTTCTGATGCACCACCGTAACGCCGCCGAACAATTTGTGCGACAACTCATCCCCAAACAGAGCCTCGCCCGAACTTCGGCGGAGGCCAGTGGCGAAGAACTCCTTGTTCAAAGATCCACCGCCAAAAACGTCGAACACCGTGTTCTTGTTCTTAATCGTGTGATGCCCGAAGCTGACGGCGGGCGCGAAACGCAGATCCAGCTTCTGAAACTCGTCAAACTCGAGGTCGCTCGATCCGCTTACGTACACTTTCTTGCTCACATCCAGGCTGTAGCGGACTCCACCGCGCATCAGGTTTGCGGTGAGAATGGCAACTCCCGTTGTGTTGTTCTTCGAATAGATGGAGGTGAAGTAAGCGTTGATCTTGTCACGGTTGGTCGCGCGGGTCGCGTTGGCGCTGGTGTTGATCGTGGAGGTGATGGCGTTGCCCGTTGACTGCGCGAAACCCAGGTCCACAAATCCAGTCCAAAGATCCACCAGCCGCGGACTTCGCAGCCGCTCGATCTGACGTTGCGCCGTATCCTCTTCGTCCTTATTGCGGATCGATTTCACGCTCGTGCGCGCCGTACTGACCGCGCCCGCATCCTTGGTCTGAATGGTGAACGTGCCATTGTCACTGCTCATGGTACCCACCACCACCTGCCCATCTTCCAAACCAATGAACATGGGATTGCTTGTCTGCACATCGGTGATCGCCTCCCAGGGAATCACCACATTCCCCGCGAACTCCGACTTAATGGTCAGATTCTTGCCGTCAAATCTTATCAAAAGGCCCGAGAGCCGGTCCCCGTTTTTCATCACTACCTGATCGGCCCATATAGGAAATGAAGTGCATAACAGGACAGCGCAAAATAAAAATTTCATAAGTTGTCTAACGCAAAACAAAAACAGGATCCGGATGCGATCCTTTGGGCAGCGCAATCGTTCGCACCACCTTGCGGTCAGCAATCGAGATGACGTAAACGATGTCGCGCTCCTCCGCCGACGCGAACGCATACTTGCCGTCGGGCGAGATGGTAAGCGAAACAAGCGGACCGGGCAGTTTCTCGGTTCGTCCCTTAACCTTCATCGTCGAGGGATCGGCGAACTCCACCACTTCATCATGCATGCAGGCGTAAGCGATCGTCCGGTCGTCGGGAGTTCGGGAAATACGAACCGGTCCTTTACAGGTGTGGAGATTCCCCAGCACCGCTTTCTTCTCCGCGTCGATCACCGTCACGCGGGCCGCCTCGCGGTTGGTCACGTATACTTGTTTCCCATTGACGGCGAGCACACTGCCCTCCGGACGGGCCCCCGTGGGTAGTAGTTTCACATCGCCCGAAGCCAGATCGATCGCCGCCACATTGGAGGAATTCGAGTGGCTCACAAACGCGGTCTTCGCGCCCGGACCGAGCACCACCATATGGGCTGTCTTTCCCTTGGTATCGTAGGTGCGCTCGATCTTCTTCGACTTGGGATCGATCAATAGGAGTTTATCCGGCAGCTCCGTTGTGACGACGAGCCGGCCGGTGGCGCGATCGATATCAATCCCATGGGGACGGCGAAAAGCTCCCAAGTGGATTTCGCCAACTTTCTTTCTTGCCGCCACGTCAATAATCGACACATAGTTGCCTCCCGTGCCTTCCTGCTCGATTCGCATGGTGCCGTTATCGGTCGTATATAAAAAACGGCGGTCGGGAGAGAATACCATTTCATGCGGATGGTCGCGGACAGGGGTTCGGGAGATCTCTTTGCCCGCCGAAGTGTAAAAGGCCAGCGCGTTAGCGCCCTTTAACAGGATGAGTAATTCGCTGTCGCCGGCCATTTGGGCTCCGGACAGCAGGGTCAACGCGTGGAAGATCGGGATAAGCATGTAACGTCCTTCTCAACGTAGCGGAAGATGCCGATCAGCAGCAATCCTCCCGCGGCCAGGTATACAATCGCGGTGATGGAAATGGCAAAGCTCAATCCGTAATTGTCGCCGAGAATGCCAATGATCAGCGGCGCGGTGCCTCCGCCGGCCAGCCATCCTACGGTGTTCATCAGTCCCGCCGCCGCCCCCCGAGCCTCCGGACGCACCACTTCAAACACCGAAGCGAAGATATTGGCGTCGTATAAACCCTTGCAGAAGCCCCATCCCATGAGCGCCGTAATCAGTACCGGAATCGACTGCGTGGCTCCGCAGGACATCACAAACGGCGCGCCCGCAAACACACCGATCGCTTGGATCATCATTCTCCCGCCGGGAGTTCTCCGCCGCATCACGTCCGCCAGCCAGCCACCAACCGGCGATCCAATCATGCTCGCCAGCTGCAGGAACAAGGTCGCCGTCAATCCCGCCATGGCGAGGCTCAGGTGAAACTTATCGTAAAGGAATTTCGGCATCCACGACAACATCACCGTGGCTACAAAGTTCGTACACACGAAGGCCAGCAGCAGGATGCGTATCGTCCTGGTCCGCCACGCGTAGCCCATAAATGCTCCGATGCTCAGCGGTTTGCCCGCGACGATTGCTTCCGATGCACCGCGCGCCGGCTCTTTTAAAAATCGCGACAGAAACAGTCCCAGCGCAATACCCAACACCCCGAACACCACAAAAGATAGCCGCCACCCGTAATACTGCCCGATTAGTCCGGCGAAGAAGCCGCCTCCAATGGTCCCGAGATATACGCTCGTCTGATGAAAGCCCATAGCGCGCGAACGTGTGGATTTGTCATGGTAGTCGCTCAACAGTGACATGGAAGCGGGGAAATAAAACGTCTCGCCCAACCCCTCGGCAGCGCGAAAAAACACCAGGTGCTTGAAGTTCTGCGACAACGCGGTTGCCATGCAGATGACGCTCCAGGCGTGCAGGCCTCCAAGAATCGCCGTCTTTCTACGGATGCGATCCACCACTGTCCCGGCGAATAGCGCACCCAATCCGTAAACCCAGGCAAACGAAGAGCCCAACAGGCCAAGCTGCGTGTTACTCAGGTCCATCTCTTTCTGCAGCAGCGGAAATACGGAAAAAATAGCCTGCCGGTCCGCGTAGTTGAAGAAAGCGATCCACCACAGCAT
>DATLCW010000085.1:0-33755 GCA_035526195.1 Bryobacteraceae bacterium
GCAGCGTGCCGAAGATCAACACCCGATCCCAACAGCTCAGCACTCCGGCGATCTGATCTGAGAGTCGCTCCGTCAGTAGCTCGATGCCCATTCCGGCATCATACCCGGACCTCTTTGGTTCCGGCTACGCCGGGTTAGGAAATGCCCGCGCCGTCACGTCGCTGAATGACCTTCTGCAGATCGCCGACGTGGTGACCGTCCATGTCCCCGAAACCCCGCAGACTTTGCACATGATCGGGGAAGCGCAATTGGCCCGAATGAAATCGGGGGCGCGCTTGATCAACGCCTCGCGGGGGACGGTAGTGGATGTCGATGCCCTGGTGGCCGCCCTGAAGTCACAGCATTTGTCGGGAGCCGCCATTGACGTATTTCCCTACGAACCGAAGAATGCCGCCGAAGAGTTCGTTTCTCCCCTGAGAGGGATGGACAACGTGCTGCTCACGCCGCACATTGGAGGCAGCACGGAAGAAGCGCAGCAGAATATCGGACTCGAGGTGGCGGGCAAATTGATCAAGTACAGCGACAACGGCTCCACGGTCAGTGCCGTCAACTTCCCCGAGGTATCCCTGCCCGAGCACCCTGGCTTGCACCGGCTCTTGCACATCCATCGCAATCAACCCGGCGTCTTGTCGCGAATCAATGCCATCTTTTCCGAGGAGGAGATCAATATTGCCGCCGAGTATTTACAGACCAACGCGAAGATCGGATACGTGGTCATTGACGTCGAAACCGATGAAAAACAGACACGCTGTCTTTGAAGAAGCGCTTGGAGGAGGTTCCCGGCACCATCCGCACCCGTCTGCTCTACTAGCCGGACGCCAGCGGTGTACGCTTCCGCCAGATCGGGCACGCCCGGCTGCCGTGAGTTCCGGCATCATCTCCACTCGAAAATGCGTTGCGGTGCCCGGCCGCTTCGAAGGCTTCGCTCCACCAGCGCGCCCCGTAAAAAACTGATGCCGAATAGCCCGCTCGTTGTTCTTTGGAATTTTTTTGATTCGCGGTGGATAGAACGCGCTTCGCGATGCATCCATACGGTAGCTTCCCAGCTCCGTGGTTTTCAGGCTTTCACTCACCCCATGCACGTCGCGCAAACGAAAAGGCACTCGCATCCACCAGCACGCGGCCGTCCTGCCCGGCCTCTACCGGAAACCCCGTACCGCGCGCGCTCCTCGGCATCCCCGCTCATCGCGCGAAATGCGTAGTTCGGTTGCACCAGCAGCACCCACGCGCTCAAACCGCACGATGCGCGTACGGCCCAACCGGCCGCGATCCAAGCCGATAGCGTTCGACCCCAGCCCCGCCGGCAAAGAAGTTACGTACAGGAATTCGCGATTGTCCCCGATTTCCAGAAATATCTTTCCGTTCCGCCCGTCCCAGTAGTGTTTCTTCAGGCCTGTCGACTTGGCCGTAATCCCGTCTGGCCGAAGGCCGTAACGCTACTTAAAAGGAGCACAACCCGGATTTGCATGGCGGCCATTCTCGCAAACAGGCCCAACGCTACACTAGGAATATGTCTGGGCGTATTGTTCTCACGGCATTTTTGGCGGTCACCTCGGGCCTGGCCCAACAAGTCTGCAGCCCCACGCCCACGTACACGCCATGCGACATTGTCTTTGAACTAAACGATCAGGAAGCCGCGGCGCATTCCAACCCATACGTGAGCGTGGACATCCGGGCCGAACTCCGCTCGCCGAAAGCCCGAACGATTCTGATGCCGGCATTCTGGGATGGCGGACGCCGCATGGTGATTCGCTTCTCTCCCATCGATGCGGGCAACTGGGACTTCCGGATTTCCAGCAACCTCCAGCGTTTCGACGGCAAGCTGGGCCAGGTGCAAGCTACCGAATCCGCCGATCCTGGTTTTTTACGGCCCGCCAACGTCCATCACTGGATGTACTCGGAAACGCGCAAAGCGCACCTTTGGATGGGCGATACCTTTCTCGATTTCCCCATCGCGCCGCAACCGACTTTCGAAGCCTACCTGGAAGCCCGTTCCCAGCAGAAATTCAATCACGTCCGCGGGCTGGTTCTGGGAAAACCAGGGGAAGAGAAGCGAGCCTTTACCTCCGCGGAAATGCCGGTGCCCGCCTTCTTCCAACAGTTGGATCAGCGTATGCTGGCGCTTGGTAAAAAAGGGATCTTCACCGATCTCGTGCTGGCGCATGACGGTAAGCAGCTGATGGATCTTTTTCCCGGCTGGAAAGACCGCGAGCGATTTCTCCGGTACGTGGTAGCCCGTTATGCGGCCATGCATCTCACCTGGCAATTGATGGCCGAGTTCGAATCCTATGCGGACAGCCGCGCGGTGATGAAAGACTTGGGAACGCTGATCAAGAGCATGGATCCCTATCAGCATCCCCGTTCCACCGGCACGACTGCGACATCGGCGCCGGCTTTGCCCGACGGCTGGATGAATTTCGTGCAGCATGAATCGGCCGATGATGCCATCGGAGCCATCGAGCATCACGTGTTCCCCACGCCCTTCGTGAACTCCGGCTTCGCCAAGGAAGCCGACGGGGCGGACAATTTCCGCAAACGCCTGTGGAATGCCACCATGAACGGACAGTATCCATCCGCCATCCTAAATTCTGCGAATCCCGATTCCGCATCCTCCAAAGTGATGGCAGGCTGGTACGATTTCTTCGCCCGCACGCGCTGGTGGGAGCTCGAGCCTCACTACGATGTGGATGGCGGCCGCGCGCTCGCTTTGCCGGGCGTTGAGTATATCGTGTATGTCGAGAAATCCGATCACGTCGAAATTCTGGTCGAGAAACATAACTACGACGTCTATTGGTACAACCCGGTGACAGGCGAGCTCATCCATGAGAAGAAGGATTTCAAAGGCGAGAAGTGGGCGGGCGAGCCTCCTAATAAATCGCAGGATTGGGTGCTCCATTTGTCGCGGGACGGACATAAGGAAGGGATGCGCTCCTGGAAATTCGAGTCCCGCCCCAACGTCATGCAGGAGATTGAGCAGAACCCGCAAAAGATGCCGTTTGAAATCATCGAGCCGGTGATCGATACTTTACAGATTTCCAAGCCGCCGAAGTATGCGATCAAGCTTAAGCGCGAGACCAGAGGAACCCGTGAGATGCGGTATCTGTGGACGGGCGAGGTGCCGACCGAGTTGCGGGGCTACCGGGTGCTGGGAACGGGGGCCAACGGTACGCTGCGAATTCCGGCCCACCTTGCCAAAATATTCCCCGCTGTTTTCAACATCCGCCTCTATGCTCTCAACGCGGTGGGTAAGGTGTATGCGGTGGACAAGGTGTTTCGTCTCTCCCAATGACGAATCCTATCCTGGCGATCGATACAACTTCCGACTGGGGAAGCCTGGCTCTGATGGAAGGAACAACGCTTGTGGAGGAGCTGGCGCTGCATTCTCCGGATGGTTTCGGCCATGTCTTATTTGATGAGATCGATAAGATCCTGGCACGTCACCGCTGCAGCTTGGAGGACATCGGCCGGATCGCCACCGCGGCGGGGCCCGGGTCGTTCACAGGAGTTCGCGTGGGACTGTCAGCGGCCAAAGGGCTGACGGAAGTGCTGGGCATTCCAATTGTTGGGGTTAGCAATCTTCGAGCGGTCGCGAGCTTTGGGACAGGGCCGCTGCGGGCCGCGGCGATCGACGCGCGCCGCGGGGATATTTTCGGGGCGGTCTACGATGCTTCGGGAAATCTTGTACAGGAAGAAACGGTAATGCCCTATCGGACATGGTTGGAGACACTGCCCGATGGCGTGGAACTGCTGCCGATGACACCCCGCTATCTCGCCGCCGCGGTGGCGCGCATCGCGGCGGCTCTTCCGCCGCAGGATCCATTAATCGTGGATGCGAACTACGTCCGGCGCTCCGACGCCGAGCTCTTCTGGAAAGATTAACGGACGATGCGGCCAAACTGGCGGTGATGTTGCCTACACGGTTTGAAACCTCGTAAGCGGGCCGTTCGTCAGATGAGGTGTAGGCAGTTAAACAATAAAACTGGAGGCTAAAATGAAAACAATCAATAAACTCGCCTTGGCACTCACGGGGGGCCTGCTCGCGATGTCGACGCTATTGCCCGCGGCAACCGCCAATCGGCAGTCTGAAAAGCCCATCGGCGAGAAAGTGCGTCACGAATTAGTGATGCTTCCTTTTTACAACGTCTTTGACAATCTTGCGTATCGCGTGAATGGGAGCGAAGTTCACCTCTATGGTCAGGTGACGCGGCCTACGCTTAAATCGAGCGCGGAAAACGTGGTGAAGAGCATCCCGGGCATCACCCATGTGCACAATGAAATCGAAGTGCTGCCGCTTTCCCCGTTTGACGACCGGCTGAGACTGGCATTATACCGGGCCATCTATTCGCAGCCCGCGCTCAATCGGTATGCGCTGGGCGCCATACCCGGCATCCACATCATCGTCCGCAACGGCAACGTCACGCTGGAAGGCGTGGTCGCCAGCGAAATGGACAGGAACATCGCCTATCTGCGGGCCAACGGTGTATCAGGTGCTTTCTCGGTAGCGAACAATCTGCAAGTGGCCGGCAAAAACCGCGAACGCTAAACTTCTGCTGATTCTGCCTCCTCCTGAATATAGGCGGATACTACGGGGCGGTTGCGACAAGGCAGCCGCCCCATTTGTTATGTGCCGGGCACGTTCGACCTTTAAGTTCCTGGTGGAGGTTCCCTGGGGAGCTCAAGGCACCTTGTATCCATACTTAGACAGAATGCTGCGGCCTCCGCTTCCCAGCACAAACGCCACGAACCGGCGCGCATTTTTCGGTTGGCGGGAAGAAGCAACAACAGCCAGCGCCTGATCGAGGGGTGCGTGCAGTTTCGGGTCCACTACCACAATCGTGCCCTTTTCGCCGAGAAGCAGCGAGTAGGCCGTGAACGCCGCATCGGCATTTCCGGTGGCGGCGAACTGTTTTGCCATCCCGATGTTGCCCGCGTAGACAATCTTGGGCTGAACGTTCGCCCAAATCCCGGAAGAGTGCAGCGTTTCCACGGCCGCCTGGCCGTAGGGTGCGGCCGCGGGCTTGGCGATGGCGATAAATCGGATGGATGGATGGGTGAGAACCAAAACATCAGCCGCGGGCTCGCCACGGGGAATCCACAGCGCCAGTTGACCTCTGGCGTAGATGGCGCGGGTTTCAGCCAGCAACAAGCCTTTTTCCACCAATGCGTCCACATGCCCTATGTCAGCCGCGGCAAACACATCGAACGGCGCCGAGCCCTCCACCTGATGCGCAAGCTGTGCCGTGGATGCGTAGCTATAAACCACCCCGACGCCCGATTCCGCGGTGAAGCGCGCCGCCACTTGCTGGAATGCGCCGGACAGATTCGCCGCCGCCGCCACAGTAATGGAATGGCCTACATCCCGCCCGCAACCGGCCAGCGGGAGCAGCAAACTAACGACAACAAGCTGCCGTAAATACAAGATATTGTCCTGCTAAAATACCACACGGACGGCCTGGCACTTAGCGGTGACCTTGCCGGCGCAGCATCCACGTGATCGAGTCATACATCCCGCTCCCCCATCATGCATTAGACTCGACTGGCTGTTGCCGGAGGCCGGCGGCGCCGCGATAGAATAAAGGTTTTCCCCCACATGCTGGAATCACAAATTCAGAACCTGGCTACTTCTGCGCGAGCGCGTATTCTCGCCGCCGCCAATCTTGAGGAACTGGAAGCCGCGCGTGTCGAAGTCCTGGGCCGCAAGGGTACGCTCGCCGAGATCAGCAAGGGTATGGGCAAGGTAGCCGCGGACGAACGTGCCCGCATCGGTAAACTCCTGAACACCGCGAAAAACGAGCTTGAAGCCGCCCTCGTAGCCCGCCAGCAGGAGTTCTCCGACCATGCACTCCAGGCGCGCCTGGAGGCGGAATGGATCGACGTCACTCTGCCCGCGCCCGGCCCGCGCCCCGGCGCGTTACATCCGCTCACGCAAATCCAGCAGGAATTGGAAGACCTTTTCACCTCCATGGGCGTCGCCGTTCTGGATGGGCCCGAGGTGGAATCCGAGTACAACAACTTTGACGCGCTGAACGTTCCCGCCGATCACCCCGCCCGCGACATGCAGGACACGTTTTGGCTCACCGATCCCGGGCAGTGTCTTCGTACCCATACTTCCCCTGTGCAGGTGCGCGGGATGGCCAGGCTCGGTCCACCTTTGCGCATGATTGCCCCGGGCCGGGCGTTCCGCAATGAAGCCGTGGACGCCTCGCACGATCACACGTTTTACCAATTGGAGGGCATGATGGTGGACCGCAACGTCTCCATAGCCCACATGCTTTATTTCATGAAGACGCTGCTCAAACACATCTTCGGCCGCGAAGTCACTGTACGTCTTCGCCCAGGCTATTTCCCCTTCGTCGAACCCGGGTTTGAACTGGATATTCAATGTCTGATCTGCGGCGGTGGCGGCTGCCCGGTTTGCAAGCAGAGCGGATGGGTGGAACTGCTTCCGTGCGGCCTCGTTCATCCCAACGTGCTCCGCATGGGCGGGATCGATCCCGAAGAATGGGGCGGGTTTGCGTTCGGTCTTGGGCTGACGCGCCTGGTAATGATGCGCTACGGAATCGATGATATCCGCCAGTTGCAAGGCAGCGATCTACGTTTCCTGGGTCAGTTTCAACAAGGACTAATGTCTTGAAGTTCTCCTATAACTGGATTCACGAGCTTGTCGAGGGACTCGACACCCCTCCCCTGGAATTGATGGGCCTAATTTCCGTCAAAACCGCCGAATGCGAGGGCGTCGAGTCCGTTGGCAGGCATTTTTCCAGTGTCGTCGCCGCCCGCGTGCTTACTGTGGAGCAGCTTCCGGGCCACAACCGCAAGGCGGTAATCGATGCCGGGTCCCTCGGCCGTCGCACGGTAGTCTGCGGCGCTCCCAACTGCCGCCCTGGGATCGTCACCGCCTATGTCCCGTCAGGCGTCACGCTCGCCGGGAGGCGGATCGACAAACGCGTGATCGAAGGTGTGGAGAGCGACGGCATGCTGGCCAGCGGCGCGGAGCTGGAGGTGAATGAGGATCACCAAGGCATCGTCGAGCTGACGGGCGGGTTGGACCTGTCGCCGGACAATATCATCGAAGTCGACAACAAGTCCCTGACGCACCGGCCGGATCTGTGGGGTCATCACGGGATGGCGCGCGAGGTCGCCGCAATCACTGGGAAGCGTTTGCGCGACCCTGCGAATCTGCAACGCCTTCCACGGGGGGCCGCGTCCATCCAGGTTGAGATCGAGGACTTCCATCTCTGCCCCCGCTACAGCGCGCTTGTGTTCGAAAACGCCACCGTGCGGCCCTCACCGCTTTGGCTCCAATACCGCCTGCGGGCGATCGGCTTAAACCCCATTAACAATCTGGTCGATGTCACCAACTTCGTCATGGCGGAACTGGGTCAGCCCATGCATGCTTTCGACGCGGAAAAGCTGGCGGGGAACACGATTCACATCCGGAATGCGCACGACGGGGAGCGCATTACCGCCCTCAACGACGAGTCCTATGGCCTTACGGCCGCGGCCCTCGTGATTGCCGATGCCAACGGCCCCATCGCGTTGGCGGGCATCATTGGCGGACGCGACAGCGCTATCGGCGAATCCACCACGCGCATTGTGCTCGAGAGCGCCAACTTCCACGCCGCCTCCATTCGCCGCACCTCCACGCGGCTGAAGCTCCGCACCGATGCTTCCATGCGGTTTGAAAAATCGCAGGATGCGGTGAACACCGTGCGCGGACTCGCCCGTGCCATCGAGTTGCTGGAGATCGTATCTCCAGGCATCCGCCTGGCCGGCGGACTCGCGGAGCAGGCGGCTGCTCAGAAACGATCGGAACCCATTCAACTTCCCCTCGAATGGCTCGTCCGTAAGCTGGGCCGGCCGATGGAAGCCGGCGAAGTACGCCGGATCCTGGAGGCTCTGATGTTCGGCGTCACCGAAACGAAACCGGGCGTCTTCTCCGTCGCTGTGCCAAGCTGGCGGGCTACCAAAGACATTTCCATCAAGGACGACCTTGTTGAAGAGGTCGGCCGCATGGTGGGTTATGCCACGATTCCTCCTACTGCGCCGATCATCCCCGCGGCGCCCCCGCCTGATAATCCCCGCCGCCGCTTTCATCGCGCCGTGAGGCAGCTGGTTGCCGCGCAAGGCTACGACGAGGTCTACAATTACTCGTTTCTCAGTGAGGACGAAGTACGCCGCTTCGACCTTGATCCTGCCGCTCACGTCAGGGTCGCCAACCCCATCTCCGTCGATCAGGCACTGCTGCGCCGCACGTTGGTTCCCGGTGTCTGGAAGAACATCCAGGAGAACAGCAAGCACGCCGAGCAGTTCCGCTTGTTTGAGATCGGCTCCGAGATCCATCGAAAGCCCGGTAGCCTGCCGGATGAGATCCCCCATCTGACCGCCGCCATTTATCAGCGCACAAAGGAGACCGGGCCACTTTACGAAGTGAAGCGTCTGGCAGAATGCCTGATGCGAGGCTGCGAGTTGAAGCCCGCCGCGGCGCGCCGTTTCGAGCACCCTTCCCGCACGGCCGACGTCATTTGGAAAGGCAACACGGTGGGCAAACTGTTCGAATTCCATCCTGATTTCGTAGAGGGCCGCGCCGTCGTACTCGATGTGGATCTTGCCCTCATCGAGCACTTATCACCCGTAGAAAAACGTTACAAACCGGTTCGTAGATTTCCGGAAAGCGCATTCGATCTTTCCGTCATCGCTCCCACGCGTGCCCTGGTCGGGGAGCTTAGCAAACAGGCGGTCAGTTTCGCCGGCCCGTACCTGGAGTCCATCCAATTCCTACGTCAGTATGAGGGAGCCCCGCTGCCGGAGCATGCCAAGAGCGTCTCGTTCCGCCTGACCGTAGCCGCCCAAGACCGAACCCTGGCCAGCGAAGAAGTAGGCGCGATTCGGGATGCCATCATCGCCGGAATGCGAGGCTTGGGGTACGAAATGCGTGTGTGAGCCGGCGGCGCCATAACCGTAGTTATTCTTTCACCATTTTCTGCAGGCGCTTCAACTTGGTTCGGAGTTCATCGGAAGCGTCCGTCATCTCGTTGGTGTCATAGATTACGCGAGGGGTCATGAACACCACCAGTTCCGTCCGCTCCTTGCTATACGTCCGGTTGCCGAACGCTCCGCCCAAAATCGGAATCCGGTTCAAGAGCGGAATACCCGCGCTCGCGGAAGTATCCGTTTCCTGGATGATACCGGCGATTGCAATGGTATCTCCATCCTGCACGGTAACCTGCGTATTCACATTGCGTTTGGAAAACGAGGGCGACTGAATGGCCGCGGACGCGGGCGCCGATATCGGAGAGCTCACTTCCTGATTGATCATCAGCGTGACAATTCCGCTGGGAATCACCCGCGCCACAATCTGCAAGGTTACTCCCGAGTTACGGTTGGTGATGCTGTTCGCGAAAACGGTGTTCCCTCCCGCCTGCACTCCGCTGGGCGCGCTGGCACTGAGCGTGGGTACCTCCGTGCCGACATTGACCAATGCCGGAATGCTGTCGGTGGCGATTACGGAAGGTGCGGATATCACCTTCGCCCGCCGTGTATCTTCCTGCGCCGAAAGCAGCAGCAGCAACTCCTTGGTCTGGCCCACCAAATGAGCCGTGGATAAGCTGACAGCGGCTCCGTCCATGACCGCGCTCAGGATTCCTTTGTTGTTCTCCCGGCCGGCGGTTCGCTTTTGAAGAAAAGCTTGCACACCGCTGGCAAACGCGCCGGTGAGCGACACTTCATAGATCCGCGCTTCGATCAAAACCTGCCGCGGCGGCACATCGAGTTTTTCGAGCAGCCGCACGATCTGGTCGTATTCGCTCGGTGTTGCCTGAATCAGAAGCGTATTATCGAACGGATTGGGAACCACTCGCGGGATCTTCAGACCTTGCGCCCCGGCCGCCGCCCCGAGATAGGATCCGGTCGCATCCGGTGCGACGCCTGTTGCCGAAGTACCTGTCGGGGTGGTGAGTGGAACGGCGGCGGACGCGCCGCCGGGCATCACGCCGGTCCCGGTAAAGGCCGGCATGGCGCCGCCATATCCCATCCCCGGATAGCCGCCACCCATTCCCATTCCGCCGTACCCCATGCCAGGGTACCCGCCGCCCATTCCCATCCCACCCATGCCGCCATATCCCATGCCCGGATAGCCGCCACCCATGCCCATGCCGCCGCCGTATCCCATGCCGGGAAAGCCGCCCATGCCCATTCCACCGCCATAGCCCATCCCCATCCCCATTCCCATCCCCATACCCATTCCGCCCATGCCGAAGCCATAGGTCAGGCCGCCGTAAAGCTGCATGATCGCCATGGCCAGCGTTTCCGCGCGCCCGTAACGGACGCGGAACACATAGTTGTCGGTAGCCCCGGCGGTAGACTTCACCGGAATATCGAGCTTCTTAAGCCAGCGCTCCACCTCTTCAAACACGCCTGGATTGGGGGCCACGGCGAGGATCGTGTTGATACGGTCCACCGCTAAAAATTTGATCGAACTGCTTTTATCACTGAGAGAAAACGCCTTGAAAACAGTGTCCAATTCCTTCACAATGTCGGCCGGCCGGCCGTTCTTTACCTCAAACAGGCGTACGCGCTTGGTGGCGAAAGCATCGCTGTCAAACAGCGAAATCAACTCCATGGTGCGATGCAGATTGCGATTGTTGTCGAGCAGCATCATCAGATTTGCCGGCTCATACACGGAGACCGAAGAACCCTCTCCGCGAAAGGGATCGATGAGCTTCACCATGTCCGCCACCTGCACGTACTTCAGGAAGACCAGATTGAGCGACATGCGCTCGTCTTCGGGGATGTCCGGAATGTTTGTCGTGGTCTGCGGCTTCAGCGGAAGCCGGGCCGCGTCTCCGATGGGCACGATACGGAAGATGTCGCCCACCTGGATCATCGTGGCCCCGTTGATGCGCAGAATGGTTTCCAGCAGCGAGCGGATCTCCACGGCGCGGATCTCGCCATAAGTGTTGATGATGACGCTGCCTTTGACGCGCGGGTCGAGAATGTAATTGATCTTCAGGCGTCTGGCCAGAATGTCGATCACTTCCGTCAGCGACGCATTGGGGAGATTCAGCACCATAGGTGCGCCCGGTGCGGCCGTCTGCGCGGGGGGAGCGGCGGCCGGCTGTGGTGCGGCCTGCTGGGCGTGCAGCAGGACCGCCGATACCAACAGGATCGATAAGCCGCGACGTACCGGCGCCGAAAAGATCATGTTCATCTCCGTTAACTCTTTCCACTCGTGGGCGAGCCGCGCAATCCCTGGGCCCGCTTCCACACCTGAATCTCGGTTTCGGTCAGCTCCGTCTTTTTCCGCGTCCAGCGATTGGTTCCGCCAAACGGATAGGGACGCTCGAAGGTTACCGAGTCCCCTTCGTCGTCGCTCACCTTCCAATCCGTGGGAACAGGATCGGGCCGGTTCGAATCCGGAGGCTCGACGCCTCGCATGATGCCGAACGGCGTCTGGTGATAGACCCATGCCACGCCTTTGGGGTCGATCCAGCGATAAATGCCGGGCGAGACCTCTCTCGCATTCGCGGGGATCGTAACCGGAGCGGGCTTCTTCGGCGCCGCCTTGGCTTGTATCTTAGGGGCCGTCTTGGATTTTGCCGCTGTGCTTTTCCGCGGCGCCGCCTTGGCCGGCGGCTTCCCGGTTGGCTGCTCTCCCGCGGCGAAGGCGGCAGCGAACAATGCGATGTAAATAAATTTCATACGTCAGCTCCTGTCTGAGGAATCGGCGGGTGGAAGCCCACCCTATCTTGCGGTCACCGCTTCCCAGCGGCACACCTTACCAAACGGCGTCTCACTCACTACTTTGCGTTTTCCGTCCATCACGGTGCCCGCGGGCGAAGGATCATTGGCGTTCCAAGCGGAAATTCCCCCGCCGGTGTCCAGGCCCGGACCCGCCCGCGCCGGCTCGACCGGCTTTGGAGCCGGCGGCGGCGCACTGGCCGGCTGGCTCGCACGGGTGGTTTCGACCGCCGCCGATTCTACCCGCTCCTGCATTTCAGAAAACCTTTTCACGAACTTCTTCTCTTCCCACTCGAACGTGAGCGTGTCCTTGCCAATCTCCGCCAGCTTGAATTCGCCCACCTTGTCTCCCACTTGAAAAGGACGCTGGCGCCCGGGGGCGTCGCCGAGGATCGCCGTGTTCCCATCGCCGAGATTCATCACGCCGTAGAACCGCGGAAATGCGGGCGTCGGCTTGGGCTGCACGGGCTCGATCACGATGGATGGATTGCGGTCTTTCGAAAACAGCATCTGCTGCGCGACATCGATGTATCCCGAGGCCTGCAGCGGCGGAGGCTGCGGCTGCTGCGCCACGACGGGCGCGGCGGCGGGTTTGACCGGCTTGTTCAAGACCTTCTGCTCCCTTTCGCGCGCCGCTCTCCAATCCTGCCGCAGCTCGCGGGCAAGCAAACCCAGGCCAACGATCAGAAGTAAATTGAGCGCCCACAGCTTCTTCTTCAAAACGACGCTCCCTTCTTCTCAGGCATCAGCCGCTTGGGCACGATGGAGGAAACGCTGAGCCTTACGTTGGTGGTCTTTTGTTTCTGATTCGCGGAGTACACGCGCAATTCGTTCACGGCCGCCAGTTCCTGCTGCGACGTCAGCTCCGTGGTGATATTCAACAATTGCTCGATGGTGCACTCCATCTGCACCGATACCGGCACTTCGCCATAATCATCGCCGAGTGGCTTCACCTGGCCGAACTCGCTCGCCTTGATTTCCACCGGCGGGTTCTGGCCGCGAGCGACACGGCGCACCAACTGCAGCAGCTGCGCCTGCGCCTGCGCCGCCGTATCGGCCTGGAGGACACGCTTCTCCCGGGTGGCCAACTGCGCCGCGACCAGCTTGTATGCCTCCTCTCGTCCAGGGACCTGGGCGGCGATCTGCCGCATGCGATCCAGACGCTTTTCGGCGGTGGTAATCGAATTGCCGGGGGCAACCGTCTGGCCGGGACCGGACGTATCGGTAATCAGCATGTACAGCATGATTCCTACAACGGCGCAGCCGAGGATCAACAGCGCGCGGCGATCGCGCTCACTCAGTTTCACCGCGCTCCTCCCTCGCGGACGGAGCGGATACGAAATACCTCGACGGGCCCCACGCGGCTCAACGGCACGAGGAATTCCGAGTTCTCAAACTGTTTGGAGCCATCGAGCGCTTTCAGCAGTCCGGTGGCCTGGTCCGCTTCTCCCCCAACGACGAGACTGGTGCGGCTCAACTCGAGTGTATGGAGCCACGCGGGCGGCGCAATCACGCGCGTTGCTTCTCTCAAGGCATCCAGATCCGATTTGGTGCGGCCCGCGAATGTATCCAGTAATCTCAGCCGCGCACTGGCCTGCTCCATGCGCTGATCGAGCTGCGAGAGGCGCTTGACGCGCGGCTCGAGAGACGCGATTTCCGACTGCAGCGCCGTAAGATACTTTTGATCCTCGTAGCGATGATACACACCGAGCGCCACCAGCCCGATGACCAGCAGACCACCGAGCACGGCGGTGGGCACATAGATCAAGCGCGAACTGGTGCTGCGCTGCGCGGACGGAAGAAGGTTTGCGGGCAAGCCGAGCCTGGGACACGCCGCGGACAAGGAAGCGAGATAGGCCAGCGTGTAGCCGCCAACCTCGGGAGCTTGCCGGGGAGAGGGAAGTACCGCGGCAAGCTCACAAGGAATCGAGTTCTCCGGCAGGCGCAATTCGGACGAGGCAAGCACCGCCGCCCGCTCCCACGATTGTTCGTAGTTGGCCGAGTACACCGGTTTGCCGGGACTCTCGCCGTATGCTTCCACGCCGGATGGCGTTTCCAGCAGCGCGACAAAGCCTTCGCCGATGGGACGGGACCCGTAGAGCCGCAATGCGCTATAGACCGCCGCCGCGCTGAAGGTGAAGGCGGAAATCTTGATTCCCGCTTCCGCGAAGATCTCCACCTGGCGATCGACAAAACTCTGTCTGGCGATTCCCACTAACACGGCGTTCGTTTCCGGCAGCCTCGCCCAGCTCCACGCAGCTTCCGTTTCCGGATAGGGATGGAGCGAATCGATCTGCAGCCGGAGAGCGGCATCCAGATCCCGGTCCGCCACGCCGGGCAGGGAAACCACCCGCACCACCATTTCCGATCGCGGAAGAAGCACCGCGGCGGCCAGATGGCGCACGCCGTGCCGCTTAAGGAATGCGATGTACTCGGCTCCCCATTCGGCGGCGGGGCGCTCGCGATGCCGCTCGATGGTATGCACCCCAAGCACGTCAATGCCGCCAGGCCGCACGCGGCTGACCACCACCCGCAGGTAATCCGCCGCCAGCTCGATACCCACTCCCGTACCGATCGCCATCCAGGTACGCAAACTGCTCACTGCAGATCCCCCACGCCGAGGCCGCCCTGGTCATACCAGCGCAGCACGTGGTGCGGCGCATCTTTTGTACTGGGGCCGAATTTCACCAGCGCCGATACCGTGCGGCGCATGTCGGAGAGCTGGCCGCCCGCCAGACGCAGCCGCGCGCTAGCGCGCAAAGTGACGATAGACCCGCCCCCCACCGTGATTCGCGCCGCGATGGGGCCGAGCCGCTCCGCAAATGCCCGCAAATGCTCCGGCGTTGTGAAGGGTGTGAGACGGCGGGTTTCGACGATGGCCGCGATCGCATCCGGCGGCAATCCTACCGCTGCAAGAACGGCGGGTTGCGCGGTGTTGACGTCAACCGGGCCGCCTCCGGAGTACACCGACAAACAATCGCGCAATCCGGGCCGCGCGATCAGCCGGTCGCCTCCGTCTCGGGTATAGGTGCCGTGAAAAAGTTCGGGCGTCATGCCTCTTACCAGGAGGATTTCCTCTATCTCTTCCAAAGACGCGTGGCGCGCCCGAAAAGACGGAACGAGCATGGAATAATAGCCGTCGTACTCGCTAACTCCTTGAGGGGCGGGGGTTCTCCAGTCGACGATCGCCGCCGCGATGGCTTGCGCCCGGTCCGGTTCCGCCCCCACCGCCAGCAGCAGCCGGAAAAGCTCTTCAGGCAGCGCCGCATTTACATTCAGTTTCGAGGATTCGGGGATGAAGTCGACATCCGCCGAACCGTTGGGAAACTCGAAATGCAAGCGCCGCGTCCCTTGCGCCCAGTACCGCGGGGATCCGTCCGGGTTGCGAAACTGTTCTCCCCAATACACCCACAGCAACGCCCGTTCAATCGCCCCGCGGGCCAGAAAGTAGCCTCTGACGCCATCACCCGCCGTGGCCGCGCGCTCCACTTCTCCGCGCACGGTGGTGGCGACGGAGAAGGCAATCGCGGAGAGGGCGGCGGAGAGCCACAAAACCGCGAGCAGCGCTCCGCCTTTTGTCGGCCGGTTAATCGACATACAGCCCCATCGGTACGCGATTTACAAACACCGGCATGGTGAGCGTGGTGGCGGTAATTTTCGATGGATCCGCTTCGAGCGGGGACAACTCGACGCGAATTGCCGAAGGCCATATGGGCTGAACCCAGCGCATCACCCATAGTTCCTGCAGCGGCGGCGGCAGGATCTCGCGATACAGGAACCGGGCCCCGGCGAGCTTATCGGCGAGCACAAACGAGCCCGGCCCCGCCTGCACCGGGACAAACTGCGGAACGGTGCCGCCGGCGGCCGGATCGTTGACAAGCCCCAGACATAGGCGTCCCGCGCCCAAGGAACCGGTGTAGGGAATTTCATTCACGATCAACCGGTAGCCCTGATTCTGGTCTCCGGGAATGACCGTGAATTCGAGAATCCGCGGCGTCCCGCGCGAGGCCTCGGTCAGCGAATAGGAAGAAACAAAGCGCATCGTTTGCGCCTCGCCCTGAAAAAAGCCGATTTTCTGCCCCCCGGCAATGGCGCATTCGGCGCTGACCGGCATCAGGCCGGCGATCTGCTGTTCCAGAATGCGCTGCGCACCCACGGCCTTGCGGTTGGACACTACCCGCTGATTGGTTTTCTGCAGCGCGCTGAGGCCGATGCGCATGGCGGTGAGTACGCCCGCCACCAGCAGGGACAGCAGCGTCACCGCAATCAGCAGTTCCATCAGCGTCACACCGGCATTCCGTTTCATGGGCGGATGGCTCCGCCCAGCACGTCGTCTGTTTGCAGCACCGTACGTTTATAGCCTTCGAGCGAGTAGGTGCGTTTGCGCGCGCCGTCCAGCCACCAGATCTCGCATTCCACCCGTTCGAGAATGGCATTGCCGGGCTGTACGTTAGGCGGAACCTCGAACGGCTCCATGCGCGCGCGCCAGCCGCCTTGCAGCCCCGCATCGACTGCGGGAACGAGTGCGCCCTCGATCATCTGATGGCGCGGCAGCCGCACCTGCAACAGCAGCTCATCCATTTTGCGCCGCCCCACGATGGCCGCGCGGTCATGATCGGTGAGGCGCGCCGCATTGCGTAGCGACGACGAGAGCGAGGACAATAGGCCCACCACGGCGATCGCCATAATCGTGGTGGCCACCAGCATTTCGAGAAGAGTAAATCCGGCGCGCCGGCTCATCGCTTCTCCCCGGCAAGGTTCTCGATTTCCGGAACGCCGATGATGGGATCGACGCGCACCGCTTTTTTGGCGCCGCGGCTATTGGTGAGCTCCAGCGTGAGGCGCGGAACACTCCCTCCCGGATAGAGATAGATGCGCGGAGTCTCGGGCCGGAAGGCGGTGATTGAGACCCCACTGGGCATGGTGAGGTCGCGCACATAGCCCGGCTCGGTGGAGCGAAGTGTGAGCTTATTCTCTTCCTTGGAAATCGTGATCTCCATCACCTGCTGGCGGCGTTCCGCGCGGTTGAGGGCGCCATTCAAAAAGCTCGCGACGTTATCCGTTGCCGAGGTCAGACGCAACGATTCAACGCCGGAAGACACCGCGGGAAACGTGACGCCGACCATCAGGCCGATGATCGCCACGACGATCATCATTTCGATCAGCGTGACGCCGCGGCGGGACATTACTGGCTCTTCCAGCTCACAATGTCGGCATTGAAGCCCTCTCCACCCGGCTGCCCGTCCGCGCCGTAACTGACGACATCCGGTTCATCGCCGTGCTCTCCGGGGTACTTGTAAATATAAGCGCGGCCCCACGGGTCCAGCGGCACGTCTTGCGGCATATAGGGACCCTGCCATTGATTCACGCCTTGCGGCATCGCGCGCAGCGCCTGGAAGCCCTGCTCGGTGGTCGGGAACTGTCCGGTGTCCAGTTTGTACATGCCGACCGCATTCACAATGTTGTTGATCTGCACCCGGGCTGCCGTCTGACGGGCGGCGTCGCCCCTCTTCAGCATCTTGGGCGCCACGATCGCAGCAAATAGCGCGATGATCGTCACCACCACCAGCATCTCGATCAGCGTTACGCCGGCTTGCGTTAATTTTCGATTTCGTTTCATGTCACACCGCCACTTCATTGATGCTGGTAATCGCCAGCAGCATGCTCAGGATCATCGCTCCCACAATCAGTCCCATGATCAGAATGACCAGCGGTTCAAAGAGCGAGGTGAACCGCCGGATGGCCACGCGCGTATCGGTTTCATAAATGTCCGCCATGCGGTGGAACATCTCGTCGAGCTTACCTGTCTCCTCGCCAACGCTGAGCAGGTGCCCGGCCAGCAGAGGGAACTCATGCGTGCGCTTCAAGGGCGCCGCGATGCCTTCTCCGCGCTTCACGCCCTGCGCCACTCCATCCAGGGAAGCCGCGATACGCCGGTTGTTCAGCGTCGCCGCGGCGATACCCAGGCTCTGCACCAGCGGCACACTGTTTGCCACCAGCGTTCCCATGGCTCGCGCGAAACGGGCCGTTTCCGCCTTACGGAGCGCGTCGCCCAGCAGCGGCATCCGCAGCCGAAGACCGTCCCACCATAAGCGCCCTTGCTCCGTGCGCACGTAGGAATAAAGAGCGGCGGCGCCGATGGCGAGCCCGAGCAGCACCATCCAGCCGTATGCCTGTACGTATTTGCTCGATTCCAACAGGATCTTGGTAGGCAGCGGCATCTTCATGCGCGATTCTTCAAAGACGGAAGCAAAGCGCGGCACGACGAAATTGAGCAAAACGAGAATGGAGCCGAGTCCCACCACCGCCAACAGCGATGGGTAAATGAGCGAGGAAACAATGTAGCCGCGCAGATCGTCGCGGGTGCGCTCAAACTCCGTCAACCGCGCGAAGATGACGCCCATGCTGCCGCTCGCCTCGCCCGCGCGCACCATATTGATGTACAACTCGGAAAAGTGACGGGGATACGCATTGAGCGCATCGGCGAAAGACTTGCCGCCCTTGATCAGACGGAGGATATCCAGGGTAACGGCGCGGAACTCGACCCGCTCGGTAAGTTCGCTGGCGATGGTCAACGCACGGTCCAGCGGGATGCCGGAGTTGAGCAGGGTCGACATTTCCTGCGTGAAGAAGAGAATGTCGCGCCGCCGGGGACCGGAAAAGCCCGGCAGCTTCCATTCGAAACCCTTGCTTGCCTGCAGCCCCACGTAGATCGGCGTCAGGCCCTGGCGGCGCAGCTCCGAGATTACCGATTTGTCCGTAGCGGCAGTGAGTGTTCCCGTGCGGGGCCGCCCGTCTGATGACACCGCTTTGTAGAAATAGGTGGTCATGCCGGACTCTAAAACTCCTGGGTCACGCGGGTCACTTCCGCCGCCGTGGTCCTTCCCAGCTTAACCTTCAGCCAGCCGTCTTCCCTTAACGTGCGCATGCCGTTGCGCCGTGCCGCCGCGGTAAGGACACTGGCGTCGGCATTCTGCATGATAAGTTTCCGCAGCTCGTCGTTCAACTCCATCATTTCGAAAATTCCCATGCGTCCCACCATGCCCAGGCCGAAGCATTTTTCACAGCCCCGGCCCTTATAAGCTTGGATGTGGTCCCCGAGCGGCGTCATGATTTCCCCGGCGGGGACACGGCAGTTGGGACAAATGATACGCACCAGCCGCTGCGCCAGGACCGCCACCAGTGAAGACGTGATCAGATAATTCTCCACGCCCATGTCCGTGAGACGGGTAATGGCGCTTGGCGCATCATTGGTGTGAAGCGTTGAATACACGAAGTGCCCTGTCAGGGCGGCGCGAATCGCGACATCGGCCGTTTCGCGGTCGCGAACCTCTCCCACCATGATGACATCGGGATCCTGACGCACGATATGCCGTAACCCATTGGCGAACGTCAGGCCGATCTGCGGATTGACATGAATCTGATTGATCCCGTCCATCTGATACTCGACCGGATCTTCAATGGTGATGATTTTCTTGTCGGTCTGATTGATGCGCTTCAGCGCGGAATAAAGTGTAGTGGACTTGCCGCTTCCCGTAGGTCCGGTGACCATGAAAATGCCATGCGGCAGAGACGTGAAATGCTCCATCCGCTGGAACATGTGATCGTCGAAGCCCAGATTGCGCAGATCGTAGAAATCGCCCGCGGAACGATCCAGCAGCCGCATCACGACGCTTTCTCCATAGAGCGTGGGCAAAGTGGAAACGCGTAAGTCCACCTCGCGGCCGAGCGTTTTGATTTTGATGCGCCCGTCCTGCGGCAGGCGCCGTTCGGCGATGTTCAGCTTCGCCATCAGCTTGATCCGGGAGATGATCGCCGCCTTCATTTCCCGCGGCGGCGGCTCCTGGCTGTGAAGAACGCCGTCAATGCGAAAACGGATGCGGAATTCCTTTTCAAACGGCTCCACATGGATGTCGCTGGCGCGCTTTTCCACCGCCTGGCCGATGATCGTGTTGACGAGCCGGATGACGGGCGCTTCGCTCGCCATATCGCGCAGGTGTTCCAGGTCCTCTTCGGAAGCGGTGGTGGCCTCCGCTTCGCCATCGGCCCGGGAGCGCTCGCCCAGGTGCTTGTCTATAGCGTCGATGATTTCCTGCTCGGCGGCGAGCGCGGGCAGCACCTTTAGTCCCGTCACCGATTCCACCGCCCGGATGGTTTCCACATCCAGCGGGTCTCCCATGGCAAGACGCAGAGAAGAATCCACCATGCCTATGGGCAACACCTTGAACTGCCGCAGAAAGCGCGGCGCCAGCGCTTCGGTCTCCGGCACACTGAGCGGCGGACCATCAATGGAAACCAGCGCGACGTTGAGCTGTTCGCTAAGCGCGGCGAGCAGATCCCGCGTGGAAAGAAAGCCAAGGTCCACCAGCACCTTGCCCACTTTCTCGCCGCGTTCCTTCTGGATCTCCAATGCCCGGTCGAGCTCTTCCTGCGAAATGAGCTTCCGGGCCATCAGCATTTCGCCCAGGCGCATCAGTATTCCTGAACCTTGATCACCGTATCAAGTTGCGCCTTGTCGCGCTTCCCCGTCTGGATCTCGAGCAGATCTTTCTTCTGCCCCTGCATCACGATCTGTGACGGAATCCCGGTCGTGTCCTCGCCGGGGTCGCGCGTCAGCGAGACGCCGAGCACCGTCTGCTCTTCCAACGCAATCCCATCGAGCGAGGCGGCGCTGTCGAGTAGCATCTGCTTCATGGCAATCCGCAGCAGCGGCAGCCGCTGGAGCTTCTTCTGGCGCACACGCGTCCAGTCGGCCTTCGTCATTTCGCGGTGAAACGGGCTGATGCCCGGGACGGGAGCCAGGTTCACTTCCGCCGAATAGACGATCCCGAAGCCCTCCACATACACGCCGCGCGTCATACCCAGAAGAAGAAAGGGATCGCCCTCAAGCACCTGGCTGTCCAGGCGCCGGTCAAAGCTTTTTTCCAGCGCGGCGATGGAGGCGCGCGTCACTTTCGAGCGGCCCGTGGCGGATAGCGTCAGCGCGGCCAGCAGCAGAAACCCGGCAATCCGTTTCATTCGTTGGCTCCTGTCTGGTTGCGGGCGATATAGAAGGCGCGGGTCACCTGTTTGCGCAGTGTATCGAAGCGGGCTTCCAGGGCCAGGCGGTCCGCCGCGCGTTCCAACGTAAACTTTTTCTCCGCTTCCTGCAACGCTACCGCTACCAGCTTCCGCGATTGGCCGCCCGCTTCCGCGCGCACCTCGGTGATTGCTTTACTGACCGCCGCATCCAGGCGCTTAGCCACTTCCGCTTCCACTTGTCTCGAAATCTCGCGCGGATCGGCCTGCGCCACGGAAACCGCTGGAGGAGGCGCGG
Source organism: Bryobacteraceae bacterium (assembly GCA_035526195.1). Lineage (GTDB taxonomy): Bacteria > Acidobacteriota > Terriglobia > Bryobacterales > Bryobacteraceae > CADEFT01. The sequence goes on from DATLCW010000085.1 coordinate 21,056, forward strand.
TGAGCAAAGCATGCGCCAGGATGGCCAGGGAAAGCATGGCGGCGGATGCGAACGCCAGTTTCGGCGTCGAGTTCCATAAGCGTTGCAGCCAGGTGGGTTCAAACACTTTGTCCGAGACGAAGGCGATCCTCCGCGGAGGCTCTTCTTCCGGTAGCCGCCGCAGCGATGCGGTGACTAAAGACAAGCGCTCCACTTCCGCGGCGGCATCAGGATTGGACGCCAGGTAGCGTTCCACCGGTTGGCGCTCCGCTTCAGAAAGCTCGCCGAAAACATAGGCATGCAGATCGGGGGGGGTGGGCGTCATTGGGTACTCCGCACAGGCGCCAGGGCTTCCTTGAGCAGCTCGAGCGCCGTGTACACCCGCGACTTGATGGTCGATACGGGGGTGTCCAGCACTTCGGCAATCTCTTCGAAGCGGAATCCCTGATACACCTTCAACAGGACGGCTTCTCGTTGATCCTCATTGAGGCGCTCGAGCGCGCGCTCAACGGCAATAGACGTTTCTATCGGAAGCATACGGCCATAGCCCGGCGCGTCCGGCGTGGGCTCCACCGGCTCGCCCCCGGACTTCGGTTTCCGCAACAGCGAATAGGCTTCATTATGGGCGATGCGAAACAGCCAGGGACCGAAACGGTCAGGGTCGTCGAGCTTCTTGAGATTCTGATACGCCTTCAGAAAAACATCCTGGCTGAGATCCATGGCATCCTCACGATTACCGGCTAAGCGCAACAGATAGTTAAAGATACGCTTCTCCCAGCGAGACACAAGAAGGTTGTAAGGCTCGACGTCTCCGCGCCGGGCCTTCAAGATCAGGTCGCGATCTTCGACTTCCCGAAAGATCAACTCTTGTCCGGCTCCAGTTGGTAAGACGCCCGCGGCGTGGAAAAAGACGAACGCAGGCTATATTATTATGACCCGGGCATCCAACGCGCTCAAAGGCTTCGCAGCAATTCCCAATCGACGTTGCCGCCGCTCAAGATGACCCCTACCCGCCGGATATCCGGTGGAAGCTTGCGAAAGAGCACCGCTGCCGCCGCAACCGCCCCGCTCGGCTCGACCAGTATCTTCATCCGCAGCAGCAGGAATTTCATCGCCTCCACGATCTCCTCTTCCGAGACAAGCACCACCTGCTCCACCAGCCGTTTCACAATCGGGAACGTGATATTGCCGGGCTTGGGCGAGCGCAAGCCGTCGGCAATTGTCTCCGGTGGAGGAATCGCCACCTGGTGGCCCGCCTTCATTGATAGCTGCCAGTCATTGGCGATGGCCGGCTCCACGCCAAACACCCGGATCGACGGGCGCAACGCTTTGGCCGCAATCGCCGAGCCGGAGAGCAGGCCGCCCCCGCCCACGCACACCGCCAGCGCATCCAGCCCGGCGGTGTCCTCAAGCAATTCCAGCGCTGCCGTCCCTTGCCCGGCGATGATCCAGGGATGATCGAACGGCGGTACCAACGTTGCGCCCGTTTCTTCCGAAATACGGCGGCCGATCGCCTCGCGGTCGTCCTTCATCCGGTCAAAACGCACGACTGTCCCGCCGTAGGCCTGCGTAGCCGCAACTTTCGATTGCGGCGCGTCGGAGGGCATCACTAACGTGGCCTTGGTTTTTCGAATCGCGGCGGCAATCGCCACCGCTTGCGCATGATTGCCGCTCGAGAAAGCAACCACCCCGCGGCCGATCTCCGCATCCGGCATCGACAACAGGAAGTTCGCGCCCCCGCGTAATTTGAACGCCCCTCCGTGCTGCAGGTTCTCGCACTTGAAATGCGCGTCCACGCCGCTCGCCACATTGAACAGGCGGGATGTCGTCACCGGCGTGCGGTGAATATATGGCTGGATGCGCGCCGCTGCCTGCCGGATGTCGTCAATGGTGACTTCGTCCATCTCAGTAACCCAGCTTCTTATTCACCAGATTCTGCAACGGGGCGCCCTCCTGAAAACGGTGAAAGTTGTCAACGAAAAACTGGATCGACTCTTCCAGCCAGCCCGGCGTGTGATCGGCGCAGTGAGGCGACAACAGCACGTTCTCCAAGCGGTAGAACGCGTGCCCTTCCGGCAGCGGCTCGGCATCGAACACATCCAGCGCGGCGCCCTTAATTTTCCCTCCCGTGAGCACCTCAATCAAATCCGGCTCCACGATGACCGGGCCTCTGCCTACATTAATCAGCACCGCCGATGGCTTCATGCGGGCCAATTCGGACGCTCCAATCAGCCCGCGGGTGTCGGGCGTATTGGGTGCGGCCACCAGCACATAATCGCATAGCGCGAGCATATCTCCAATGGCGCCGGGCGGAAACACCTGGTCTAGTAAAGCATCTCCTTCCGACTGGCTGGGGTGGCGACGGATGGCGATCACGCGCATGCCCATTGCCTTTGCCCGCCGCGCCGCCTCCCGCCCGATGCCGCCATATCCCACGATGCCGAAAGTCTTCCCCGTCAGTTCCTCGACGTCGAAGGGATCCCATCGCCCTGCCTCCTGGCTGCTCACCATGCGGCGAAAGTCCTTCGCAAAGTAGAGCGCGGCGGCTATCGCAAATTCTCCCAGCGACCGCCCATAGACACCCTTTGCATTGCTCATGCGGATCGGGCTTTCGACAAGATCGGGGAAGAGCACACTCTCCAGACCGGCGGTAAAGGAGTGGAGCCACTTTGCTGCCGCGACGCGCGGCCACAAGGTCTGCAAGAGCTTTCCCTGGCCGATGCCCACGGCGACCACATCCGGATTGGGAGCGTTGGCGAACGCCTCTTCACTGGCTCCGGTAATCAGATGAGCGCTCTCCGGGAGCTGGTCGAGAACCCGCAGATACGGGGCCGCCGGATGATTAAGAATCCAAACAGTTGCTGCTGGCATGAATCCTCGAACTTACCACAGTCGATATACTGGTTTTGTGTCCACTCATTGCACTTGCGGCGCCGAACTGCCCCCGGATGCGAGATTTTGCCACAAGTGTGGCAAGCCCCAATATGAGTCTTCGTTTGAGGAAGAGCCTCCAGCCGCGGAAGTCCAACCTGTTGCCGCCCCCGAGGTTGCTGAAATCCGGCCCCTGGAAATCAACTTCCGGAACCCGGCCGCGGTACGTACGGCCCTGATCACCGCTCTGATTACTTCGGTATTGAGTTCTTTGCCGATCCCCCCGCAGGGGGTGTGGCTGCTGATCTCCTTGCTAATGGCCGGATTCATGGCCGTTTTTCTTTATATTCGCCGCACGGGACAGTCCCTGAGCGTGGTGAGCGGAGCGCGAATGGGTTGGATTACCGGCATATTCAGCTTTGCGATTGCCACCATATTCTTTACGCTGAGCGTGCTGCTGATCACCAATCGCGGCGGATTTTCCACGTTTTACCGGGAGCAGTTGCAAGGCCGCATGGCTCGCGACGCGGATGTGGAAAAGTTCCTCGAGCTGTTGCAGAATCCGGCCGGCCTCGGCACTGTGTTATTTCTGACGTTGGGCCTGCTGTTTGTGCTTTTCACGATATTTCCCACGCTGGGTGGGGCGCTGGGAGCAAAGGTGTTCGCGAGGGACCGCGTTTGATTCTGACGCTGACCATCAACCCGGCCATTGACCGAAATTTGACCGTGGACCGGCTGGTCTTTGAAGATCGAGCCTACATTCTGGATTCCGAGGAGAGTTCCGGCGGGCGCGGGTTGAACGCATCCTGCGTGATTCATTCTTTTGGCGGAAAGACAGCCGCCGTTTGCACCGTGGGAGGCGAGACCGGCCAACGGCTGCGGCAGTTGCTCGGCAATTCGGGTTATGACGTGGATGTCGTGGATGTGCGGGCTCCGACGCGGACGAACATGAACATTTCCGATCGTCACGGACTGACGATCAAGCTGAACGAAAAAGGCTCTCCCATTTCGGCGGAAGAGTTGCGGCGAATCGAAGAGGCAATCTCGCGAAGGTTGCCCGAAGCCCGCTGGCTGATGCTATGCGGCAGCATGCCTCCGGGCGTGGCTCCCGACTTTTACGCGCGGCTGATCGTCAATGCGGAACAACTGGGTGTGAAGACACTGCTCGATACAGACGGCGAGGCGCTGGAAGCCGGCTTGGAGGCCCACCCGACTGTGGTGACTCCCAATCAGCAGGAGGCGGAGCGGCTGCTGAACAAGGCGCTGCTGACGCGCATTCAATTCCTGGAAGCGGCGGAGCGGATTTGCCTCATGGGTCCGCGAATGGTCGTTCTGTCACTCGGAAGCCGTGGCTGCATCGGCTCGCGGGAAGGCCAGTTGGTGGAAGCCATTCCGCCCCGTGTGGATGTGGTGTGCCCCATCGGCGCGGGGGATGCCCTCGCCGCCTCGTTCACCTGGGCTATGCGCCGCAATGATGATTTTGCCGATGCTTTGAAGTGGGGGGTGGCGGCGGGAACGGCATCGGCGACCCTCCCTGGGTTAACTTTTGCGAATTTCGAGCAGACGAAAAAGGTGTATCAACAGGTGCAGATCCGCGACAGTCCACGATAGCCGCTGATTCGTGTTTTCGCAGACATTCATTCATTGTGCGATCTGCTCGTTAAACGTAGCAGCTTTCAAGCCCGAGTCAATGAAGCGCTTCTTCGATATCCTTCCACGACGCAGTCGGGCGCAGCCAGTCTCCCGCCACTGGTTTGCCGGTCCGTGCCCGTTCGACTACCTCAGCGGCCAGCTCACGATTCCCCCCGTTTCGCACGAGAAAATTCACCAGCCTCCGCACATGCGACCGGAAGGCTCCATGGTCCCTGCTATGACCGCCGTTTAGAAACGCAAGTACAGCAAGCACCGTGCGCAACACGCGTTCGTCGAACGTGTTCCCAGGCATTCCGCCATCGTCATCCATCGCCGCCGCCAAGTCGAACAGCGGATCGGAAGGAAGCGCGGAAACGGCTTCAGGCGCCATCGTATCCGCTCGTTTCCTTCGCAGCGAAAACAATGCCGACCCAATGCCTCGCTTTACGGGCGTTCTGGCAGTCGCCCACCTCGCGTTTGCGCCGGCAACGGCAGCCGCATCCACTCTTGCCGATCGGCTGGCTCGCACTTTGCCGGAGAAATAGGATTCGAAGCGAGTGTCTTGAGGCATAGCGACAGGGACGACTTTCGTTGTGGGCACCTCGCCAGCTTTGTCGCCCTCGCGCTTCACCACAGCTACCAGAGACATTTCGCGGCTAGCCAGACCATACGTCAGGCTGAGGGTTTGGATTCTATCTTTAATCCGCCGTACCTCGCGGTCCTCCCCGCCGCCGGCCATCGAATAGCGGCTTTCAAAATCCGTGATCAGCCGCGCTCCCCGCAGCAGACGCAAAGTGCCGGCAGTGTGCGGCCCGGCATCCGGGATCTCCACATCCATTGACCCACCGGCCCAGACCACGTGAAGCGTGGCCCCAACCTGTGCCTCGCCATAGCAGACAAACGGGGTGCCCGCGAACACATGGGAGGGCGGATCCGGCTGTGCCGCGACGCCAGTCACATTCACCTCGGAAGCTACGGGCCGGCCCAGCGATGCAAACAGATCGACCGCTGTAAGATCGACTCTCTCCTGAGCGGTGACAAAGCGCGAAACACCTCCGGTCTCGCGCGCCAGCAACCTGAGAAAACGGTCCTGGCTGGCACTGCCGATGCCCAGCGTGTGCAGCCGAATTCCGGCTGCGCGGGCACGCCCCAGGATCTGCTCGGTGCCGGCTACTTGTCCATCCGTGAGGATCAGTACATCGGCCTCGCCGCCGCAGATCCGTGCCGCGTGGTCCACCGCCGGCGTAAGTTCGGTTCCACCCCGAGCTTCCATCGCGCGCAAAAATTCTCCGGCCTTTTTCCGGTTCTCTTTCGTGCCTGGCGTGAGCGACGGTTGAAAGACCTCGGTGCGGTCGTCAAAGGCAATCAGTCCGAATTCATCCTCCGCGGACAGAGCGCCCAGACACGCTTCGATCGCCTTGCGGGCCTGCTGGATGGGTGCGCCTTGCATGGAACCGGAGCGGTCGAGCACGATCACCACCCGCCGCCTCGTGTCGGGATTTGCGCCGAAGGTGGTGGAAGGGATTGTCGCCACAAACTGCCCGTCGCCCCCCAGTACTTCGGGTTTTACCCACGCCCGCTTCGCATCCAGAACCAGATCGCGGTTCGGGACGTCCTTTTCCCGCGCCAATGAGACACGAGCCTCGCCGTCGCTCAACCGAACACGCACGCCGTGCGAAGGCGACCCGATCTCCGCCAGTGCACCCACCAGGCGCAGATCGAAGCCGACGCCATGCAGACCGCCAGGGTCCTGCCGGAACTTCGGCAGAACCACGTCCCCAAATTCGTCCTCCGGTAGTTCCATCTCGCCGGCGCCCGGTTCCATCTCGAGCATTCTCGCCCTGGCATGATAGGCGGGAGCCAGCGTGAACGGAAACCGGAAGCGATAGCCATCGTCGCGGGATTCCACACCAGCCAGGATTTCCAACGTGACCGTCACCGTCTCACCGGGCCGGATGTTGCCGACCGAAAGGTTGATCATGCCATCCCCATGCTGCCTCGCCAGCGTGGAAAGCGAGCCCTGCTCAATGCCTAGCTCATAATCCCTTAGAGCGTCTTCGGTGGGCTTCAATTCCGAGTGCGCCGTGAAGCCTTCGCCACGGATCGTGAACCGCCGCAGCGCCGCATCGCGCGGGAGGGGAAACGCGTAAATGATCTCCACCGGTTTCGTTTCCGCGCACTGAAACACGTGTTGGATCAGCAGCCGCGCGCCTGCGGAGAGCACGCGGCCGGTGAGCCACAGCCGCTGCATGGTCAACTCGATTTGCTTCCCCGATTGCGCGCTCAGAGGCGCGAAGCCCGGGCTAGTTTCCGTCAACGCCATTGGTATCTCCTTGTTGCAGCCTCTCCATCAATTCCGTAAGAGCCGTCCGGATCAACCGTTGCCGCCAGGGACTGGCTCCGTCCCTTACCATCACCTGTACATCGGGACTCACTGTGTACTTCGACCACGCCTCGGGCGCGGCCAAACGCGCTTCCGGAGCGCGATGCCGAACGGCAATCTCGGCCAGCATCAGCCCTTTCGCTTGCAGCCCGCGAATTTCCTCAATCCGTTTCAAGTGCGCGTTTGTATAGTAGGCTCCCCGTCCTGCGCGAACCGGCCCATCGAGCAGACCTCGAGCAATATAAAAACGGATCGTGCGCGCAGCCGTATTCGATCGCTGGGCAAGTTCGGTGAGTGTGAGTGGCGGATCTGGGGGCACGGCCAGTCCCAGCATGGCAGTTTAATATGACAGTGTCAAGAAGTGTCTTAAAGCCGCGGGGCGCGTTTTGTAGACTTGTTCTTGAAAGATCCTTGAATGAGCGACGCCTCCCGTGCCCGTTCCCGCTTCCGGCGCCGCACCCGTCCGCCCCAGTGGCGGCAGATCAACTTTCCAAGACGGGGAATCACCCGCATTCACCCGCAACCGCGCCGGCCGGCCCGGCAGCGTGCCCGCGATCTGTGGGACTTCGCTCGCCTGACGATACGTTCCTCCACATTGTGGTTGGTGGTCGCAGTTTGGATGTTCACTGGAGGGGACTACCCCGCCGGAGCCGCGGTTCTCATGTTGAGTTTGATTTTCTTCCTGTTCCGGCCATATATTCACGAATTGGATTTGCACCTGGATGAGGACTTCAGTACGAAATCGGCGGAGTTCCTCAGCACGATGGCCGGCGCCACCGGAGTACCGATGATTTCCGGCAACCGCCTTCAGATCCTCAATAACGGCGACGAGTTCTATCCAGCCATGCTGGAGGAAATCGGCAAGGCTCGCTTTTCGATCACCATGGAACAGTACATATTCGCCTCATCAGAGATTGGGCGAAAGTTCGCTCAGGCATTAGCCGATGCGGCCGGCCGGGGAGTGACCGTGAAGCTACTGCTGGACGCCGTCGGCGGGGCGTCGTTCGGCGGCGACCTGCTTAGCATTCTCGGGGCCAGCGATTGCGAGATCCGCTGGTTCCATCCCATCCGCTGGTACAATCTGCATCGGGTGAATAACCGCAATCATCGCAAATCGCTCATCCTGGATGGCCAGATTGCGTTCACCGGCGGCGCCGGCATCGACGATCACTGGCTGGGAAATGCGCGCGATGCCTCGGGGTGGCGGGATATTCAGATCAGAATGGAAGGACCGGCCGTGGCCGCGCTGCAGACGGGATTTGCCTTCAACTGGCTGCAGACCACAGGAGAAGTGATCACGGGTCCGATTTATTATCCGGTGCTCGATCCGGTGGGGCGCGTCGATCTGCAAACCGTGCTGAGTTCTCCGAAGGGCGACCTCTATACGGCTTCGATTCTCTATTCCCTGGCAATCCTCTCGGCGCGAAATTCCATTTACATCGCGAATCCTTACTTTGTCCCCGGCCCCCGGACGATAGAAATGCTTGCGGACGCCGTGCATCGCGGGGTGGACGTAAAGGTGATGGTGGCCGGCCCGCACAACGACACCTGGTGGGCCCGCCAGAACAGTGTGCGGCTTTATGGCAATCTGTTGGAAGCCGGAGTCGAGATCTACGAATATCAGCCCACCATGCTTCATCAGAAAACGATGGTGGTGGACCATATCTGGGCAACGGTGGGCACCACCAATCTGGACCAGAGATCCTTCCAGTTCAATGAGGAAGCGAACGTCTGCTTTTACGATCCGGGCCGCGTGGAACAACTTCGCCGTACGTTCTTTGACGACCTCGAGCATTGCATCCGCGCCGATCTCGGCCAATGGCGCGGAAGGAGTGTTTGGAAACGTATGGGAGAGCGATTCGCATCTCTCTTGCAGGACCAGGTATGAACACGATTCGGGTGGCGACCTACAACATCCACAAGTGTGTCGGTATGGACGGCCGCAACCGCCCCGACCGCATCGCGAAGGTGTTGCGGGAGGTGAATGCCGATATCGTCGCGTTGCAGGAGGTGCACAGCGTGCCGGGTCACCGGCGGGAAGCGGACCAGGGGCGATTCATCGCGGAGGCGCTGGGCATGTACCATGTCCACGCCGAAGCGCGCAAGCTGCATGGCGGGTCCTATGGCAACGTTTTGTTGACGCGGATGCCTGTCACCGCCCACTGCAACCTGGACATTACTCATTCCGGCAGGGAAGAGCGCTGTGTTCTACGGGCGGATGTGTTGATCGGGACGCGTCCGCTGCACGTTTTCAATCTTCATCTGGGCACGAGCTTTTTTGAGCGGCGCTTCCAGGCTCGCGCCTTGATGGAGCATCGGGTGCTGCGCGCCGCTGATCTGCATGGCGAGCGCATCGTGTTAGGCGATTTGAATGAATGGACGCGCGGGCTGGTGACGCGCACACTCACCGAAGAGTTGCGCCGGATCGACCTCGAAGTGCCGGGTTTTCGAAAACGAACGTTTCCCGCGCTGCTTCCCTTCCTTCATCTTGACTACATCTATTACGAGCACTCCCTGCGCGCGCGCGATGCGTTTTTTCACACCAGCCGGCTGGCGCTGATGGCTTCCGACCACCTGCCGATGGTGGCGGATTTTGTTTTATAGCGTGGGTGGACTTTGATCCGTGCGGGAAATCACCGTAGCTCCATCACAGGCGCCGCCGTCAAAATCACGCCCTGGTGCTGAAGAACCACTGCCGAAACGGATGCCTCCCCATCCGCCGTGACCGCTAAGGTGCCGACGAGATCCGCAGAAGGCACCTGCGGGAACAATTCATCGATCGTCCGCGATACCGAGCCATTGGCCGTCAGGCCCGCGGTTGCAGTACCTCCAGCCACCGGCCGGCCGCGCGAATCGCGTAAGGTGAACCGCAATTCAGCGGCGCGATCGATAGAGTGGACAGTGATACGAGTCTGGATGGAGCCATCCGCCTGTCGTCTTACCGGCGCTAGAAAAGCTTTGTAGGAGCCACTCGGGCTGAGCCCCACCGACGGGCCGCCTTCGATCGAGTATAACTGTACGGCCTCGACCGCCCCCACCGCCATTCTCAGGCGCGCCGACGCTGCGCTTGTGCCTGGAACAGTGCGGTAGGTCACCGATCCGCCCAGCCCCAAGTCGAAGTCGACCCCAGCGGAGCTTTCACCCTCCATCGCTCCGGCCATAGGCTTGCCGTCGGGTCCGAAGAACTCCAACCGTCCCTTGGCGCGGCGTACCGGCGAGGCATTGATGAGGAACAAGGTCGAGCTGGCACCCGTTGCCGCCGTAACCAAGGGGAAATGGAGCTCGCGGCCAGGAGGCGCGGGCGCTCCAGCTTGCGCCGCGGCCGCAGCCGCTTGCAGTGCCTGATTGCCCAGGGCAAACGCGCCGACTGGCACTGCCGGCAGAATGGTGGCCCGGTTCCCGTTTTTGAGCACCCCGAAAGCGCCGAGGGAAGCGCCGCTCATCCACAGGGTCCCGCGAAAATCTTCTATCTCGGGAAACAATTCCTCGACATTTCGTCTGAGCAACGAACCAGCGGGAGTCGTGAGATCCGTCTCGAGAAGCGGCGCACCCGCGGGTCGTCTCAAGGAGAGTTCGTAGAAGCCCCCGGTATCGCCGTTGTACACAAATACGGAAGTGGAAATCCCGCTTCCGCGCTCCCGGATCACCGGAAGGGCGAAGGCGTCTGTCAGCGGTTTGGGCCCGAGAGTGGCGGAGCCCAGATTGGCCGCCGAGAAGGAGACAGCGCCGGTCAAAGGCTGATCGGCTTCTAAGCGCGCACGTCCCGTTACCGCTGGGCCCGAGGCGGCAGTATGGAACTCCACGACGGCGAGGGGTTCCAGTTTGAATTCCAGGCGGCTTTTGGGCGCGCCCCCGTCGACGGGAATCTCCAGCGGCTTCCCGCTGGAAGCAACAAAGTCGACGTGCCCGGTTGCAATGAGTTTGCTGGACGGGTTCGCCAGCAGAAGCCTCGACCCTGCCTGGGCGCCGGTGCTGAGGTAAGTGAATTCGTGAACGTAGCGAATCCGCTCGACGTTGGATACCCTGTAGCTTCCCCCAGTTAACGGATCGCGAATCGTGAAAGGGCTCGAAGTTCCCGGTGAGCCGCTGATCAGGCTTGCAGCGAATCCGTCGAGGATCAATGTATCCTGACCGGGACCGCCATCTATTATTTCTTCCGCATCTTGGGGCACGTCACCGGCGCTGACCAGGATGGTGTCATTCCCCTCGCCGCCCAGCACGATGCCGGCACCGCGACCGCCCTGCAGACGATCATTGCCGGGGCCGCCGCGCAGCATGTCGTTGCCGTCTCCACCGAACAATTGGTCGTCGCCCGGGCCACCCTCGAGAATGTCGTCGCCGATATCGCCGAACAGCATATCGTCTCCGGGTCCGCCAAAGAGAGTGTCGTTGCCCTCGCCGCCAAGGATCCGGTCATTGCCAATGCCGCCGCTCAGGAAGTCGTCCCCGTCGTTGCCTTCGAGAACATCGTCTCCCACGCCGCCCTCCAGGTGATCATTGCCGTCGCCGCCGTAGAGCATGTCATTGCCGGGTCCTCCCTCCAGATAGTCATCGCCGTCTCCACCCCGGAGAAGGTCCTTGCCATCGCCGCCCAGCAGGATATCGGCATCATCGCCACCGTCCAGAAAATCGTCACCGGGTCCGCCCTCCATGTGGTCGCGTCCGTCCTGGCCTTCCAGCCGGTCATTGCCCGGACCGCCCTCGAGGATATCGTTGCCCGCCTCGCCCTTGAGCCAGTCGTCCCCCTCGCCGCCCAGGATCCGGTCGTCACCAGCCCCACCGTCGAGTTCGTCATTGCCATCGCCGCCCAAAAGCGTGTCGTTGCCCGGACCGCCTTCGAGAACGTCGTCGCCGGCGCCGCCCGAGTGCCAGTCGTCGCCATCGTCTCCAAACATCGTGTCTTTGCCTGGACCGCCTTCGAGAAAGTCGTCGCCGGGTCCGCCCTCCAACACGTCTTCGCCAAGGCCCCCATCGAGACGGTCGCTGCCCGAGCCGCCGAACAAGTTGTCGTTGCCTTCGCCCCCGATCAGCCAGTCATTGCCTTCCCCGCCATAGAGGATGTCGTTGCCGGCGCCGCCGTTAAGAACATCCTCCCCCTTGCCGCCGTCAATGCGGTCATTGCCGCCGAGGGCACCTACATGGTCGTTTTCCGCATCGAGAATCATGGTGTCGTCTTGTTCGGTCCCGCGATGTACGGGCGGCACGAGTTTGCCGAAGCCACAAGTAGCCGAGCCAGGAAGCTCGAAAGGACCTTTGACCGGCAGGATCGGGCTGTCGATCTGGATGCCGGTTCGCTCTTCGCGAGCTTGCACGTGCCGGCCTGATTCTGCGCCACCCTCACAGGAGCGGGCGGTGACCGTCCCGTAGCCCAGCAAGCGCGTCAGGGCGATAACCGTGCGTCCAGACGGCAGTTCCGGCGGAGGATTCCGGACTTCCAGCCGGATTTCCGTCTTTTCCTGTTCCTGAGCCGGCGCAAACCCAACGAATATGGCCAGCAGACCACCAGAAGCCAACCGGGGCAGCATATGGTTAATCCCTCCAACCCCAAGCCTGGAACGCTAATCCAAGTCAATATACTACATCCATGCGGCCGCCAAAATTTGGAAATCCAGGGGGTGCGCGTCTCAAAAGTGATGACTAGGCGGCTACCTGATCGGCCCAAAAGTCTTCAAATTTGCCGCTGAGGCGGCAGCAAGCGTAGGGCTATGATCTGGTTGGCACCTTCGACTGTCCAGAACATTCCAGACTGTTTCAGGCGAGCCCCGATGAGAGTTTTGCAGCCAGCCTCGATGACTCCGGAACCGATGAACAGGCCCATTGCCCGGAACTTTGGGT
>DATLCW010000099.1:0-7593 GCA_035526195.1 Bryobacteraceae bacterium
AAACTGTGGTTCAGATTCAGATAAATGGACCGGCGGTCGGCCCAAACAGACCATCCGGCGTGATTGGCGCTGCTGGCCTCGTCCACAACCCGGTGAACCCGTCCGAATCGATCCACCAGATAATGATAAGACTTGTTGCGCCGGATGAACGATAGAATCCCCTGCCCCAACCGCTGCAGTTGATGATTCTGTGTAGAATCGAAGGGCACGAGGTCGCTTTCTGTGGTGTGGAATACGATTCCCGCTGGCTCGGTGCGCAAGGTTGTGACTGAGTTGTGCTCCGCACGCCACGTTTCCGGCCGCGCCCGGTCGAGCGGTTGGTAGCGCCGCGGGTGCAGGGTCCCCGATCCCTTGCTCTCCACCCGTAATCCATTGCTATAAACCTCGGTCTCCGCGTTCCTTTCCACCAGCCAGACTTTGGGAGGCTTTCCGGCAGACGCCGTGGAACCCTGTACCGCCGGCGGCAGCGGCCGGGTCCAGAAACTGGTGGCGGTGGGCACGGAAAACTGCACAATCACCAATACCATCCCGGCTAAACCGAACGCCGATGCACGCCTTCCCCATCGCCTGGATTGACGCAGAGTGCGGGTGGCGGTACGCAGAAACCGAAGCTTCTCCAACGGGTCGGCAATGCGCTCCGCCCGCCATATCATGACGGAGCGAGTCAGCATTCCCGGTAGTTGGTTTCTGGTATCCATCGTCCATCTAATAAACGAGTGCGGTTGAAAACGCGGAACTCTCGCAGAACATAGATCGGCGGAAGCAATTTGAAAGCTTAACGGATTCGCCGCGGTACCCTCGCATAGGAATTCTATTCTAGTTCTGCCGCTTCTACAATGTGCGAGTCCGATTGGAACTTCCGAAAGTTTTCAAACTGTAACACAATATCGCCCTGCAGCCGCTTCAACAGTGCCAGCCGCGCGTCCAAAACAATCCGGATCACCTTGGGCATCCACACTTCATCATTCACCCGTAGCTGCTCGAAAAAAATCTTCGAGCCTTTCGCCAAGCGCGCCAGGAAAAGGCCCCAGGTGACCGTGTCGATCGCCTCACCGTCCAGCCTCACCCATTGAAATTCTTTCTGGTCGATCCACATCCGGCCGCGGAACTTCTTCAACATCGCGGCGCGGGAATTCTTCGCTTCGTAATCCGGCCGCGGCGTTGCATCGATGATCCACGCTTTACGACCGTTGATCACCTCTTCTCCCAACAACTTGAAGTTGTAAGCGTCCGGGACCTCGCGCGCAAAGTCGCGTTCCTTCTGGCGATCCCGCTGAAAGCTCTCCAACCTTTTCGCCCGCTCAGACACGGTTTCGCCGCGGCGTTTCACCGCCGTCTTATCGAGCTTCAACTGCTCTTTCTTTTGGGCTTCAGGCGATAACGGTTTTCCGTCCTTTTCAATCTGCCGCTCATACGGCTGTCCATAAAGGATCAGGATCTCGTCCGCCGACTGGTTCACTTTTTTGATCGCGCCTTGCGAATCGCGCTCCCGCATTACCGTCCTTCTGACATACGTGTAATCCTTTACGCGCTGCCAGTTCGATAGATCGTGGTTGACGGACTTGCGGACAATCTCGAGCGGGTCCTGCCCAAAGGCGGGAACCAGGGAAAGGAGCACCAAAACAGCCTGCGGGCACTTCATTGACTTCTTGGCAACGATGATAGCAGCTTCGCGCTCTGAAGACGCGACGTCCTCAAAGCTCAATTCACGCCGGCCTAAGTCGCTGATTCCTCATGACCTTTCTAAAAACAGCCCTATGGCGGAATAGTACTCCTTCGCTGCCCGTGACAAGAGTCATGACGATTAACCGGCGGGCGGCGGGGCGCCTTCGCCGCATGATCCGGCCTGGAACGCCGCACGACTGTGGTATGCTTTCCTACGTCGCTTTATCCCAGCTTTATTCACAAACTCAGAGAGGTTGTTATGGCAGTGAATATCCGCCCGCTGCACGATCGTGTCATCGTCCAGCGCGCCAATGAAGAAGAGAAAACCACAAGCGGCCTCATCATCCCCGACTCCGCGAAAGAGAAGCCGCAGCAGGCCAAGGTGATACGTACGGGCAATGGCCGCGTCCTTGAGAACGGCCAGCGGGCCGCCCTCGATGTGAAAGACGGCGACACGATCCTGTTCGGCAAATATTCCGGCGCGGAAGTAAAGATTGAAGGCGAAGAGTACCTCATTCTCCGCGAAGATGAAATTCTGGCCATCATCGGATAGATTGTTAGCAGAAGGAGTAGTCTAGAATCATGTTGTCTCGCGTTTCCCCCGCGGTCCTGGCGCCGCTTTTATTAGTTGGCCTGAGCATCGTCTCGCCGGCGCAAGTCAAGATCGCAATTATCGACATGCGCGAAGCCGTCAATGGCACGGCGGAAGTCAAAAAAGCGGTATCCGCGCTCGAAGCCCGTGTAAAGCCGAAGCAGGAGGAGGGTGCCAGACTGCAGCGCGAATTGCAGGACCTGCAAAGCAAGCTGCAGTCCTTGCAGGGCAAGCTCACGCCGCAGGGCGAATCCGAGTTAGTGCAGCAGGGCCAGCGCAAGCAGCGTGATTTGCAGCGCCTGCAGGAAAGCCTTAACGAAGAGTTGGAGCGGGAGCAGCAGGATGTGGGCACGCGCGCGCTCACCCGCATGCGCGACGTGGTGAAGAAGATCTCCGAGGCCCAACAGCTTGACTTGGTGGTGGATGTCGGCAATACCATCTACTTCAAGCCGGCGCTAAACATTACCAAAGCCGCGATTGAAGGCTACGACAAGACCTTTCCCCCGAAATAGGCTGGTTATCGATGCCGGGATACCTGGAAGGTTACGGGGCCGGTGAGGCGCAGCGGGAAAAGAAGCTCCGTTGGATCGTCGTTTCCATCGTGGGTGTGCTTCTCGTCAGCGGACTCCTCTACGCGAATCTCCGCGATTACAAGGAAGAACGGATCCTGAAGCAATTCCTCGAGGCTCTAAAGCGTCAGGATTACAAGTCCGCCTACAGCATGTGGGGCTGCACCGTGGAGTTGCCATGCCGGGACTATGCGCTCGACAAGTTCATGGAAGACTGGGGGCCCAATGGCGTCAACGCGAAGTATGCGGCCGGCGGTATCACAGACACCGAACGTTGCGGCTCGGGCTTCATGGGCGTTCTTCATCAAGGTAAGGAAGAACTTTCGCTATGGGTGGAACGCTCGAACGGAGCATTGAGTTACGCACCATGGCCCCAATGCCCGGAGAAAAAGCTCCGCCTTATGCGTTGGCTCAAAATGCGGTTCGGGAACGGATAAAGCCGCCCGATGAAGCGATCTGGACGCAGATGTACGGTATTCTAAGATTTAGGACATTTCCTTCAGGAGTGGATGAATATGGGTTGCGGAAGCGGATTTGTAGCGCCTCGTCTGCCGGACGATCCGGGCGCCCGCAAGGTGTTTTGCGTGAAACTCCAGCGGGAAATGGCCGGACTCGAGGAAGTGCCGTTTGAAGGGCATCCACTGGGCCAGCGGATCTACGAGAACGTCTCCAAAGAGGCGTGGAAGATGTGGATTGAGCATATGAAGATGCTCATGAATGAGTACCGTCTGAATCTCGGCACCACGGAAGCGCAGGAATTCCTGCTGAAACAGATGGACCAGTATTTCTTTGGCGAAGGCGCCGCGCTTCCTCCCGATTATCAGCCGCCGCAAACCAAGAGTTAAAACGGCGGATGAATCCGCCTCCGAGTCTGTAAGACGCAAGCGCACCATGCGGCCTCTCGGAGAACGAGTTCGCCGCATCCGTTTACTCGCTCATGACGGCCGCCGAACGCTCCAGCGGGGCGGGCTGCAACTCCGGATGCTGCATCAACAAACGCGCGCAGGTGTTCCAGCGCAGGATCGGATCGTCATTCCCCGCCGCCCGATGGGCTTCCGACATCTCAAAGCATTCCATCGCCAGCCGCAGATGCTCATAAGCGGTATGAGACGACCCTAATCGCCCATGCTTCATGATCGCCTTCGCGGTGCGCTCATGAATCAGACCGGCATAATACGCCCGATCGTAGGCGCCCTCCAATCGCGGAAGAATCTCGCGCGCCTTCTGCGGATTCATCCCTTCGTCAATCTGGTCGGTCCGCGAGAGAAGCAGCAGCACCAGCGCCGTCTGGTTGCCTTGCTCGGCATCCAGTATATCCAGACAGATACTCTCCGCCTCCGCCGGTTCATTCAGGTTGCGATAACGGTGAACCTTCTCAATCGCCGCCGGAATGGCCTCGCGGGAAATCGGCTTCAACGGATAAGACATGATCAGTCACCTCCGGAACCTGTCATTGCACGGAACAGCCTCTTGAACGGGTCGTAGTAGCGATCCACCACCCGCTCCTTGAGCGGAATGATAGCATTATCTGTAATTGTGATCCCCTCCGGACACACCGTGGTACAGCACTTGGTGATGTTGCAATAACCGATGCCGAAATCATCCTTCAGTTCCGGAAGCCGGTCGGCGGTATCCACCGGATGCATCTCGAGGGCAGCCATGTTCACCAGAAATCGCGGACCGATGAATTCCGCATGCTTGCTATGCTCGCGCAACACGTGACAGACATCCTGGCAGAGATAGCATTCGATGCATTTGCGAAACTCCTGCACGCGATCAATATCTTCCTGGAACATGGTCCAGCCGCCGCCGGCATGGTCGGGCTTGCGCGGCTGGAACTTCTTGATCCTCTTTTTTACGTCGTAGTTCCAGGAGACATCCGTGACCAGATCGCGAAGATGCGGGAACGTTTTCATCGGCTCCACGCTAATCGGCTGGTCAAGCGGAAGCTCGCTCATACGAGTCATGCACATCAACTTCGGTTTTCCGTTGATCTCCGCCGAACAGGAGCCGCATTTGCCGGCCTTGCAGTTCCAGCGGCACGCCAGATCGTTTGCCTGCTCGGCCTGGATCTTGTGAATCACATCCAGCACCACCATACCCGAACTGATCTCTGTGGTGTAATCCCGCAGTTCCCCGGAGCCGCCCGATCCACGCCAGATGCGGAACGTGACCATGTCGCTCATTTCATCTCCTCAATGATTTTCCGGAGCTCCTCACTCATCGCCGGTACGGGCTGATGAGTCACCTTCATAGAGCCGTCCGGGGCCTTCCGGATGAGGATATTGAACTTCGCGGCTTCTGGATCTTTCTCGGGAAAGTCGTCGCGGAAGTGAGCGCCGCGGCTCTCCCTGCGTTCAATGGCGGCGAGCGTAATCGCTTCCGAGACGGTCAAAAGATTTTGGAGATCGAGCGCCGTATGCCAGCCAGGATTAAACTCCCGGTTGCCCTGCACGGAAGCCTTGGCGGCGCGCGCTTTTAGAGCCGCAATGATCTCCAGCGCTTTTTCCATTTCCTGCTCACGCCGCACGATGCCTACAAGATCCTGCATGTAATCCTGCAATTCGTGCTGAATCTGATAGGGGTTTTCCGGAGTGGAGCGTTCGAAAGGCTCCACCGCATAGCGGGCAAGTTCGTCAATCTCGCTCTGATTTAGCGCCGGGGCGGAGTTGGACTTTGCATACTGCGCCGCAAATTCTCCCGCGCGCTTGCCGAACACAATCAGATCGGAAAGGGAGTTACCGCCCAAACGGTTCGCTCCATGCAGGCCAGCGCCGCATTCTCCGGCCGCGAACAATCCCGGCACATCGGACATCTGTGTATCGGGATCGACGCTCACGCCACCCATCATGTAATGAGTGGTTGGCCCCACCTCCATCGGCTCCTTCGTGATATCGATGTCGGCAAGCTGCTTGAACTGGTGATACATCGAAGGCAGCTTCTTCTTAATGTGTTCGTCGCCTTTGTGAATCCGCTCCTTGATCCAGGCAATGTCCAGGAAGACGCCGCCGTGCGGGCTGCCGCGTCCATCGCGCACCTCCCGCATAATGCAGCGGGCGACGTGATCCCGGGTCAATAGCTCGGGAGGACGCCGCGCGTTCTTGTCGCCTTGCGTATAACGCCAGCCTTCTTCTTCGTTATCGGCGGTCTGCGACTTGTAATTTTCGGGAATGTCGTCGAACATAAATCGCTTGCCCAGATTGTTCCTAAGCACACCCCCTTCTCCGCGAACGCCTTCGGTTACGAGAATGCCGCGCACGCTCGGCGGCCACACCATCCCGGTGGGATGAAACTGCACAAACTCCATGTCCTTGAGCGATGCTCCCGCATGATAGGCGAGCGAATGCCCATCGCCGCTGTACTCCCAGCTATTGCTGGTGATGCGATAGGCGCGTCCGATGCCGCCGGTGGCAAGCACTACCGCCTTGGCGTGAAATACCTTAAAGCGACCGCGCTCGCGGTCGTAGGCAAAGGCGCCGGCAATACGGTCTCCGTCCTTCAGCAGCGCGACGATCGTGTTCTCCATGTGGACATCGATACCCAGGTGGACGCCATGATCCTGCAACGTGCGGATCATCTCCAATCCCGTGCGATCACCCACATGCGCCAGCCGCGGATAACGGTGTCCGCCGAAGTTGCGCTGCAGGATTTTTCCGTCTCGGGTGCGATCGAATACAGCGCCCCAGGTCTCGAGCTCGCGCACGCGCTCCGGAGCTTCCTTGGCATGCAGTTCCGCCATTCGCGGATGGTTCAGATATTGGCCGCCGCGCATCGTATCGGCGAAGTGGACACGCCACCCATCGCGTTCATCCACATTGGCGAGAGCCGCGGCGACGCCGCCTTCCGCCATCACGGTGTGCGCTTTCCCAAGCAAGGATTTGGTGACCAATCCCACTTTGACGCCCGTCGCCGAAGCGCCGATCGCTGCTCGCAAACCCGCTCCGCCCGCGCCCACTACCAGCACATCATGCTCGAATTTCAAATACTCCGGCATTTACAGGATTCTCCAATCGCTCCAGATACCCATCGAGCACAACCGTATGTACAGATCGGAGAATGCCACCGAAAAGAGACTCGCCCAGGCCCAGCGCATGTGGGCGCGATTCAGGCAACTCACACCGTCATATGCTTTTTTGCGTACGGGCGATCGTGACATCTGATCCAGAATGCCGCCGATCTGGTGCCGCAGGGAGTGGCAGCCGAGCGTGTAGCCGCTCAGTAAAAAAGTGTTGACGAGCAGAATGATGCTTCCCAGGCCGATGCCGAAACGGCCCTCAAACCAGAATGCCTTCCACACATCGTGCCAGAGGATGGGAAGAAAGATCAGCGCAACTACCAGAAAATAGCGGTGCACGTTCTGAAGGATCAGAGGAAAGGACGCCTCGCCGCAGTAGCTCTTCCGAGGCTCGCCCACGGCGCAGGAAGGTGGATCGGCCCAAAATGCTTTGTAATACGCGCCGCGGTAGTAATAGCAGGTGAAGCGGAATCCGCCCGGGGCCCACAAAATCAAAAGCGCGGGCGAGAAGGGGATGAACGCTGGAATCCAATCCGGCTTGGCCCCCAACAGTGCCGTGGCTGGATCGCCGAAGATTTCCGGAGAATAGAACGGAGAGAGATAAGGACCGAGCCGGTAATGATTTCCTTGAAATGCGGACCACGTGGCATAGACGACAAAGGCCCCGAGTCCCAGGAATGTCAGTAGAGGGGTTACCCACCAGGCGTCCGGGCGGGCCGTCTTGCCGAACCCATTGCGGGTAACGGGGACCT
>DATLCW010000117.1:0-2036 GCA_035526195.1 Bryobacteraceae bacterium
ACATCGACAAAAGCGGTAAATATATTTGGAACCCCACCAGCTAACGATGGGCTATTCTGTCGCCGGACTGGGCCGCGCCGCCAGCTCCCAACGCTCTCCAAAGAATCCGGCTCCGGCAATCTTCCCCGGCCAGCGGTCATCGGGTGGAGTGCGCGTGTCCACCACTGCATAATCAGGCAGCTTGGGAATTTGGCGGGCGTTGTTCAAATAATCGTACTCGCGAAATGTAAACCCACTATTCAGCACTACATACTTCTTGGGATTCAGTGGATTTGGATAGATCATCACCAGCGCGCTGGAGGCGGCCGGATATCTCTCGCTCCCGACCGCAATCCCATCGGCGGTCCACCGGATCGGCAGCTTATCGGCGATCCTCGCGAGTATCTTGTTGCTTCCTGGATCACCCCATAGCACCAGGTTGCTGGAGGCAATGTCGGCATCCGTAAGATCGGCGTCCTTCTTGACCTGTGCATCCCCGCGGAACTGCCTGCGCCACTCCGTAATCGCGTGTATCATCTCAGCTTCCACCCATTGTGCAATTGCGGGTATCAGGGGCGTTCCCGTTGGCTTCACCATGAGGAAGCTGTCCATAAAGGCGTCGTCGATCGGCCCCTGCAGTCCGTGTCGCTTCGCGATTCCCTGCTCCTCAATACCCTGCACAACTGTCCATTTGCCGCCGGTGCGCTGAAACCGTGCCGTCCACGACCGGTCGCTCAGGGGGCCATTCACCGACAGTTTCTGGCCATTGATTATCACCGCCGCTTTGCGGGCGACGTCGAGGGGGCACGCGCCGGCGGGCATGTCGATGTGGAACGCCGAAACATTGGCCGCCTTTAGCCACACGGCGCCGTCGTCCGCGATATCGGCATCCAGGCGCGCCCGTTCCCAGTGTTCATCGAGCGCATCCATAGTCAACCAGCGCATCCGGTTGTAACGCAGCGTGAAAGTGGTGAACCGTAGATGGCGCGGGTACGGATCCCGTCCCCGCTCCGCAATGCCGTCGATCGCGCGATTGATAATGACCTTCGAGTCCGGATGATATTTGTGCGCCGTGTTCGGACCCACCACGCGCGCCAGCCGGATGCCCTCTTGCGCGAGACTTTTTTCCATCATGTCAGCGGCCTGTTTTTGGCCGTCGATCTCGCCGTTATAGGCCACTACCGGGGTGTTCGCAAAATTCGCGGCGTAATCGGTGGCATCGTACAGATGCCACAGCTTCTGCTCCCACCAGGCCGGCTTCACCGTCTCCCGCTGAAACACCTTGAGGAAATCCGCGGTCTCGGAAAACCCGGCGCCGGGCGCGGCTGCCGCCCAATCGCCCGCGTAGTGCCCCGCAATATGCCAGACCGCCGCTCCCCCCATACTGAATCCCCTTACGACAGTTCTGTTCTCGTCAATCGGATAGCTGCGCTTCACCGCCTCCAGTGCTTCCAACAGATCTACCTCTCCTGCTAGCTTATTTGCGTTGCAGTACCGGCCATAGAGGTGAAGCACGATCGTATTAGGAGGCGTAAACTCGCCCGGGTTGCGCTCGCGATCCGCGAGAAAGTTCACCTCCGACAGGGTTTCATTGCGGCCGTGAAACCACGTGTCGAGCCGCCAGCGATGCGGCAGCTTGGGCGAGAATGCCGGCGGGATCACCAGCCCAAACGGCTGCACGCTTCCATCGATTTTCGACACGTATCCCCGCACCACCAGGCCCGTCGTCGTGGTCCAGGGGGAGTTTCCGTTCACCAGTTCGTCTGCCCTCGCTTGTCCGTGCCGCAGCAGTTCCCTGGCCTTCGCAATCTCATCCGGTTTGAAGAACTCGCCGTACGTTAGGGCATAGCGCACGGCCTCGTGGTAAATCTGAACGTCCGGCAGGAGAGTATTGCCTTGCAGTTTTTTGATCGAAACGGCGAGGCGATCCAGGCCGGATTGCAGATCGGCTTTATCGGCCGCCGTCAGTGAGATCCCGGGCGGCGGAACAGGACGGCTCGGAGGATTGGCTCCAAACGCAGCAATGGTCAGGAGCGCAACGCCGGCAGTTAAAAGTT
>DATLCW010000137.1:0-4382 GCA_035526195.1 Bryobacteraceae bacterium
CGATGCCGGTGCGATGTAGCTTTCGGATCTCGGCCGAATGCGCGACAGCCGTGGCTGGCCGGCCCAGACGCTTGCCCTTCTGCCGGGCGTGAGCTAATCCGGCGCGAGTTCGCTCACCCAGGATCTCTCGTTCGAATGCGGCGAAGTCCGCCAGCAGGCCCGCCATTGCTCGACCCACAGGCGTAGTCAGGTCCAGTGCCTCCGTAAGGGAAACGAATCCGACGCCGAGATGCTCCAGCTCCTGGAGTGTCGCCAGTAGATCCGTGACCGACCGGCCCCAGCGATCCAGCCGCCACACCAGCACGACATCGATCTCGCGGCGGCGTGCGGCCTCGAGTAATTTCTCACGAGCTTCTCGCTTGGCCGCCCCGGAGCCGACCTCACGAACATTCACCGCAATGATCCAGCCTCGCCGGGCAGCATACTCCGGCATCGCGCGACTCTGCATAGACAGCGTCTGCTGATCGTTAGTAGAAACGCGAGCGTAGAGGCCGACGCGGAACATTTTCGCCGGCCTTCGTGCCTGGCCAAAAACGTGGTCGGATTTTGCCTTTCGGGAGTCCCGTTTGGCGGCCATTTC
Source organism: Bryobacteraceae bacterium (assembly GCA_035526195.1). Taxonomy (GTDB): domain Bacteria; phylum Acidobacteriota; class Terriglobia; order Bryobacterales; family Bryobacteraceae; genus CADEFT01. Next base: position 581 of record DATLCW010000137.1, read on the forward strand.
AGATTATCACCCAAGCATGGCCGCAGATGATCCTTTTCGGCCAGCAAAGATCTATCCTACTTCAGTCCGCGCCAGTGTCTCACGGTAGTTCCAAGGCATCCATTCAGCTGGGCGTGCCGCCAGTTCCGGGGCGTGCCGTTGCAGTTCGAGCAGATAGTCGAACGAGTTGGCACTGCACAACTGGCAGGTGTGAATCAGCGTCATATACAGGTCGCCTACCTGTGCCCCGTTCAACGTCCGGTAGAACAACGCATTCTTCCTGTGCAGAACCACCCGTTTCAGGCTCCTTTCCACGACATTATTATCAATAGGAGCGCCGGCTTCTCGCAAAAATAACGTCAGCCCCTTCCAGTGACGCAATAAATACAGGATCGCCTTTCCTAACCCAGAGTTCGGCTCCGTTTTGCGTTCCGCCAATTGCATCTCCAGCCACCGATGCAGTTGCTCCATCACCGGGCCGCTACGCTGCTGATGAAACTGCAACCTCTGAGCTGGCGTCATGACTTGCTCCCGGGCCTCGGCATCGTAGCCATACACTTGGCCCAACATCTCCAAAACGTAACGGCATTGTTGGGGAAAGTTGGCGGCCACTTCTACAAACTGCCGACGACCGTGGGCAAGACATAGAGCCAGCAGAATCTCTACTCCGGGGGCCAATTTCGGAATATTCCGAGACAGCGCGTCGCACATTTGAATTGGGTGTGGGAGTTCCGCCGCACGATGCTTCATCACGTCGGCCATGTTCTCGCCTGCATGCTGGCGTCCGGTGAAAAACAATGCGATCCGCCGGCACTCACCGGTCGACACGATCCCGCTGGTGAACACACCCGTGCGCTCATCGCCCGCCGGCCGTGTCATCTTTAGTACCCGCATGCTGGTATCGTCGTTGTGCAGCACTTCCCCTTGTGCCGCCTGCCGGATCAACTCGTCGCCCGCCGGCTTAATCAACTCCGCCGCCTCTTCAACGATGTCCCACTGGGTGGCCGCTGGCATCGGAATTCCCAAATGTGCTTCCAGTTGTTCCAGTCGGTGGAAGGGTACACCGCTGCCATACTTGAGTTGCGCGATCATCGCTGCCGCCGTCTCGTCGTACTTTTCCGGCCCCACTCCTTCCGGTTCTTGCGCGGTGAATATTTGTCCGCAGGCGCCGCAGCGTAACCGCTCGAGTGAGTAGACGGTAGCCGCCAAAGGAGCCTGTCCCACGATTCGGACCAGCACCTTCGGCTCCTTCTGTCCGTATACGTTGCCCTTTTCGCACCCCGGGCAGCGGTCCCCGTGCTTTAACTGCTGATGCGCGATTTTTACCTTGCTAGCACCGCCAAACGCCGCCGCACCATTGCGTCCGTGTCCGGGCGGCGTAGCTGCGCCGGCCTCCGGATCAATCCCAATGCCCGGTGCAGACATCCCCGATTCCTCCAGCACCGCCTTGGTCTTCTCCGTGCTGCGAGGCCGTACCAGCATCGCCAACGTATGCAGCGCTTCCTTGAGCTTGTCGTAATCAGCCTCGCTTAATGGTGCTTGACGCGCCCCATCCAGCACTCGGTCCAGTTCCTCCAAGTTCACCTCGACCCGGCGTCGAGTCGGCTTCATCCTGCTTCTCCAAGCAACTCACGAAACCGTTTTGTCAGCGGATATCCCCAAACCTGTTTGATCGAACGGTTCGGCACGTAGCTGTTGGACTGCTTGCCGCGTCCGGTGGTGGCGCCCATCTCTACCCAGTTGGCCGCGCGGTAACAGGTGCCCCGGAATCGTTGCGGATCTACGAATGTTTCCAGGAAGTAAATCGGATGTCCATATAGGCCCTGCCAGTCCTCGGAGATCCGCGCCGCCATCCGGCCCAGAATATGTGAGGCAAGGTGCGGCACTCGAACCCACGGCAGAATCAGAAATCGAGTGTTGTAGGCGATCAGGCGGATGTTGCGCCGCCGCGCTTGCTGGTCCCAGCCAATGTAACGATCGCGTGCGCCGATATGCCGTGCCGCGCTGGACCACGCCGCGCACGCAACCGGCCGCCCTTGCGACCACACCAGATACTTTAAGTGTTCCCCTACCGGTTGTTCATAGCCCAGGTAGTGATGTTGTTCCATCAGACTGTTGAACAGCGGTTCATCACCGCTGCGCCTCACCTGCATGAACTCCACCGGCTGGATCTGCCGCAACTCCCCTTCTCGCCGGCTCATATCAATCAGCACCGGCTCCGGTCGCGCTCGCCGCGCCAGGGGGTTGTGCGGCACAAACTTTACTGGCGGTAACTCGATGTGGCCTGCCCGGTCGAGCAACAGCAACAGGCTCCGACACACCATGTCGCGTAAAGTTCCATTGGGTTGCTTCCACTGCCAGGCTTCACACAGCTTCTTCGACAGTTTGCGCCGGCTCTCGCCGGGATGCGCTGCAATCATCCCTTTTATAAAAAGGATGTCTTCGCTGCTGATTGCCCGACCGCGGTAGGTGAGTTCCGCCATCCAGCAGCAGTATGAACCCCTTTTTTCTGGAACGCAAGGGGAGAAGAGATTTTTCTGATTTTTACTTCGGCGCGTTCACCCGCCGCCACATCGGCGCCGCTCGCACTCGCGACACGTCGCCGGCCGCCATCAACAACTGCGCCTCGTAGGTTTCCAGCACCTTGGCGGGTTCACTGCCCTCGGGCCACCATCGGAAGCGACCCTTGGAAAGCCGCTTTTGCGCCAGCCAGTATCCCTGGCCGTCATAGACCAAGACTTTGATTGCCGTCCCGCGCCGGCTGCGGAAGATGAACAAGCATCCGGAGAACGGATCAGCAGCTAGTTTCTCCCTGCAAAACTGCGCCAGCCCATCAATGCCCTTTCTGAGGTCGACCGGCTCGATCGCCACCAAGATGCGCATTGTCGCGCTGATCTGAATCATCCTCCCGTTTCCCGCCAGGCCCGCAACAAACTGGACCAATCCGGTGTCGCGGCCGCCTTCCACTGGATACGCATCTTGCCGTCGCGTGAAGACTCAAACTCGATGACGAACTCATCAAGCGTTGCCGGATGCCGTGCGACCAACTCGACGAATGCCGGCTTGGTGGGTCCTTTCTCCGGTAGCTGAGCAGTCTTCGGCTGTGGGCTGTGAGACTCGTCGAGGCGCCTCCTCAGTCCCATATAATCCAACCGTAGCGGGTGCGCGACCGCATGCACTCCATGCTGCCGCGCTAGTTCCACCGCCGCTTGCCATAGCGGCTCGGGCAGCTTCGTCCGTGTCGCGTGCGTACTGCGAAACTCATCAAACTGGCGCTCCAGTTGCGCGATTGGTTCGGGAATAGGTGTGATTTTGCGGTTCATCAGCTGTCGTCTCTCGGCAACTCAACGAACCTATCAGGCCAAGCTACACAGAGTCACGCACGCTTGCCGGAAACTTACGATATAAAGAGTGATGTTTTACGTTATTCCGTCACTACCAGTAATTCCAATCTCGGCTCATTGATTTCAGCAGGCGCAGATACCGAAACACTCCGTGACATCACAATGCGATCCCAAATCGGACCGCTCTGGTTCAAGACGAAATATTGATTGTCGAGCTTCATCGGTATCTGTGGCGGGGGGACCTGCACATGTCGAAGAGTGATACCAGGCAGGGCGTTGCGAATGAGCCGCTCTACATCGTCGGGTGCGGACAGTTTCAAATACTGCGGCACCTTACGAATCACCTCGTCGATGCCCATCCTTGCGCTCACCGCGAGGTAGAACTGAGAATCTTTGAAAAGATTGTCATCCGGCACGGTGCCGGACCAGATAAAGCGATCGGTCAGGATGAGCGGGATTGATCGGAATTTTGATGGTAT
>DATLCW010000144.1:0-2700 GCA_035526195.1 Bryobacteraceae bacterium
GATCAAGGCCGTGAAGTGGTCGTGTTGTTCTCAGTGGTCAATCCGCAAGCCCACGCGGTGGAGATCCTGCCACCACAGATCCAGTTGGCGGGCAAGTTGAAGAAGGGGTTTCCAGTCAAGCGGAGCCACTGGGGCACGAGCCAGCAATTGGCCGTCAAGGACTTCCGGCTGGCGCGTCGGCGCATTGGCCCGGGCGAACGTACGGATGGTGTCGTCGTGTTCGGGCGTCCCAGTTTGAAGCAATCGAATGAGACGCTGTTTCTTCAGATCGCGGAGAGCGGTGCGGTGGACAGGCCCGCACTCGCGCCGATTGGATTCGGAGTTTCAGCCGTCCGGAAGGAGATGAGATGAATGTCTTATCATCCGACGATCGGCGGTAAGCTCCGGGAGGAGACTTCCGGAGTAGACAGGTCACAGGCTGGATGCGTTTATTGGGGCTTAAGACCCCGGGAAGGAGATTGGTCAGACCTGTGGATTGAACGTCATCATGAGGCGCCCGGCGACCTCGGATAGGAGTGTGGTGACCGCCGCAAAGTTAGTCTACTCGACCTGGAAGATCACACAACCAGGAGAGAAAAATGGAAAAACGATACATCGGGATCGACTTGCATCGGAACCGGTTTACTTGCTGCATTCGATTGGAGAACGACAGGACGTACGTAACCGAGTGGGCGCTGGAGGATCTGGCAAGGTTCGCAACGAAGTTGCGAGCCTCCGACGAACTGGCCGTGGAGATCACGTCGAATACGAGGTTGTTTCACGATGCCGTGGCGCCGCAGGTGGCGCGCGTGGTAGTGGTGGACACCAATCAGTTCCGCGTCATCAGCCAGTCGGTAAAGAAAACGGATCCCAACGACGCGCGGTTGCTGTCGTTGTATCTGTCGAAAAATCTGCTGCCGGAGGTGCGGATGAAGGATAGAGATCTGGCGCAGCTGGCATCGCTGACGCAGACGCGCGACACGCTGGTGAAGCAGCGCAGTGCGCTGAAGAACAAGGTCAACAACATCCTGAGCGCGCGCGGGCTGAATCTGGCCAAGGAAGCCTTATCGAGCGAAAAGAAGCTGGCGGAAGTGCTGGAGCTGCCTTTCGACGAAATTGTGCGAATCGAGTTGCGGGTGATCGTCGAACAGATCCGCAGCCTGAACAAGAGCATCACCGAGTTGGAACGGACCATCGGCGAGGAGGGTTCGAAGTTGGAAGGTCACAAGGGACTTTCGAGCATCAAGGGAATCGGCAAGATCACGGGAGCGATTCTGTTGAGCGTGATTGGGGATGTGAAGGACTTCGCCGACGAGGGCCGCTTGGCCAGCTACTTCGGAATCGTGCCGCGCGTGTCCAATTCCAATGAGACCGAACGGAGCGGGCGCATTCACAAAAGGGGCACGAAGTTGGGCCGGACAGCGCTGGTGCAGTCAGCGCTGATCGCGGCCAACTACAGTCCATACCTGAAGCGGTTTTATGAACAGGTGAAGGCGCGACGCGGAGCCGGAAAGGCGATCATCGCGTTGGCGCGCAAGTTCCTGGGCATCATTTACCGGACGTTGAAGAACAAGTGGGTGTTCGCGGACTTTCCGAATTTCGTCCTGGCAGAGGAGTCATGAAAATGCCCGGGAACCCACCACCGGGAAGCCAGGCATCTGGTTCCCACTACGCCGTCCGTCGTCGGAATCGCGGTAGCAGAACGGTGCTCGGAGGCAAGGGTTCGCTCCGCCGCAGCAAACCCCGCCGCGCCCCTGCCCCCTGTGCGCCGTTCTGCAGGAGGATCATTCGCGACGGACGGCTCCGCCGGGAACCAGATGCAGCGCAGTTTCTTCGTCTTGCGAAAGACGAAAACCAGGTTGTAGTTGACAAAACATCATAGGAGGCGGTATGACGCTTTTCCTTCTCTCGCCGGCCCGCCAGCAGCAGGATCTTTGGCATCCCGCTGCGGACGTTTACCGGACCTCTTGGGGCTGGATTCTGAAGTTCGATCTGGCCGGCGTTTGCTTGGAGGATATCCATGTCCATGTCGCCAAAAATGCCGTGACCGTGAGTGGTGTCCGGCGCGACCGCCTGGTGGAGGGCGGCGCCAATCATTATGCGATGGAGATCTTCTACAACCGCTTCGAGCGGACCATCGAATTGCCGGGGACGCTGGAGCACGCCCGCCTGCGTCTCGATTACCGCGACGGAATTCTTTTTATCCGCATCTCATTAGAGGAGACTGACCATGAGTGAACAACTACCCGTGCAGGTGCTGCCCGCACTGCCATTGAAGAATACGCTGTTGTTTCCCAATCTGCTGCTGCCTTTGTCGGTCGGTCGTCCAAGCTCTCTGGCTGCGGTGCAGGCGGCGCTCGCCACCGAGGAAAAAGAGATTATTCTGATCGCGCAAAAAGATCCCAGTGTGGAAAACCCCGTTCAGACCGATCTTTACACGGTCGGGACCAAAGCGGTCATCCGCAAGATGTCGCGCCCGAATGACAGCATCATCGAAGTGCTGGTCATGGGTGTGGAGCGTGTCGTCGTACTGAAGCTGGAAACTGGGCAGGCCGGATATCTGGAAGCGCGGGTAACTCCCTCGCCGCTGCCGCATGATACCGGGGCCGAGGTGGAAGCGTTGCAGGGGGCCGTTATTGAGCTTGCCACCAGGGCGATTGAGCTCGCCCAGCCGCAAGCTCCGCCGGAACTGAGCCGCATGCTGACCGGCAACGAGGATCC
>DATLCW010000156.1:0-3808 GCA_035526195.1 Bryobacteraceae bacterium
AGCTGAGGGCATCCAATCGTCCGCGGCCATTATGACAGAGGATGCAATCGTAGTAGCCCATCCCGAGGAAAGTGGATGCCGACCGCGAAAACATCGTGTCGTACTGATCCTGACTTGGCCCCATGGGTGTAATCGAATTGATTACGTAGTTGGAGGCACCCTCCTCCATCAGATAGCTGTTGCCGGAACCGGTGACGCACTGGTAGGCGATGTCTTTGAGGGAACTGTCTTCCGAAACTTTCGCCCGGATCCAGGCATAAAACGCGTTGCGCCCGTTGATACCGCGATTCACGTTGGAAGCGGCGGCATTCACCTGGAGCAGATCGGACATCCACCACGCCCATTTATCGGTGAACTCGGGGGACTTGAGAAGCTGGTCAATCATCCCACTGCGCTTACCCGGATCGGGATTGGAGACAAAACCGCGGACGTCGGCCGGCGACGGGATGCGGCCGGTAAGATCGAGCATGACGCGCCGCAGGAATTCCTCATCGGTAGCGAGGGGAGCGGAACGGACGTTGCTTTTTTCAAGCTTCGAGAAAATCTCTTCGTCAATGAAATTGCGGCGGGCAACCGAAGCCGGATCCAGGTTCTGGACGGCAGCGGCCAGGCGATCCAATTGCTGAGTCTTGCGATGGACTCCCATGCGCACTCGAGACTGGCTCTGCAGAAACTCGTCCGGATGAAGCGAAAAATTGCAGTCGGCTGCGGTAACGCGCTTCTCTTCGGCGGAAACTGGCACCAATAAACACAATGCGACGCTAAGGCGCCTTACGAGCGATTTGGATGGCATTCCGGAACCCCGTTACGGACATGTAAGCAATATTTCATTCTAACACCGCCTCCGGAAGGAGTGGTGGAGACTCTTGTCTCATGCAATATGAGCTGGACGGACCTGGATTCTCACGCAAGATGAGCCTGAAGGAGGACAGATGGGAATGGTGGGGATTTCTCAAAGCCGTCCGTCCTCAAACCCAATCCGCGGGTTTTGATGCGCTTCCTCCACCTCGGCCAGCACTGTCAATGTCAGCTCGTTTGAAACGCATCCTTGCTGTTGCCGGTATCCTTGCTGCCGCAACTTTACGACCCGAATATCCTCGACTCCCGTTCAGCCCCATCCTGCATTCGACAAGACTTTGGGTTGACTGCTACCCCACCCCTCGCTATCATGAGAGTGGTTTGTTACCACCTATGGGAGGTTTGTAGTTGTGTGGAATCTTGGCTGGCAAGAGACAGTGTTCATTTTTCTGCTGGCTCTTCTTATTTTCGGCCCCAAGAAACTCCCGGAACTGGGAAAAAGCCTCGCAAAAGGACTCGCGGAATTCCGTCGCCACTCCTCTGATCTGAAAGCCACCTTCGACCGCGAAATGGCTACGATCGAGAAAGAAACCGGATCGATTAAACAGGACCTCAATCAGTACACCAATGAGGTCACCAATTACGACTCGTATTACGAGAACAACTATTACGATTCCGGTTCCGATGGAACCACCCCGCACACAGAGTCTACGACGCAGGAAAGCTCCACCGTCAGCGCATCCGCAATTCAGGGCGCTGAATCATCGGCGCAACCGGCGCAGTTAACCAGCGGTCCGGCGCAGGCGGTTTCCGCCGCTACGCCATCCAACGGCGAGACTGCCAATGCAGCGGAACATACCGTTGCGGGAAAACCGGCGGCGCAAGCAGAGACAGCCATGAACGGCGTGGCCGTGACGGAAGGAAAGCCCGTCGCCCGTTCCTAGAGGCCTGTTTCACTACCTAAGGGATGTCTTCAGACGCTGATAAGCCGGGCGCGCCTACGCCGGCCCCGCACGATCCACCCGCCCCCGCCTCGCACGAGGCGCCGGCGGCGGCCAGCTACACCCCGACGGTGGATGATTCTTACGGTTATCACGACGACCCCTACGCATACGAGAATCAAGCAGTTCCGGTAGCCCAGGTGCAGCCGGCAGCGCCACCCCCGCCTCCGCCTCCGCCTACACCGCCGATCGAAGAAGAGGATATGGAAGAAGAGTCGATGCTCCGAATGTCTTTTCTGGAGCATCTCGAAGAGCTGCGGACCCGTATCATCCGGTCGCTGATCGGCATGGCCGTGGTCTTCGCTTTCTCCTTAACATTTTCAAAGGAACTCTGGAAGATCGTCAGCGCTCCGGCAATATCGGCGCTGAAGGAGCTCGGAGTCGTTCCGCCAAAACTGGTGGCGATCGCCCCGATGGAGATGTTTTCCATCATCTGGGTGAAGCTGCCGTTATTAACTACCGTGTTTCTGGGCTCACCCTGGATCCTCTATCAGGTGTGGGCATTTATCGCTCCAGGTTTGTACAAGCGAGAGCGCCGCTGGGCCGTGCCGTTTGTAGTGGTTTCGGCGGGTCTCTTTATCACCGGCGGCGTTTTCGCTTATTTTGTCGCCTTTCGCTATGGACTGGTCTTCCTGCTGGGTATCGGCCGCGATGTGGATGTCGCGCCCATGGTTTCGATTACCGAGTATTTCGATCTGTTCGTGAACGTCACGATGGGAGTCGGCCTCGTATTCGAGATGCCGATCCTTATCTTCTTTCTGACGCTGTTACGGTTGGCAACGCCAAGATTCCTGCTCGCGAATTCACGCTACGCGATTCTGATCATCGTGCTCGTCGCCGCCGTAGTCACGCCGACACCGGACATTTTCAATCTGCTGCTGTTTGCCGTTCCGATGGTGCTGTTGTTCTTCGTGGGCATCTTTGCCAGCCACCTGCTAGTGCTGAGTCGCGAGAACAAAACTTTCCCGTGGGGCAAACTGTTCCTGTGGGTTGCAATTGTTCTGGCACTCTTAGGCGGAGTGATTGCTCTCGCCGTCATGAAGTACGGTTACAAATTTGTTCAGACGTGGCCGTTTTTGGTGAAGTAGCCCAGCAGGTTACGCCGGCTCTTTGAAGAACCAAAGCCAGAAATACTGTTGTCCGGCGCCGTGGCGGTGGCGGGGTTCAAAGCCGCAGGCCTGAGCCACTTGGACAACTTCATCGTCGGAGAAAGATACACCCAGCCAGGTGTCGTCGGGCTGGGTCTCCATGGAAGTGTCACCCTGTACCTGGAACTTGAACAGCGCTCCCGGCTTCAACAGCCGGTGCACTTCCCGAATGTAATTAACGATGACTTCTTTGCTGGGAATATGCTGGAAGACAATCGTGGAGAAAGCGAAATCGAACGAACTGTTCTCCGTGAGCGCGCCGAGATCGGTGCCGTTGTTCTGCAGCAGGTGAGCATTCGGACGGCCGGCGAGAAACGCCGTCGCCTGCTGGATCATCTCGCCGCTGACATCCACACCCCACACCTCGCCGAAGATCTCAGATAGTGCCCGTGTCACGCGCCCCGCGCCGCATCCGATTTCGAGGACCTTCATCTGTTTCGGATCCCTGCCCTGACAGATGTTGATCATGTCGGTGAGGACCTCTTCTTCGACCGTACGGCGGCCGGAGCGGAAAAAGTCCTCATCGGTCCAGTCTTCCCGTTCGGTGTTTACGAAATACCGGGCGTTGCGGCGCGCGCGATCATCCCAATCGCGGCGCATTTTTTGGAGTTGCTGTTCTAACTTCATGAAGCGAATTCCATTTTATCCTGATCCCGGGCCAAAGGACTTCCTGTATAATGAAGGAGTCCATCGGAGTGGGCGGCTAGCTCAGTTGGGAGAGCACGGCGTTCGCAACGCCGGGGTCGTGGGTTCGAATCCCATGCCGTCCACCAGAATCCCTCTTAGTCACCTTGCTATACTTTGATCTCGCCCATCCATGCTGGAGTGGCGGAACTGGCAGACGCACGGGACTCAAAATCC
>DATLCW010000105.1:0-9584 GCA_035526195.1 Bryobacteraceae bacterium
CTTCTTTGTTTCGTCGGCGGTCTTCTTCTTTTTCTTCTTTTTCTTCTCGGTCTTTTCTTCCTGTGCGGCGAAGCTGGTGGTGGCGGCGCCGGCAATCAGTGCGAGGCCGAGCATGATGCTCAAAATGGTTTTCATTAGCGGGTTATCTCCTGTCAGATCTTTTGGACGACTGGAATCGTCTTCGAGTATCAGCATCGCAGGCGCACATGAACCCCACCTTAAGAGAACATTAAAAACCCTTCATTCGAGGGGAGGGAAAGTGACGCGCTATGATGAGGGGTTCATGCCCCTGCGAATCAATGGCGAACTGATCGCCGATGAGCTCCTGCGCGAGGAAGAACGCCTCATACGCCCGCGATTGATCGAAGAAATGCCTGGAGAAGATCCCCTTGCCGTGGAGCAGCGTGTCCGGCAATGGGCGCTTGAGAACGTTCTTGAGCGCACTGTGCTCCGGCAGGAGGCTCTTAAGGACGCCGAACCAGTGGCCCCGGAAGCGATCGAACAGCAGATGGAGCAGGTTCGCAGCCAGACGCCCGGCCAATCCGGCGTGGTGGCCCCCGTCCCCGATGACGTGCTGCGGCAGGAACTCGAGGTCCGATTCCGGGTCGAGCGGCTGGTGGGGAGAGTCGCGCAAAAGGTCTCGGCGCCAAAGAACAAGGACATCTCGGACTTTTACGTAAAGAACCGCGAGCAGTTCAAATCGCCGGAAATGCTTCATGCCGCGCACATCGTGAAGAACGTGGACGAGAAAACGGATGAGGCGTCCGCGCGGTCCGCGATTGAAGCAGCCAGGGAAGAACTGCAATCCGGGGCCAGTTTTGAAGAACTGGCGGACCGCTTTTCCGATTGTCCCGGCCGCGGCGGCGACCTCGGCTTCTTTCCCCGCGGCCAGATGGTGGAGCAATTTGAAGAGGTCGTGTTCCAACTCGAACCGGGGAAGATCAGCGAAATTTTCCAAACGCCGTTTGGATTTCACATCGCGAAGGTGTATGCCCGCAAGCCGGAAGGCGTGCGTGGGCTCGATGAAGTGAAAGAGCAGATTGCCCAAATGCTGCTGGAGCAGAAGCGCCAGCGCGCCACCGAACAGTTTCTGGACCGCCTGATGGCCCGCGCCAAAGTAGAAGAAGTGACATGAAGCCCGAGTACAAGTTGTTTGCGGAACTTGGCCGACCGCACCCCTGCTGCGTTCCGGGAAGGGAACGGGCGGAGAGGTTGGCGGAATCACGTGCGGCCTCGTCCGCGCGCCGCATCGCACGTGAGGGATCCACGGCGGGCATGCAGAAACTGGATGGCGGTCCCTTCTTCATGGGCACGGACGATCAGGAAGGCTTTCCGGCCGATGGCGAAGGCCCGATCCGGGAAGTGACCGTGAACCCCTTCTACATCGATACGTATCCGGTCACTAACGAGCAATTTCGTGAGTTCGTGGACGCTACAGGCTATCGTACGGAAGCGGAGCGGTTCGGGTGGTCCTTTGTGTTTCAGGGACATATTCCCGCGGAGCGCTTTGACCAACTGGTGGACCGTACGGTTCCGGGAGTCCGCTGGTGGTGCAAGGTGAACGGGGCCCATTGGAAGAATCCCGAAGGCCCGGATTCCTCCGTCGGGCAGCGTCCGCACCATCCAGCGGTGCACGTGTCGTGGAACGATGCGGCATCCTATGCCGGATGGGCCGGAAAGCGGCTGCCTACGGAGGCGGAATGGGAGTACGCATCGCGCGGCGGGCTGGAGCAGAAAACATATCCGTGGGGGAACGATCTGACGCCGGAGGGCCGGCATTTATGCAATATCTGGCAGGGTGAATTTCCGTCCTTGGATTTGGCGGAAGACGGGTACTCCGCGCCGGCCGCGGTCGATGCGTATCCGCCAAACGGATACGGCCTGTACACGATTACCGGCAATGCCTGGGAGTGGTGCGCCGACTGGTTTCACCCCGGTTATCACGTCACCGCCACGCGCATCAATCCCGTGGGCCCGCCACAGGGCGTGCAAAAAGTGATGAAGGGCGGATCCTATCTGTGCCACCGCTCTTATTGCAATCGATACCGCGTGGCGGCCCGTACATCGAACACCGTAGACAGCACCACCACGAACATCAGCTTTCGCTGCGTGCGAGACGTGTAGCGGACCCTTTCAGGGGGGCCAGGGGATTCACTTGGAGATTGTGAACTTGTCCAGTTCCTTCCCATTGGCATCCACCTGCCGAATCGTCATCCTGCCGCCATCGACATCCGCCAACGTGAAGGAATTGACATTGGACTTGAAGCGCGAGGTAAAGTCCTGCCAGGTGGTTGGAACGGCCTCCTGTTCGGGGTTGTAAAGGCCCGCTCCTCCCGCACCCGTAATCACGTAGATAACGCCCTTAGGAGAGGTGTTCTTCTCACCGTCATACGATTTGTCGAGGGTAAACCTGCCGTCCACGATTCCACGCCATGCAAGTTCGCCAGCGGGCGCGAACCGCAGTGGATGGCTCCGCTGGTAGTTGTGCACATGGCCGGCGAACACGATATCGACTTTCCCCTCTTCAAACACGGGCGCGAGGAGGCGCATCCATTGGTCGTTGAAGTGGGCCTTGGACGAATTAATACCAGGGTGATGAAAGATTACGAATCGCCACCTGGCTGACCGGGCGGCGGCGAGGTCATTCTTCAGCCACGCGCTCATTTCCGGTGAAGACCAGTCGGCGTAGCGGTTGGAATCGAGTACGGTCCAGTGCGAGTTGCCGTAATCGAAGGAGAAGCTGGCCATGCGCGGATACTGATTTGCGGCGGCTTTGAGAAAGGGCCTCGTTTGCTCTTCGGAGCCGAGGGCTTGCGGGGTTCGCGGATCCATCCGGGGCAGCGACGGTCCATTGAGCGGCTGTGCCCAATATAGAAAGTACGCCAGGCCATCGGGATTCTGCGCCAGGTCGCTGCCGCCGACGTCGTGGTTACCTGGTGAGGAAACGAACAAGGTGGAGCGGATGAGCGGGGCACCCAGCGCGGCGCTGTCCTCGTCGGAGTTGTAGATAGGGAAGTACTTCAGCCGGTACTCGGAGATCCGGCCGCGACCATAGACGATGTCCCCGGTGATCGCCACAAAGTCAGGCTTGGCGCGATAGGTTTGATAGGCGATTTTTTTCTGGGCCGGCGTATTCTGTCCGCAATCTCCGAAAACAACGAAGCGGTAGGGCATGGCCGCGGATTTTCGCGCCAGCGCGGTGGATTCGAAAACCGGATTGCCGTTAAGCCGCACGCGGTAGGCATAGGATTGGCCAGGATCGAGCTTGCGGAGTTCGGCGGCATAGATGCGATGCGGCTCGATGGGCGCCATTTCCACCCGCCGCCGAAGCGAGACATCGGCCTTGCGCCATTTCTTATGGTCGTGGCGGCGGTACTCGACGGTCCACTTTGCTTCCCGGTCCGCGGCATGCCAGGCAACGGTGAGGTGTTCCCGCTTTTCGAGCCTGGGCCTGTCGCCTAATTGGATGTACGGTTTTTCAACAAAGACCGAACCGGCGGGCAGGCTGGCGGCCAGACACAACAACGCCGCGACCGGACGCATTCGCATTTAGAGAGTATCGCACTACCGGCTGGAGGTGCGCGGTGTAAGCGCCGGGGGCGAAGCCGGGGGAGGCGCGCCGTGGACGGTCGCATCCAGCCGTTCCAGCAGGAGCATTCTCTCCTGATGATTCAACCGCGAAAAATGATCCTGAAACTCGCTGGCCGACAACAAGTTCCTGGTCAGGGACTGGAGCACAAAGTCGATCTGCCGGTGATTGATCATGGATCTCTCGGACTAAGCACCAGAGTATCACCGCAACCAAAAGCTACCGATGAGCGCGTTCACTTGGATCGGAAAAGAAAACACCTTAGCGAAACTCAGGCTGCTCGATTGCTAATGCGGCTTTTGCGTACCATAACGGGCGGGGAGTAACTGGCGAGCATATTCACAAAGGCGGTCTCGGCGCGATTCAGCCCGTGAGGCGAGGGATCTTCCGCAGCCTTATCGAATATCGGGAATAGGCTCCCGTCTTCAAAGGCGTCAAGAACAGCGGGATGAATATAATACTTGCGGCAGACCGCGGGACGGTTGCGAAGAACAGCGGCCACCGTCTTCACTGCCTCGGCGACTTTTTTTTTGGCGTCGGTAGCAGTGGAAGCGGGACCCGCTTCGTACAAGGCAAGAATCGCCTCCCGGCTTCCATTCCAGGTGCGGAAATCCTTGGCTGTGAAATCTTCGCCGCTGATTTCCCTGAGGTAGGAGTTTACGTCGTCGGAACATAAGCGGCAAGGCTCGCCAGCTTCATTCAGAAACTGAAACAACTCCTGGCCGGGCAGTTCCTGGCACTGCGCGAGGATTCTCGCCAACCGCCGGTCCGTGAGTTCGATATCATGCTGCTTCTTACTCTTGCCGATGAAGTGAAAGTGGAGTTTCCGGCCTTCCATATCCACATGGTTATTGCGGAGCGTGGTAATCCCATAAGAGTCGTTCGCGCGGGCATATTCTTCATTCCCCACCCGCACAGAGATGCGCTCCAGCAGGCGGACCACCGCCGCCAGCACTTTGGTACGCGGCAGCCCCTTGAGTTGCAAGTCCTCTTCCACCCGCAGGCGCATCTTCGGCAGAACGGCGCCGAAAGAGTGCATGCGGGAGTATTTGGTCGCATCGCGGATTTCGCGGTAGCGCGAATGATAGACATACTGCTTGCGGCCTTTCGCATCAACGCCCAGGGCCTGAAGATGGCCGTTCGGCAGGGGACATATCCACACTTTGCCCCACGCCGGTGGAATTACCAGGGCCTTGATCCGTTGCACCTCCGCGGCGTCGCGCACCGGACGGCCATCGGGGTGAAGGTAAGTCCACCCGCCTCCTGCTTTGCGCCGGGCGATGCCCGCGATCGTGGCTGTTACATAACGCAGTCCGGCAAGTTTGGCCGATTCCAGAGGATCCTGAGGAAGGGCGGAACCGGCGCAGGTGCTCATATGCCTGCCTCCGGCTTGATGGCTGCCAGCTCGGCCGAAGCTTCGGCGGCCATCCTCCGCCACTGCCGGCCGGTAATTCCCCAAGGCTGATCCTCGTAGTACAGGGTACCCTCATGAGGTGCGGCGGAGAAATCGTATTTGGGAGCGAATCGGAAGCGCTCGATCCCTACAGGAAAATGGCAAATCATATGCTGTTGTGAAGTAAAGAAGGCGAGCATCGCGTTTTTGTGAGCAGCCCTCTCCGCCGATAGCGGTACTTCGTGAATCAGAGTATCGGAATTGCGCAGGAATTCGCCCACGCGCAGCGTAGAGACCGGACTCACAGAGGTGCCGTTGTGGTAAGAGGTAAACTCAAGGATCGTTGGCGCCCGGGCGCCCGAAGCCCTTTCAGCGGCCATCGCTACGGCGAACGCCGTTGCGTCATGATCCGGATGCCCGCCCTCGTAGGGGTGCGTAAAGATGGTGGCGGGACGGATCGCGGCAATTAATCGCTCTATGGACAACGTAACTTCGGTGAGTCCCCGTATCGTCTCCTGATCGATCACACCCAAGGCAATCGTACGGTATGCAGGCATTCCAGCGAGGGCCAGGGCCGCATGTAACTCGCCGCGCCGCCGCGCCGAATGTGCCGCGCGGTCCGGCATGGCGCGGGGAGCGCCATCGGTAATGTGGACCACAATGCATTTGCGCAGGACCTCGGGGTGCCCTCCCAGGGCCAGTACCTCATCGTCGGGGTGAGCCGCGAAGATCATGGCGGTCTCAGCCTGCAACGACTTGGCAACAGCGTGGTTCGTAGGCACAGCGCTCCAGCATTAGAAGACCGCGTAACTCTTTCCGGTGTTTCTCACCAATTTTAGGAAGTGATTTATATTTCTTGTGTTTCTATCATTCCCTTCCCTGGAACGGAAACGTTTTGAGAACGCGTGAGAGCGCTTCGCTGCCGCCATTCAGCGGGCCGGGCCCTTCCGCTACTTTTTTCTCTGGCTTCGTAACGAGTATCCTAATAGCCTATGGAGCTCAACTCGGTCCGCCTGGAGATTCCGCCCGGCGCGAATATCATTGTCGGTCAGGCTCATTTCATCAAGACCGTGGAAGACATCTACGAGGCGATACTTAATACGGTTCCCCAAATGAAGTTCGGGGTCGCATTTAATGAAGCATCGGGCGCGTGCCTCACACGGCTCGATGGGAATGACGAAGGCATGAAAGCCGCCGCGGGCCGCAATGCGATGCTGCTCGGGGCGGGCCACGCGTTCGTAGTGGCCCTGAAGGACGGCTTCCCGATTAATGTCCTGGGCCGGATCAAAGATGTTCCCGAGGTTGTGGCCATCTTTTGTGCCACTGCCAATCCGCTAGAGGTGATCGTGGCGCAGACCGAACAAGGGCGCGGCATCCTTGGCGTGGTGGACGGCTCTTCGCCCAAAGGACTGGAAGAAGAAGCGGAAAAAGAATGGCGTCACGGATTTTTACGCAAGATCGGGTACAAACGATGATCGCCGCCTCTGAACAGGAACTGGATGAATTGCTGTCGCGGCCGAACGCGGCCGACAGGGAGGCGATGAAGAGGCTCGACGGCCCGCTGGTGATTCTAGGCGCGGGCGGAAAAATGGGACCTACCCTGGCACGGCGCGCCAGCCGCGCCGCGGAGGAAGGAGGCGCGAAGCGCCGGGTGATCGCGGTATCGCGCTATTCAAGCGACACGGCCCGGCGGAATCTGGAGCAGTGGGGCGTGGAGACCATCAGCGCCGACCTATTGGACCGCGAGCAACTGGCGATGTTGCCAGAGGCCGCCAATATCATTTATATGGCTGCACGGAAATTCGGTTCCACGGGCTCTGAATATCTGACCTGGGGCATGAATGCATGGCTGCCGGGGATCGTGGCCGAGCGATACCGGGAGTCGCGCATCGTGGCCTTGTCGAGCGGGAACATCTATCCGCTGCTTCCGGTCGTCTCGGGGGGCGCCACAGAATCGGCGCCGCTTTCGCCGGTGGGCGAATATGCCCAATCGGTGCTCGCGCGCGAACGCGTTTTCGAGTTTTTCTCCATCCGCTATGGTACGCCATGTGTAATGGTAAGGCTCAACTATGCGGCGGAACTGCGCTACGGCGTATTGCTTGATATCGGAACGGCCGTATTCGAACGCCGGCCGGTCGACCTGGCCATGGGGAACGTAAACGTGATCTGGCAGGGTGACGCCAACTCGATTATTTTGCGCAGCGGAGAGCTGGCATCTTCGCCGCCGGCGGTGCTTAATTTGACCGGCCCGGAAACATTATCGGTTCGTTATGTGGCCGAGAGATTCGGTCATCATTTCGGGATTGACCCCCAGTTCAACGGGAAGGAAGGCGAGACGGCGTTACTCAACAACGCTTCCAAATGCCAGCGTCTGTTCGGCTATCCGAGCGTCACGCCGGATGAAATGATTGAATGTACCGCGCAGTGGATCGGCATGGGCGGCGCTACCCACGGGAAGCCTACGAAATTCGGCGTTCGCGATGGCAAATTTTAGGGGAAAGATATTCAGCATTCTGCGCCGCGAAATAGGATTGAAACCGCGGCTTTTCTCTAATCGGTCTATCGTCTTTGGCTCTCCGCCTAGAGAATCGCTAAGTGTTTCCGCTTATCAATATTCGGCCCTTTTGTACTATAGGCGCACCGGTTCGAGCGTGCCATCATGGATCGTAAACACGGGAGCCGGACCGAATCTGGAAACTGTGCAACGGCGAGTCTTTCTGAAAGTTCTCGCCAAGACGAATGGCCATCAGGAGCGGGCCGCGAAATGCCGGAAAACTCAAGCCGAACTTTGCGAAGGAAACTGAAAAGCTATCATTTGACGCCGTCAGCGCTCAGAATGGAACCGGTGGCGGCATGGTAAAGAACTCTACCTTGCCCGCGGCGGGATCTCCGAAGCCTGCTGATCGCAGGTCCGAATCGCGAACGGAATTTGTGGGCTCGGTCGTCTTGCGGGTGGATGAGCCGTTTGAGCAGGTGTTCACCGGGGAACTTCTCGATGTCAGCAACTCCGGGTTCCGGGCCGTGCACGGGCGCCAGGATCTGTCACCGAGCCAGCTCGTTCATTTCCGCCACGCCTGGGGAGCGGGCAAAGCCAGAATGATGTGGAAATCCATGCACGCGGAATGCCCTGACAAGATAGCGACGGGGTTTCTGGTGGTGGAACACGCCGAGCGGGAGACACCGGTAAAGGGTGAATAGCGGCCTGACGAGGCTTTTCCGGAGTCACGTCGCTTTGGCACTGCTTCGGCTTTAAAACCGCGGGCAGACAGGATCCGAGGGGATGTTCGTTTGCGGATCGTGACCGTTTGCCGTTACCGGATCACAGCTGCGCAAAGTGCGGGGCCGCCGCACCCCTCTAGTCTAGTCGAGGCCTGGCGACTGCGGTCTCGCCTTGAGACGGCGCATCCCGCGCAGCCACCGGTCGTAATCGGACGCTTTGCGCTGGAAGTAAGTGGCTACTTCGGGATGGGGCAGGATCAGAAAGCGTTCGTCAGCGAGACCGGCGATCACCGCATCGGCCACTTCCCCGGCTGATATGGCTCCTTGCTTCAAAAAGCTCTCCTTGTCTCCGCTGTCCCCCAGTAGCATGCGCGTTGTCACGCCCTGAGGACAGACACAGGATACTTTGATGCCTGCATCGCCGTACTCAACCGAGATCCATTCGGCCAGTGCGAGCGCCGCGTGCTTGGTCACGGCATACGATGCGGAGCCGATTTGCGTCAGCGATCCGGCCGCCGACACCACCTGCAGCAGGTAGCCCTCCCCGCGCCCGAGCATTTGAGGCAATACCGCTCTTGCCGCATAGAGATGGGCGCGGAAGTTCACCGAGAGAACGTGTTCCCAGGTACTGTCGGGAGTATCGACTCCCCCTTCGACAAAGATGCCGGCGTTGGAACAGAAAAGATCGATTGGACCATAGTGACGGATGACGGAATTCACCAGCTCGCGAATCGCGGGTTCGCTGGTCACATCGGTTTGGAAGGCGGCGCCGCCGGCCGCGTGAGCCACACTGCGAACGGCGGGCTCATCGACGTCCGCAACTGCGACCCGCGCTCCTTCCCTGGCTAAACGTAGTGCGAGGGCCCGGCCGATTCCATGCCCGGCCCCCGTGACGATCACCGTTTTTCCGCCAACGTTCACTGCGGGAGCCCTTTTCGAAGCGGGTAATTGGTGGGCTCGACGCGGCTCGTTTTTAGGGCTTGGGCTCCGTTGGTGAAATGCAGGACATTTCCCTCCGGTTGGACGCCTTCGATTGCGAGATCGCCAAAAAGAAACAGCCGGTTATCGATGCAGAATAGGGGCCGCTGGGTGGTGTAGCCGATTTTACGCATCACCTTTAGCTTCGCGTCCAGAACGACGATGTGATTCACTCCGCGTTGCGCTGCTGCGCTTTTGATGATCTCCTGCACCTCGATCACCGGGTAGAACTGGCCTTCGATTTTCAGCGTGCAGGTATGCGAAAGATGGAGCAAGTTACCATGGGGGTCAAGGGCCTTTCCGGTTTGCAGCGCGCGGTAGATCTGGGGACGCATCTGCCCGGACGCAGTCACCGCACACAACAGCAGAAGCATCCTGGCGATCGAAGTCCACTGGGGATCGAGG
>DATLCW010000171.1:0-46280 GCA_035526195.1 Bryobacteraceae bacterium
TGAAACAGTCTGGAATGTTCTGGACAGTCGAAGGTGCCAACCAGATCATAGCCCTACGCTGCTGCCGCCTCAGCGGCAAATTTGAAGACTTTTGGGCCGATCAGGTAGCCGCCTAGTCATCACTTTTGAGACGCGCACCCAGGACACTACCGAATGTTGCGCCATGCGCTGTTCTATGCTAGGCTGTTTCTGACCTCGCACACCGTTCGTGCCCTCCTGTTAGTTTTTCTCTACGTCTTAACCATTGTTTCCGGAAAAGTGTGCCTGTGCTACGCGATTTTCGCAGAGCGGGCGATCCGCCCACTCTCCTATCCGCATTCCTTTACTTCGACATCAGCTTTATGGTCTGGGTGATTCTCGGGCCGCTGGGGCCGTTTCTCGGCGAAACTTATCATCTCACGGCGACGGAGAAAGGTTTGCTTACCGCGATTCCGCTGCTTGGCGGCTCGTGCTTCCGTCCCGTGCTCGGCTGGATGACGGAGCGATTCGGCGGCCGCAGGACAGGATTGATCGGAATGGCGGTGACGTTGGTCCCGCTGCTCACCGCATGGCTGCTGGCGGACAGCTTCGCCGGCTACCTCATGGTGGGACTGCTGCTGGGTGTGGCGGGCGCGAGCTTTGCGGCGGCCCTGCCACTGGCCAGCAGTTGGTATCCGCCGGAACATCAGGGTTTGGCGATGGGAATCGCCGGCGCAGGCAATTCCGGCACGCTGCTGGCGACACTGTTCGCTCCCCGGCTGGCGGAGATGTTCGGCTGGCGCAACATCTTCGGCCTGGCAATGATACCGGTTATCGCGGTCTGGCTGATCTTTTTCTTTCTGGCGAAGGACGCGCCCGGCGAGCGCCGCGTCAAGCGGTGGAGCGAATACGCGGCGCTGCTGAAAATCGGGGACACGGGCTGGTTCTGCTTTATCTATGGGCTCACGTTCGGCGGCTTTGTCGGGCTGGCAAGCTACCTATCTATTTTCTTTCACGATCAGTATCAGATGACCAAAGTGCGATCGGGAGATTTCACGACATTCGTGGTGTTGTTCGGCAGCTTTCTGCGGCCGGTGGGAGGTGTGATGGCGGACCGCCTGGGCGGCTACCGGATGTTGCTGGTGCTGCTGGCGGGCGCCGGCTTGTGTCTCGGGGCGGTGGGCTCCTTACCTACTAAGTGGATCGCATTGAGCTTCCTGGCGGCTGGCATGGGGATGCTGGGAATGGGCAATGGCTGCGTGTTTCAGCTTGTTCCCCAACGCTTTCCCGACCGCGTGGGCCTTATAACCGGAATCGTGGGAGCAGCGGGCGGATTTGGAGGGTTTCTGCTTCCCTCGCTCCTCGGGTCGGTCAAGGATTCGACGGGGAGTTTTGGCGCGCCGGCTTTGCCATTCTGTCCTGCCTGATGTTCAGCGGCTCCGGCGCGTTACTTTACCTGCGCGGCGTCTGGCGCCGTACGTGGAACGCGGAATCCGCCACCCGCGCCGGGTTGATATCCGTGACTCGCGAGCAAACCATGGAAGCCGATGCCCCCGCCGCTTAGCCAACTTGCACCGGGTCCGGCGGCGGCTCAGGTGTGCGCCACGCATTGCCCGTATTGCGCCCTGCAATGCGGCATGAACGTGGTGCAACGGGCGGACGTTGTTTCCATCGCGGCCCGGGATTTTCCCACCAATCGCGGCGGCCTGTGCCAAAAGGGCTGGAGCGCGGCGGAGTTGCTATCGAGCCCGGAACGGCTGACGTCCCCGCTGGCGCGGGATGGCAAGGGTGGCGAACTGCGTACGGTCACCTGGAACGAAGCGCTCGACCGCATCGTCAGCGGCATACGCGACGTGCAACTCCGCTACGGCCGCGACGCGGTAGGGATTTTCGGAGGCGGCGGCCTCACCAACGAGAAAGCGTATCTGCTCGGCAAATTCGCGCGCGTCGCCCTCGGCACATCTCAAATCGATTACAACGGGCGTTTTTGCATGTCCTCGGCGGCGGCTGCCGGAATCCGTGCGTTCGGCCTCGATCGCGGACTGCCCTTTCCGTTGGAGGATATTCCTTTGGCCGGGACAATTCTGCTGGTGGGCAGCAACGCCGCCGAGACAATGCCTCCGGTGATGCAGTATTTCGACCGTCAGCGGCGCAACGGCGGCGCCTGTATCGTGGCTGATCCGCGTCTCACCCAGACGGCGCAAGCCTCTACCCTGCACCTGCAACTCACACCGGGATCCGACGCCGCGCTGGCCAACGGACTGCTGCATATCGCCATTCGCGAGCGCTACATCCACGAAGGGTTCATTGCCGACCGTACCAGCGGCTTCGAGAGCGTGCGGCGCGTGGTGTCGTCCTACTGGCCGGACCGCGTGGAGCGCATCACAGGCGTGCCGGAGAAGCAATTGCGGCTGGCGGCGAGGTTGCTTGGGGAGGCTCCGACGGCGATGATCCTTACCGCCCGGGGGCCGGAGCAGCAGAGCCGCGGGGTCGACAACGTGCTGGCGTTTATCAACCTCGCGCTGGCGCTGGGAAAGGCCGGCCGTCCCGGCTGCGGGTACGGGGCTGCCTTACCGGCCAGGGAAACGGACAGGGCGGACGCGAGCATGGCCAGAAGGCCGATCAACTGCCGGGGTGTCGCCAGATCGACAACCCGCAGCACCGCGCCCACATCGCGCAGGTGTGGGGAGTGGATGAAGCCTCGCTGCCGGCGCCCGGCCGTTCCGCCTATGAGTTACTCGACTGTCTCGGTCAAGAGGGCGGCGTGCGCGCCCTGCTGGTAATGGGATCGAATGTGGCGGTTTCCGCGCCGGGATCGCGGCGTATCGAACAGCGTTTGGACGCGCTGGATTTCCTGGTGGTCTCCGATTTATTCCTGTCGGAAACGGCCGCCCGCGCGGATGTGGTGTTGCCCTCCACGCAATGGGCGGAGGAGGAGGGAACGATGACTAATCTGGAAGGCCGTGTTATCCTGCGCCGCCGCGCCATGGCCCCTCCGGCCGGCGTGTGGACCGATACGGAAATGCTAGCCGCGCTGGGCGCGCGCCTGGACTGCGCTCAGGGCTTTCCTCCGGCACCGGGTGATATCTTCGAAGAGTTGCGGCGCGCTTCGGCGGCCGGCGCCGCGGACTATGCCGGCGTCACCTACGAGCGCATCGCTCGCGAGGACGGAGTCTTCTGGCCCTGCCCGAGTGAGGACCATCCCGGCACTCCGCGGCTGTTTCTCGACCGTTTTGCCACGGCGGACGGGCTGGCGCGGTTCCACCCGGTGGAATACCGGCCACCGGCCGAAGAGCCCGACAGCGAGTACCCGCTGTACCTGACCACCGGACGCGTGCTGGCGCATTACCAGTCGGGCACGCAGACGCGCCGTGTTGCCCGGCTTGTCGAATCTTCGCCCGGCTCGTTCGTGCAGATTCACCCTTCGATGGCGCACGGCTATGGAATCGCCGATGGAGACTGCGTGCGGCTGGTAACGCGCCGCGGATCGGCCCGCTTCATCGCGCAACTCACCAATTCGATCCGCATGGATACGCTGTTCGCGCCTTTTCACTGGGGCGGTGAAGGCCGGGCCAACCTGTTAACCAATCCGGCGCTCGACCCCACCTCGCGCATGCCGGAGTTCAAAGTTTGTGCCGTCCGCATCGAAGCCGTGGGAAAAACGGAGCCAAAATGCTAGAACAACCGATATTCATCCAGGGACACTACTCTTTCGAAGGTAAGGGGCTGGACGCGCCGCTGCCTCTCAGGCCCGCGGCGATGCGCTATTTCCCGGTGGCCGCCAAGGGAGAGCTTCAGGTGCAGCTTGCCGTGGTGGAGGACCTTCCGCCCGACACAGTGTTGGAAATACGGCTGGCGGCTCCGACCGGCGTCAGCGGTTTGTTGGTGCTTGACATAGGACTGGTTGCAATCTCAGGCGAAAAGAAAAATTGTTGGTAATCGGCAACGGAATGGCAGGGGCGCGCACCGTGGAAGAGATTCTCGCGCGCGGCGGCGGCGAACGGTTTGATATCGCCATGTTCGGAGATGAGCCGTACGGCAATTACAACCGGATCATGCTCTCGAACGTGCTCAACGGGTCGAGCGACGCGTCCGAGATTTTCCTCAACCCGCTGGCCTGGTACCACGAGAATGACATCAAGCTGCACGCGGGCGTTCTGGTGACAGAGATCCTGCGCAAGGTGAAGTATGCGATCGGGACCAAGGGCAAGTCCGAACGCTACGACAAGCTTATTATCGCCACGGGCAGCCGGCCGTTCGTGCCGCCGATGGAAGGAATCCGTACCGCGAAAGGATCGCCCAAGCCGGGCGTTTTTGTCTTCCGCACCCTGGACGATTGCCGGCGGATCGCCGACTACGCCGGCCGCGGCGGCCGGGCGGCGGTGATCGGCGGAGGGCTGCTGGGGCTGGAAGCGGCGCGCGGTCTCCAGAATTTCGGCATGGAAGTACACGTGGTGCACATCGCGAGCCATCTCATGGGCCAACAACTGGATTCGCAAGCCGGGGCGATTCTGAAGTCTACCATCGAGCGGATGGGCATTCGCGTCCACCTCGACAAGAATATTGTTGCCGCGCTGGGCGATCCGCACGTGACAGGGCTGCAGTTCAAGGATGGAAGTACGCTCTATTGCGACATGGTGGTGATCTCGGCCGGAAACCAGCCCAACGTGGAGCTCGGAAGGCGTTGCGGCCTGACGGTGGAGCGGGCCATGGTGGTGGACAATCACATGCGTTCGGTGGACGATCCAAGCATCTACGTGGTGGGGGAATGCGCGCAGCACCGCGGGCAGGTGTACGGCCTGGTGGCGCCGTTGTGGGAGCAGGCCAAAGTGCTGGCGGATCAGATTACGGGCCGCAACCCGGAGGCGGCTTATCACGGCTCGAAGGTCGCCACCAAGCTGAAGGTAATGGGCGTCGAACTGGCCTCCATGGGGATCACGGAACCGGCCGCGGAGGATGAAATCGTTCAATTTACGGAGCCGAAGAAAGGCACTTACAAGAAGCTGATCATTCGCAACGGGCGGCTCATCGGCGCCATTCTGCTGGGCTACATCAGCAAGGCGGCTTATCTGATGCAAGCCTTCGACCGGGGTGCTCCGCTGCCCGACGAGCGCCTCTCGCTGCTGTTCGACATAGGCGCGCCGCCGCAGAAAGTGACGATATTGGAAATGCCGGCCGAAGCCCAGGTTTGCAACTGCAACGGTGTGAGCAAAGGAGCAATCCTGCGCTGCGTCGAGAATGGAAAACGGAGCGCCAAGTCCGTAATGGAGGCGACGCGCGCCGGCATGGGCTGCGGCTCCTGCAAGAGCGAGGTCCAAGAAATTGTCGCCTGGGCTTGCCAGGGACAGGTGGAGGAGGATCCGGCGGCGAACTACTATGTACCCGGCGTGCCGCTCGCCAAGCCGGAGCTGATGATAGCGATTCGGGAACAGAATCTCAAATCGGTATCCTCCGTATTTCACGCCCTCGCCGGGGGTTCCGAGGATGCGGCGAGTAAGCCGGGGCTGGCCTCTCTTCTCAGCACAATCTGGAAGGGGGAATACGAAGACCAGCGGGACTCGCGCTTCATCAATGACCGCGTGCACGCCAACATCCAGAAAGACGCCACGTTTTCGGTGATCCCGCAGATTCCGGGCGGCGTGACGTCTCCCTCGCAATTGCGGCGCATCGCCGACGTAGCCGACAAGTACAAGGTCCCGATGGTCAAGCTGACGGGGGGACAGCGCATCGATCTCCTGGGCGTTCGGAAGGAGGATCTGCCAAACGTCTGGCGCGACCTGGATATGGCGTCCGGTTTCGCCTATGCAAAGCGCTATCGCACCTGCAAAAGCTGTGTCGGCACGGATTTCTGCCGGTTCGGCGTGGGCGACAGTACGACGCTGGCAATTAAAATCGAGAAGCGGTTCCAGGGTATTGACACGCCGGGAAAAATGAAGCTGGCCACAGCGGGGTGCCCGCGCAACTGCTCAGAGGCCATGGTTAAGGACATGGGGGCGGTGGCGGTGGAGGGCGGCAAGTGGGAAATCTACGTCGGCGGAGCGGCGGGCGCGCATGTGCGGAAAGGCGATATCCTTTGCGTAGTAGACAGCCACGACCTGGCGCTGCTCTATATGGGCCGCTTCATGCAATACTACCGCGAGACGGCGAAGTATCTCGAGCGAACCTACGGCTTTGTGGAAAGGCTGGGAATCGAGAAACTGCGGAGTGTTCTCATCGAGGACAGCGAGGGCATCGCGGCTCGCCTTGACGCCGAGATGGAGCAGACCGTGCAGGCTTACCGGGATCCGTGGAAAGAGGCGTGGAAACCGGCGACGGCGAATCAGTTTGCGTCGCTGCTGCCGGCTCCGCAGGAGGGGGGAGATTGGAAGTCGAGATCGGTCCGCTGAGCGCGATACCGCCGGGAGAAGGCCGTAATTTTCAGACGGGAGCGTTGCGCGTGGCGGTGTTCCATACGCGCGGCGGAGATGTTTACGCCGTGCAGGCGGAGTGTCCCCATCGCGGCGGTCCGCTGGCCGACGGGCTGGTGGGTGGCTCCACCGTGATCTGCCCGCTGCATTCCTGGAAATTCGACCTGGCTACGGGCCGGGTTCTGATGGGGGAGTGCGGCTTGAAAAGATATGAGGCGCGCGTCTCCCGATTCGGACAAGTCCTGCTCACGATCGATTGACCTATCGATACAAAAGATACTTGCCGCGAATGGCTAGAAAGGCGCGAATCGCCTCCTGCTCATTTTGTTCAATTACGCGGGCATCGGTGCCGGCGCGTATCGCCTGGATGGTCTTGCTGCTTCCGATGAGCCGCTCATTCTTCTCAAACGCGATTTTTCCCGGATAAAGCTTTTCCAGCATGGCCGCAAGCTCAATGCCCAGACGGGTGGGGCTGAAGCGCTCGCGATCGGTGATGAGGAAGCGCAGACCCTGGCACGGAATCCCCTTCAGGTTACTGTCTTTGGGGGTAAAAGTTGTGGCGTAAACGCGAACGCCAGGAATATTCCGGGCATTCAGCTTGCCGGCCAGCTCGGCGCCATTGATCCAATCCGCTCCGATCTGTTCGAAAGGCGCGTCGGTGCCTCGGCCCACGGAGTAATTACGGGAATACTCGAGCATCGCCAAGCCCGGATAAAGCAAGGCGGCGTTCAGACTGCGCATATTGGGGGACGGATCGACCCAGGTGAGACCCGTAGCATCGAGCCAATCCCCACGCTGCCAATTCCTGACGGAAATCACTTCGAGTCTTCCGGTGAGTTTGTGTTCATCGTGCATCATCCGCGCCAGCTCGCCCATGGTCATGCCATGGCGGAGGGGCATTGGGAAGCAGCCGACAAAAGATTCGAGGTGATGCTCGAGCACCGGGCCTTCGACGCGGGTGCCGGTAATCGGATTTGGCCGGTCCAGGACCAGGAATGCGACGCCGAGCCGGGAAGCCTCTTCCATGGCGTTCCACATCGTGCAGGCGTAAGTGTAGTACCGGGCGCCCACATCCTGGATATCGAATACCAGGACATCGACCCCTTGCAGCATCGCACGGTTGGGACGCCGCTGCTGCCCTTTATACAAGCTATGTACGGGGATACCGGTCGTTTTGTCCTTTACATCGCCTATGTTCTCGTGGTCTTCGGTTCCGGCGATGCCATGTTCCGGGGAAAACAGCGCAACGAGATTGACGTGAGCGGCAACCATGGCGTCAATATTGCGCTTCCCCTCCCGGGTGAGTCCGGTGTGATTGGTGATGAGCCCGACGCGTTTGCCCCGCAAGGGTGCGAATCCATCGGCGGCGAGGACGTCAATTCCATTCCGCACGGAAGCATTACGCGCCACGGCGCGGCGGGCTACCGGCTGCGTTTCGTTATAGCCCGTTAACGTGATGCCGGGCGCATCGATTCCCACAGCCGCAGCCGCGATCGTCGCCACTTTCGAACGGAGTTCGGCCACCGGAGGACGGCGGCCGGGATGCACACTGTTGGTGAGCAGCACCACCGCGGTTTTTGTATAGGGATCCATCCAAAGAGAAGTGCCGGTAAACCCGGTATGGCCAAAGGAACCGATGGGGAACAACTCGCCACGGTTCGAGGAATATTGCGAATCGATATCGAAGCCGAGACCTCGCAGAATCGTTTGATCCGGGGGCGTCTGCGGCTCGGTGAACTTCCGGATGGTCAGCGGGCTGATCAGATACTGGCCGTTGACCTCGCCCTGGTTGAGCATCATGGCGGCGAACTTTCCCAGATCGTCGGCGGTGGTGAAGAGGCCGGCGTGTCCGGCCACTCCGCCCATGTACCGAGTGGTGGGATCGTGAACGACTCCGCGCAACGGTTCGGCCATGCCGGGGTAACGCTCGGTAGGTGCGATGCGGGATCGCAGGCCAGGGGCGGGTTGGAAGAGGGTGTGCTTCATGCCAATGGGATCGAAGATGTTCTCTTTGGCGTAGCGGTCAAGCGGCTTGCCACTCAACTTGTAAACGATTTCTCCGAGAAGGATAAAATTGATATCGCTGTAGATGAAACGCTCTCCGGGCTGTGCTACCGGCCGGTCAACGAGTGCCTTCCTGACGCCCAGGTCATAGCCGCTCCAAGCCGGCTCGAGATCCACGTCGGGGCGGAGTCCGGAAAAATGCGTGAGAAGGTGGCGGATGGTGATGTCGCTTTTGCCATTCTGAAAACCTGGCAGATAGACGGTGACTTTATCGGAAAGACGGATTTGGCCCTGATCGAACAGCTTCATGAGGGACGCTGTAGTGGCCACCACTTTTGTGAGAGATGCGGCATCGAAGATGGTGTCGACGGTCATCGCTTCCCTGGAGGGCGATAGAGAACGGTTGCCGTACGCCTTGCGGTGCACCACTTTACCCTTACTCCAGATGAGGCATACCGCGCCAGGCGCGTGATCGTTGAGGATTGCATCCTCAATGGCGGCATCCAAGTTCGCCGAGCCTGCAAACTGGTCCTGGGCGAAGGCCGCTAAAGCGAAAAGCAAGATAAGGGCAACGGTTCTCATAGGAGCCGCGTGGCCACGGACTCAAGCTTATGAGCAAGTTCGAAATCCTTGGTGGTAATGCCGTTGGCGTCATGGGTGGTGAGATCAATGGTGACCCGGTTCCACACGTTAGACCATTCCGGATGATGATTCATGGCTTCAATCGCAATGGCCGATGTGGCCATAAATCCGAACGCGTGCACGAAGTCAGGAAATTTGTATTCCCGGTGCAACTTGCCATCTCGGGTCTTCCATTCGGGCAGTGCGGCAAGGGCGCGGCTTATCTCGTCCTCTGTGAGCTTTTGTGCAGTTGGCATTTTTCCCTCATGTACGCGGACTTCGCTGTCAGGTCCCCCTTCAAACTCAGGGGCGACGTCGCTGGAAATCCGGCCTGTCGAAAGTTTTATTATCGGTCATCGGACGTCGCGTACGGGGGAAGGGAAGCGGTTGCTCACCTCCCGGGGATTTTTGCGGCGCGCAGGAAGCTGCCGATGAAGTCTTTGGTGGCGGCAATCTCGCGATCCACTTCATTCATGCACTGCTGAGCGGCGGCGCGGATCGCTTCTTGGGTTTGGTTTGTAGCGGGTGTGGGCGGGGCTTCGGCCGGGGTTTCGGCCGGGGTTTCGTGGTTCTGAGCCACTGCGTTCTCCCGGTTGATGCGGTGGTTCTGAAGCGCGGTGAATTGCTTGTAAGCCTTGTGATAGATGCGGTCATGGGCAATTTTGTAGCGAAGAAGGCCCATGGCGTTGCGGTAAATAGCCTCATCTTCCGTAATAAGGGGGTCTCCGCCGGCGCGGATATAAAGTTCGGATTCGAGTTTGGCGACACGGCGGAGATTCCAGGCAGCGTCCGTCATCTGGTCAAAGAAGATGCGTTCGGCACCGCCTTTGGGCTGAAAGCTCTGAATGAGCTCATTCAGGAAGGTGGTGAATTCTTCTTTTTCGTCCGGCCTGACGATGAGGCGGGCGGAAGAAAGTCCGTGCTTTACACCGTTTTGGGCGACGCGTGCTTTGCCTTCCTCTGTTTTTGGACCGGTGGACTTTTGAGAGTTGACGCGGTTGGCGTCGATGCGGACTTGCGAGGTGCTGGTCTCGGGCATTGGGATTTCCTTTCCGGGTGGGTAGCATTTGCTGACGGCTGCCCTATTGGTCCCGAGAGTCGCATGCCGATTCCGGCTTCTTGACACGTATTTATGTAACGGCATGAATTGGTTGGAAATATAATCCTGGTCCGGTGTGACCGAACCGTACAGGATCCTCTACGTGCGCGATTGCCGCTATTCGCGAAGCGACGCTACGAGACGCCGGAGCGCTGCCGCGCAGCGTTTGTTTCCGGCTGTGCAGCGCGCGACGGGCAAATCCTCTGTAATCAAGACCGGCCCAAAAAACCCGTGATCGCGCGAGCTACCTGGACGCTTTTTTCGATTGGCAGCATGTGGGTTTCCCTTTCGAAGAGATGGATTTGGGCGCCGGGAATCAAGCCGGCTGTCTCCTCGAAAGCTTCCGCGGTCGAAATATTGATCCGCCGTACCTCCGATGACGAGTGCCGGGCTTACGATCATCATCCGCCGCGCGGGCGTGGTCGTGTCAATCGACTCCGTGAGGCGGCGAAATCCGCTCCCGCTTGCCCGAGCCGCTCCATGATCGTCAGCACATCGGAGGGAGGGCGGCAACCGGGCTGGTGTTTGGTCTCGCTAATAATCCGATAGGCTTCCTCGCAAGGACCCTCTATGGGGCGGACACTTTCGTGAACACCACCGCAATGCCGTCCCGATACGCCTGCTTCCAGCCCGGCAGATACGGAAGTACCTGGGCCATCGGCGCGGAGGCGCGGAGGAGACAAAGGCGGATTCCATAGCGATCGAGCAGCAAGCGTGGATCCTCTTCGAGTTGTGCCCACCGTCCAAAGGCGCGCATCAGGCCGCTCCAGGCGTAAATATCAGCTCGGCCGTCAATGAAAACCGGCATGCCGGGATTGGACCAGATGAGATATCCTCCCCATCCATACTCGTTCAGCATCGGACCCTGGAGCCGCTGCCGTTGGATCTCGGCCACCGCCTTCACGGGTTGCCGCTGCTCGATCTGGCGTTGAATTTCAGCAGCGCCAGGGAGGACGGCCCCAGCCGAGAAAAGGGCCGCGGTGATGAGCATCGCGTTGAGTAATGGATGGTCCCGCCGGGAATCGTAGTTGTCCCACCATTTCGCCAGGATCCGGCAAACCACGGGAGCACAAACAATACCGAACACGGGAAGCATGCGCACATGGAGAATGGCCAATGCGGCGGTGCCGAGCAGCAAACCCCATTCGATCCATCGCGGGCCGGTCCAGCGCATCACCGCACTGAGAATCACCAGCGCCAACACGAGTGCAAGACCGATGGCGCCCGGTTCATGGATCGTCAACGGAGCCCATTCCTGGATGTTATTTATATTGTCCGGCTGCGACCCAAGCACGTTCAGCGGATAGGTTATCAGCGCCGGTCCCACGGGATTGACGAACAGTGCGGCGAAGGACGCGATGACAAGCAATGCGTAGCGCAGAAGCATGCCTTTCTTACGCAGGTTTCTCAAGGAAGTCACCCGGCCCCCCAGCAGTTGGAGGCAACGCAGGGTGGCGATGCCAGCCAGGATCCCAAAACCCAAAATAAATGAGCCGTGACAGTTGATCCATATCGCGAACAGCAGAGGAAGAAACCAGAGGACGGCGGGCTTGTGGAGGAATCCGATGTATAGCAGCAGAAGCTCGAGCACCAACAAGAAGTGCCCGATGAGCAGTGGGCGAATCGCGAGGCTCACAACTAGAAAGAAAAGCGTCAACATGCCGCCGGCAAACGAAACCTTCCAGTTGCCCGACCAGCAGCGGCAGAGGAAATAGCTGAGTACGACGATTGCGGAAGCCGTGACGCACAGCCACAACAGAAGACCGCGATTGCCACCAACCTGGTATACGCCAAAGAGAATCACCTGCGAAAGCCATTCGTGCGCGAGCCAGGGATGGCCAGCGGCCGTAAAGGAGAAGTGATCGGCGGTGGGTATCTGGTGGGTGGACCAGATGGTCTGGCCAACCTTCAAGTGCCACCATAAATCGGGATCCTCAAACCGCGGCGCGCAAGTCCAAAACGTGAGAAACACCAGGCCGAAAGCCAGCACGGCTGGAAAACAGAACAGCCTCCGGAGTTGCCGGGCAACACCGGGGTAACGGAGGCGGCTGAAAGCGGGTGAGACGGATATGGCGTTGGTCATGCTTCTGAAATCCTGGGGAGCTCGTGATCGTCGCGCAGTAAACGGTGAAAGTAGGCACGCGAGATTTGGAGCGTCAAAGCGGCGCGCGTTTTGTTCCCCTCGCATTCCATGAGGGTCCGCTCGGCGAGGCCACGCTTGAACTCGCGCAGGACATCTTCAAAGGCGATGCTTACCGGGGCGGCTGGGACCAGTTGCGGGGCGATGTCAGGGAGGTCCGCTATGCCGATCGTATCGCTGTCGGAAATAATCACGGCTCGATGAATGGTATTCTCGAGCTCACGAACGTTTCCCGGCCAGGAATAGGCCGTGAGCGCCCGCATCGCCCGCGCATCGATTCCCGAAATCGACTTTCCGCAACTCGACGCATACCGCCGCAAGAAAAGATTGGCTAACACGCCGACGTCTTCCAGACGGAGGCGCAGCGGCGGCACCTCAATCTTCATCACTGTGATGCGGTAAAACAGATCGCTGCGGAAGGTGCCCGCTTCCACCATTTCCTTCAAGTTTCTATGGGTCGCAAAAAGCACCCTGGCCTGGAGTGGAATTTTACGGCGGCCACCGAGCGAAGTAAACTCTTTTTCCTGGAGGACGCGCAGCAATTTCACTTGTGTGGCAGGGCTTAGCTCGCCGATTTCGTCTAAGAAAAGGGTGCCCGCTCCAGCCGCTTCCAGCAGGCCCACGCGAGCGCCATGAGCACCTGTAAAAGCGCCCTTTTCATGACCGAATAGCTCAGACTCGATCAGGGTTTCGGGGATGGCCCCGCATGACACGGCGACAAACGGCAGGGCCGCACGGTTTCCCAGGTTGTGGATGGCCCGGGCGACCAGTTCTTTGCCGGTGCCGCTTTCCCCATGGATGAGAATCGCGGCGGGCAGATTGGCAACGCGGCGGATCAGTTCGTAGACCTCCATCATTTTGAAACTATTCCCGGCAAGACGATCGCACGAGCCGGTGTCTAGAAGCTTGCGCTTGGCTTCAGCCAGCTCGCGCTTGAGCAAGGCATGCTCATGCGCCCGCCTGATCACCACGGACATTTCGAGCGGCGAAGGCGGTTTTCGGATCTGGTCGTACACCCCGTGCTCGAGTAATTCGAGGGCCGTGGAACGCCGGTCGTCATCCGTAAGGACGAGAACGGGTACGCCTGCCCCCCGAAGCTCGGAGAGAAACGCAAGCTGTTGGACGAGCGGAGCAAACCGGGTGTCGAGATCGACAATTACTACGTCCGCCTGATCGCGGCTGATGAGATCCAGAGCCGACTTTCGATCGGCTTGGACGCTGATCGTCATCTCTGGCTCCAGGATCGCTCCAAGGGGACGTTGCAGGCTTGTCTGTCCGGAAACAATCAGAACTCGAATCATAATCCGCCCTTACACCGGTAGTTCACTTTGATATCCCAGTGTGGAGGCGGCGTATGGAAGCCGCAATCCGACGGACGTACTAAAGAAGTCCTATAAGTACCGCACAGCCCGGTAAGAAGCATACGTCACGGGAAGGTAGCGCCCGGCCATGAGAAGGAGGCTGCCGATGGCTATAAAGACGAATGCCATCATGGCGTTAGCAGCCGGTAGAAAGAAAATCCAGGGGACGATGAAGGCGTACCGGCTCATGCGCGATGGAGTCGACAGGGCGGCAATCGAAAGAAGGCAATAATCGTTGACATAGGTATGCGGGCCCACGAGGAGAGCAAGGATCAGAGCCGCGGACATCCGTTCGGCGTAATTTCCGTACGAGAACACAAGGCATCCCGCGGCAGTGGCAGCGATGGCCGCAGCCACCGCGGCGGCAGGTCCGTAATGAATGCCTAAAGCGCGCAAATTGCCCATTAATTCAGGAACCATATCCGTCGTGGGAGCCTTCAGCAAGAGAAGCCATTGCTCCATTCCTCTCACTCCGATCAAGGCAAGCGAAAGGGCCCCAAGGAATCCGGCGGTAATCAGAAAAGCGGTCAGCGCCCGCCACCGCCGTTCCACGATTAGAACTACCGGCAGGAGAAATATGAGGTGCGGCTTGAACAGGCCCATGGCCAGGAGCCCCCCGGCGGCAGCTTCATTGCGGCGCATCAAACCAAAGCAGGCATAGGCGCAGATAAGGGTCAGCAGCAAGGTGTCCTGGCAGATCCCCACCGAAAACAGGAAGGGTTGAAAGCAGACCAGCCAGACCCGGAAATGCGTTGGCACCTGAAGCCAGACAGGAAGCTTCCAAACCAGCAGGGCCCATAGCGCCACGTTCACACTAGCGAAAATCCACAAGCCGGTGCGAAAGGAGAACCATGCCAAAGGCGCGTAAAGCAGGGCGGAGAAGGGAGGACGGTTGAAGTACACGCTCACTTTTCCGAGGGTCACGCCCGCGCTCGCGATCAGCGGTTCATAGGCCACGGTGTTGTAGATCTGGTCCACCTTGCCGGCATTAACGAGTTCCGAGGCGAAGTAAAACTGAGGGTAGTCGACGGGATTCAGCAACAATTGCCGCAGACAGAGCCAATCGAACACAGCGGCGAAGAGGATGGCAAACACGTAGAGGGGAGGCCGGGGCATGTGTCAACCGTATTGCGATTTTAGGGCCAATCGATTTTGGATGAGGCATAATGAGAGGATTCTCATGCGCTGGAACGCCCCTGCCAACTGCATTATTTTGCTGGCGTTGACAGTGGCGCTCACGCGCTTCGCAACACGAAGTCACTTCCTCTACGATCTCGATTCCGTGAATTTCGCGCTGGCGTTGGATCACTTCGATCCGGCGGCGCATCAACCTCATCCTCCAGGCTACTTCCTTTACGTTCTGCTGGGACGGCTGGCGCGCCTGCTGATCGCAGACAGCAATAACGCACTGGTAGCGATCAGTATCGCCGCCAGTTGCGGAGCCGCCGTCCTGATTTATCTTTTCACCCTGCAATGGTTTGGGCATCTGGCGGCGCGCATCGCCGGCGTTCTGTTTCTCTGTTCGCCGTTGTGCTGGTTTCACGGTACCGTCGCCCTGACGTACATGGTGGAGTGCTTCTTCTCCGCCGCCATCGGTTATCTTTGTTGGCGCTCGTACAAGGGGTGTGAGCGGTCGGCGATGGCGGCGGCTGCGCTTCTCGGCGCCGCGGGGGGATTCCGGCAGTCGTCGGCGCTGTTTCTCACGCCCCTTTTGCTACTGTCTACATGGCGTTTCGGACGCTCGGGCATCGTCCGGATCCTGCTGGTCCTGGTTGCGGTCACCGCAGCATGGTTTGTGCCGATGCTTTTCCATGCCGGCGGATACGCTCGCTACTTCGGCGCGCTATGGGATTTATGGACCATCGTGCCAGGCACCGCGTCGGTGGCCCAGTCCGGTCTTCTACTAAGCCTGGCCCGGCTTTTCACGATCGTCTTTATCCTGCTGCTTTGTTTCGGACCGGCGCTCCTTGTCCTGCTTCTTCGGACCAGCGCGGCCGGGCTTCCGCGGGAACGGCGGACGTTCCTGCTGGTTTGGATTATGCCGGCGCTTCTCTTCTTCACGCTGGTCTTCCTCAAGTTCGTGAACAGCGGTTATCTGCTGGTGATTGCGCCGCCTATTTTCATCGTTCTCGGGGGACGGGCCGCAGCCTGGTGGCAATGGCAGGGAAAGGGGCTTTTGCGGGTCGCGCTCGCGTCGGCAAGCCTCGCCGCCGGAATCGCGACTTACTTCTTTGCTCCCCTGTACTGTTCGTTTGCCTCGGTTCGCGGATTCGAGCAATATCTCGCTGGAATCTCCACTTGCGTGCGGTCGGCGGCAGATCCTGCTACCACGGCGATTGTCAGCTTCGACTCCCATTTTATGGGATACAGGCACGCCACCTACTATCTACCCGAGTTCCTTGTCTTGCAATACCCGGAAGTCAAATACCGCAGCGGCACACGGGTCTTTCTCTCGATGAACCGACGTACAGAGGTCCTTCCGCGCGCGGGGGTGGGGAACCGGGCAAGGGTGGTCTTTTTCCCGCTTCCCCGCGAAGAATCGTATCGCGAATTCACAAGCCGGGTGCTGGCGCTATTGCCCGCCGGCGCCATTACGCGACGAAGCTGCGGAGGGAACGAGATTCATTCGGCCGGCGCGGCAGCCTTGGCAAAGCTGTTCCCCACCACGTTCTGAAAAGTGTATACAGGAGTTTACACTTTCGCCTTTGAATTAGCTCCAGCAGTTTACACCTCGGTTTCGGGCGAGTTGCCAAGTGATCCGGAGGCGCGGGTAGGACACGGCTCGAGAAGCTCGAGCGTCATCCGCATACTACGGCGCAATTGTTGCAAACAAGAGCCTTACAGGCTTTAAGCGAGAGGCGCCGGCAGGATTTCGATGTTCGGACCGCACTCGAAAAAGATTGAAACGGGCGGGTCCGGTGTTTGGAACGCCAAGTGCTATTCATAGAATCCGTGGAAAGTGCAAATATTTCCTCTGGAATACTTTTGAACTATGCCACTAATAAAAGGAGATTACAACAATGAAAAACCTGATTCTCAAAGCCTTCGTAAAGCTGCAGATGGTGCGCGAAGATCATGGCCAGGACCTGATCGAATACGCGTTGGTTGTGGCCCTGATCGCATTCGCCGCCACGGCCGGTATGAGCTCGGTTGCGACCCAGATCAACCTGGCGTTTACGAACATCGGTAGCACCCTTGCCGCTTACACCGGCGTAGGGTCCTAACGCCCTCTCATACCACTCACTACCACTTCCGGGAGGGATAAGGACTAAACCCCAAAGCCCTCCCGATTTCGACACATTCTATGAACCCGATTCTATGGATTCCGATTGTTCTGGTCGTCATCTCGGCGGCTGTGATCGATGTTTGGCAGCGGCGCATCCCAAACTGGCTGACGGTACCGGCGATTATATCGGGCCTCGCGGCCGGGGCGGCGACGGATGGATGGGCCGGCCTGGGCGGCAGCATCGCTGGAGTGGCGCTGGCGGTGGCATTGCTGGGCGCGTTTTGCTGGTTCCGGACTATGGGAATGGGCGACCTGAAATTATGTATGGCGGTGGGCGCGTGGATTGGTCCCTCGGCGCTGCTGTTTTCGATGCTCATTACGGCGATGGCTGGCGGTTTGATAGCCGTTGGTTACGGGCTCCGGGACCGTAGACTTGCGCCGGTTCCCGGCCCAGGGGCAGCCTTGTTGACTCTACCCCGGCCTGGCAGCCCGGGGAGGAAACCCCGCCGGACGATCCTGGACCCGCATGCGGTGTCCATTCCTTATGCGCCTGCAATCGCGATTGGCGTAGTATTTTCATTCCTCGCGAACTAAAAGGATTTATCGTGAACCGCTCAAAACTCTATCTCACTATTGGTTTGGCTCTGGTGCTGGCTGGCGCCGCGAGCCTGCTTGTCGTAAAAGAGCTGAACCAGAAAAACGGCTCTCAACCCACCGCGATGGTACTGGTCGCGGCGAAGGATCTGGATGTAGGCACTGCCCTCGGTCCGGCCGACTTTAAAGTGGTCGCCTGGTCCGGCGATCAATTACCCAAGGGCGCCTTACTCAAGTCGGCGGACGCGACGGGACGGGCTGTCCTTTATCCCCTCTCGGAAAACGAGATGATTATCGAAGGGAAACTGGCGCCCATCGGCGCCGGAGCGGGCTTGCCGGCGGTGATCCCGCAGGGCATGCGCGCCGTTTCCATTCGAGTGGATGACGTGGTGGCGGTGGCGGGGTATGTGATGCCGGGCACGCGCGTTGACGTCCTGCTGACCGGCACGCCGGGAAACCGCACGGACGCCCTGACGCGAACCATTCTAGAGAATGTCCTGGTGCTGGCGGCGGGCCAGAAATTTCAGCCGGACGGGCAGGGCAGACCTGAAAAAGTCAGTGTCGTGACTTTGTTATGCAGCGGAGAAGACGCCGCACGAGTCACGCTCGGCGCTAATGAAGGACGCATCCAACTGATCCTGAGAAATCCCATGGACACGAAAAAACGCGATCATGCGGCGAGCGTAGTGAGAAGCGCGCTGTATGGGGAACAGAAGGAGCCGGTGCGCCAGGTAATACGCGTACCAGTAAAAGCGGCTGTTGCGGCTCCGGCGCCGGCGCCGCCTCCCCCCGCTCCCGTGGCGGACAAGCCGCGCCCGGAAGCCCCCAGCATCACCGTGATTCGCGGCAATGGCGTCACAAAAGTAATCGTTGCGGAGAGCAATTCACAGGTAATTAATCGATGAATGTCCTGGAGGCCGGATTACAAGATCTCAGGCTGGAATTCACCTCCGTGGTAGTAATCGCGCCGGATCGGAAGCGAAACAAAATCCTATCAGACGCCTTTGTCCGAATTGGTGTCAAGGTGAGGGCGGAGGTACGGAACTATCCGGATTCTCTGGCCGCGGAGGCTCTGGCGAATGGGGACTGCGACGCGGTTGTGATCGACCTTGATTCCAACCCGGCGGCGGCGCTCGCTCTGGTCGAAATTTTCTGCGGCCGGAATCTCGGGCCCACGGCAATGGTTTGCTCCGAGAGTGCCGACCCGGAACTGCTGGTGAATTGCATGCGGGCGGGGGCGCGGGAGCTGATCCGAATGCCGGTTACCGATGAAGCGCTGGTGGGGGCGGTGGTACGCGCCGCCGCCCGGCGGGGAATGCAGGACAGGCGTTCGCAACGCTGCGCAAAAACCTTTGTTTTCAGAGCGGCAAAAGGCGGCGCCGGGGCTTCCACCATGGCGGCGAACTTCGCGGTGGCGCTGGCCCAGGAATCCAAAGCAAAAGTCGCTCTCGTCGACCTCAATTCTGAACTTGGGGATCTTTCCGTGTTGTTGAATCTGGCGCCGCGGTTCTCGGTTTTGGATGCGATCCGCAATCCCGCGCGGCTGGACTGGGACTTCCTTTCCACGCTCTTGATCGATCACAGCAGCGGCGTGCGATTACTGCCGGCGCCGGACGGCTTTGCAGAAGCAGCCAGCTGGGACCGTCCCGAAGCGATAGAAAGGGTGATCTGGCTGCTGCAGGAGCACTTTCCCTACGTGGTGGTGGACGCTGGAAGAAACGGCCATCTGTCGCCGGGATTGCTGAAAGGCGCGGAAGCAATCTTTCTGATCTCGCAAGTGGACGTTCCCTCGCTTCGGAACACGCAGCGGTTGGCTTCCTATTTGAGCGACCAGCTGGGGAGCCGCGACCAGCTTCGTATTGTGTTGAACCGCTATGACGCAAAGAAAAGTTCCATCACTCCCGCGGATATCGAGCGCGCGCTGTCGTTTCCGGTGGCGGTGCGGATCCCCAATGACTTTGCGGCGGTAAGCGCCGCCGCCAACACCGGCACGGCCGTTACCTCAGGGGATTCTCCGGTGGGGCGCACTCTTCGCGGCATGGCGCGGGCGGCGTGTGATGCGAAGGAACAGGCGCCGGCTGGCAGGACCTGGAGCATATTCGGCCGGAAGACCGCCGCCGCGGCAAAAACCAAGAACTAGAAAGAGAACCAACAGATGGAAGCGCTCAATTTTCAACAACTCAAAACCGAAGTTCATCACGCGTTGCTCGGCAAGATGGATCTGGAGAAGCTGGCGAAGATCGAGGATGGCCGGGCGCGCAAAGCGATCACCGTGCTGGTGCACGATATTCTGGCCGAACAGCGAGTCCCGCTGAACGCGAGCGAGAAGGACCAGATGCGGGCGGAACTGATCGATGAAATCTTCGGCCTCGGACCGCTGGAGCCGCTGCTCAAGGATCCGGCGGTGGCGGACATTCTGGTGAACAACAAAGATGTTGTGTATGTGGAACGCCACGGGCAGATCGAGAAGACGGACATCCGGTTTCGCGACGATGCGCATCTGCTGCAGATTATCGATCGAATCGTGTCCCGGGTGGGGCGGCGAATTGATGAATCTTCACCGATGGTGGACGCCCGCCTGGCCGATGGGTCCCGCGTCAATGCCATCATTCCGCCGCTGGCGATCGACGGGCCTTCGATTTCCATTCGCCGCTT
Source organism: Bryobacteraceae bacterium (assembly GCA_035526195.1). GTDB lineage: Bacteria > Acidobacteriota > Terriglobia > Bryobacterales > Bryobacteraceae > CADEFT01. The sequence goes on from DATLCW010000171.1 coordinate 20,066, forward strand.
CGGCACACATCCGTTCACGACGGACCGCCTGATCGAGAATAAAAGCGTTTCTCCCAACATGCTTGAAGTTCTTTGCGCCGCTGTGCGCGCCCGCATCAGCATCCTTATTTCGGGAGGAACAGGTGCCGGAAAGACCACCTTTTTAAACATGCTGTCGGCATCCATTCCGTCCCGCGAACGGATTATCACCATCGAGGACGCGGCAGAACTCAAACTGCAACAGGAGAATGTGATCCGGCTCGAAACCAGGCCTCCCAACGTGGAGGGCAAAGGCGCGGTGCGCCAGCGGCAACTGGTGATCAATAGCCTGAGAATGCGCCCCGATCGAATCATCCTTGGCGAAGTTCGCGGCGAGGAAGCCTTTGACATGCTTCAGGCAATGAATACGGGCCACGAGGGATCCATGGCTACCATCCACGCCAACACTCCGCGCGATGCGCTGTCCCGCCTCGAGTCGATGATCGCCATGGCCAATCTCACTTTGCCGGAGCGGGCGGTCCGCCAGCAGATGGTAGCCGCTATCGGGATCGTGGTGCAGATCTCGCGCATGAGCGACGGCACTCGCAAGGTGGTAAATATTGCGGAAATCACCGGCATGGACCATGACGTAATCAGCATGCAGGAGATTTTCGTGTTTGAAAGAAAAGGGATTGGCCCGGATGGCCGCGTCCTGGGCGTCTTCCAGCCGACGGGAATCCGGCCCAAGTTTCTGGAGCGGGTGCGGCTTTCGGGAGTCACGCTGCCGGCCCATTTATTTGAAACAGCCATGGAAGTGAGGTAGGCAGGGATGCTTATCATCTCGCTCGTGTTTTTGGCGGTCTTCCTGCTGGTGATTGCAGTGGCCTTCCATCTGCATTCCGAACCGGCGGCGCAGCGAAAGATAACCGCTACCCGTCTGGCCGCGATCTCAGCAAATGCTATTTCCAAACAGGCGGACGCTCAGGTGGACGAAGTGCTTCGCGACCAGAAGTTCAGCTCGACGCCCTGGCTGAACACACAGCTTTTGAAAGTGGATACGCTGGAGCGGGTCCGCCTGCTCCTGTTGCAAACGGACTCGAAGTGGTCTGTCGGACAGCTTCTGGCGTACAGCGTTCTGGCGGCCGCGGGCGGCTTTTTCCTAGCCTACTCCCGCACCCGCCAGGTACCCGCGGGCATTCTGTTTGGCGGCATCGCGATATTCGCGCCGTTCGCCCGCGTGCTGCACTTACGGGCGCGGCGCATGGCGAAGTTTGAGAAGCGGCTGCCTGAAGCGTTGGAGATGATGGTAAGCTCCATTCGCGCCGGCCACAGTCTCCTCTCCGCGTTGGGAACGGTGGCCAAGGAGAGTCCGGCTCCCCTCTGCACGGAATTCCGCAAATGCTTCGATGAACAGAATTTCGGGATGGACCTGCGGACGGCGATGCAGAATCTGGCCGTCCGGGTTCCGCTTCACGATGTGCAGATTGTGGTCACCGCCATTTTGATTCAGCGCGAAAGCGGAGGGAACCTGGCCGAGATTCTGGAAAGAGTGGCGCATGTCATTCGCCAACGCTTCCGGCTCAAAAATCAGATTCGTACGCACACAGCGCAGGGCAGGCTTACCGGATGGATTCTCGCTTTTCTTCCGGTCGTACTCGGCTGTGCCATTTACCTTGTGAATCCCGAGTACATCTCACGGCTCTGGCAAAACCCATTGGGCACGAAACTTTTGTACGCATCGGCGGTAATGACGGTAACCGGAGCACTCATCATCCGAAAAATCGTCAATGTGAGGATGTGAACCATGACTGTCGTTTTACTCACTTTTATCAGCGTGTTTCTGTTATCCGGGGCCTTGATTTTCGTGCTGAGCGAGCGCCATACCCTTCGCGCCCGCATGGCCTCCTTCGTCCGGCTGCCGTCCGATACGCCCGAGGGTCTGCGGGCCCTGCTCCGCCCTTCGCAGGATTCGATCGGAAAACTCATCGATCCCCTGCAGAGGCTTCTGCCCCGTTCCGCCCAGGAAACTTCGGTGGTACGCACCCGCCTGATCCTGGCGGGCTTTCGGAAACCATTTCACATGGATTTGTTTTACGCGGCAAAGGTCTTGAGTCCGGTCACCTGCGTACTGATTACCACCATTACCGGCACTTACAGCATCGGACCGTTTTTTGCCTATGCGATGGCTGTCGGCCTGGGATTTCTGCTCCCCGATTTCTGGGTGGGAAATCGCATCAGCGCCCGCAAGGTGAACATCCAGTTCGGGCTTGCCGAGGCGCTGGATCTGATGGTGGTCTGCATCGAAGCCGGGCTCGGATTGGACCAGACGGTACAGCGCGTTGCCCGGGAGCTCAAGAACAGTCATCCCGAAATCGCCGAAGAGCTGGACCTGGTCGTTCTGGAACAGCGCGCTGGCCGCAGTCGAGCGGACGCATGGCGGAACCTCGCTGCCCGGACCGATATCGAGAGCGTACGCGCCCTGGTGGCGATGTTGATGCAAGCGGATCAGTTCGGAACCAGCGTGTCCACCTGTTTACGCGTGCATTCCGAGTCCCTCCGCACGCAGAGACGGCAAAAGGCGGAAGAGCAGGCGGCCAAGACGACGGTGAAGCTTGTCTTCCCGCTGGTGTTCTTCATCTTCCCCTCGTTGTTTTTAGTAGTTCTTGGTCCTTCCATGATCATTATGATGGACGCATTCGACAAATATTTACTGAAGTAAAGAATGAAAGGAGAAAACTGTGGATACCATTACCGTCGTTCGAATTGTGGCGGGCCTCTGCTTCGCCCTGGTTTTAGTTATTCTCATCCAACGGCGCCGCACGCACGTTGACTAAGCAGTGCGAGTCCGTAAATGTCCCGGCGCCTCTGGTGAACGCCTTTGATGTGGCGCCGGAATGGGGAAAGGGCTTTTAGATTGTTGCAACATACGCTGTGCGCCTACAATATAACGCGGCGATCGTTTCTCGGCTTGAGTGTCCACCGCGCCGATACATTCTTTACGAGGCTTCGCGGCCTGCTGGGAAGAACGCGGCTGGATGGCGACGACGGGATGTGGGTGGTTCCCTCAAAGGGAATTCACTCGATCGGCGTGCTGTTCGCCGTCGACCTCGTCTATCTCGATGCCGACGAAAAAGTTGTGCACACCATTGAGAACTTCCGGCCTTTTCGAATCGCTCCTTTGAAAATAAAAGCGCAGACAGTACTGGAGCTGCCGCTGCGGACAATTTATTCTTCGAGAACACAGACCGGAGACCAAATCCGGGTGTGTAGCCCGGAACAATTGAAATCGAATTGGAATGCTCCGAGCCGAATGTAGGCTCGACTGGCCGTATGTATGGAGTGGCTGAAGCGCGCATTTCGGAAACTATTGGGCGCGGGGGACCGCCGCCGGTGTTCCCGCCGCGAGGCGCCGCTGGTGGCGCTGTTCTGGACCGGTGGACAGGCCCGGCCGGCGCGCGTTGCCAGCATTAGCGCCGACGGCGCCTTTGTCCATAGCGGAAATCAGTGGGCTGAGGGAACCGTAATTGACCTGCTGCTTCAACCCGTATCGACTGCAAGGGAGGATCGCAACCGGTTGTCGACGATTGCGCTTCAAGCGATCGTCGTCCGGCGAAACAGCGAGGGGATGGGCTTACAATTCCTGTTCTCAGACAAGCGGGAATCGAAATACTTTGAGCAGTTTTTAAAAACAGCGGAGAGTGAAATGCAATGACCGCCAGAAAAACGAAACGGCCGACCGCAGGGCACAGCCTGGTGGAGTTCGCACTGATTCTACCCCTGTTGTTACTGCTTACTATCAACGCTGTGAATTTCGGCGCATTCTTTTATGCGTGGATCACTGTGGCGAATGCGGCCAGGTCAGCAAGCCAATATGCCGTCCTGTCGGGCGCCGCGGTATCCTCGCCGAAATCGCCGACATCGTCGCAAGTCTACAGTCTGGTCGCCCAGGACATCTCCTCGCTGAGGAACACATCGAGCCTGGCGGTTCGCATCTGCACCAATAAAAATGGGACGATCAGTTGCAACTCTACCGGCTCCGGGACGTTTAGCAATCCCGCGGCGGACACCCGGCCGGAGGCGAACTTATTCGTGATGGCGTGGGTGGATGTTCTCTACACATACGAGCCGTTAATTCCGGCGTTCAACTTCCCCAACCTGGGAGTCCATGCCACGCTTCCACCCACTCCAATCCACCGCCAGTCGGTAATGAGGATGCTGCAATGAAACGCTGCGTAAATGTGGAAGCCGGCCGAAAGGCAGCCCGGAGAGGGTCAACCTTGATCGAGTTTGCGTTGGTGGCCGTGCAACTATGCCTGGTGCTCTTCAGCATTATCGAATTCTCCCGAATGGTGCTGGTGTCCACTACGGTGGCTCACGCCGCGCGCACCGCCGTGCGGTATGCGATCGTACACGGCGGCACCAGGACCGGCAGCGGAGTGGACGGGCCGAGCGGCCCGGACGGCTACACAGAGATCTCTTCCAACGCGAAGGCCTACGCCCGCAGCGGTTTGCTCGACACCGGCCGAATGACCGTTACCGTCAACTATCCGGACGGGAATAATGATGTCGGATCCAGGGTTTCCGTGACTGTGGTGTACCCCTACGATCCGTTTGTGGTATTGCCTTTGCGTTTTAATCTCGGTTCCACTACCCAAGGGGTTATTTGTTTTTGAGAAGGACGATTATGAAATTCCCAAGCCAACAGACCGTTAACAAAACCCGCGCCGGCGAACGCGGACAAGCGGTCATTTTAGTGTTGGTCGCCTTAAGCCTGGTGTTGATCGCCGCGCTCGGCTTGGCCATTGACGGGTCGCAGCTTTACTCCCACCGGCACATGCTGCAGGCCGCCGCGGATTCGGCTGCTCAAGCCGGAATTATGAGCGCCTTCAATAAAACCAACACCGGCGCGAACGCCTACGGCGACGCCAGTTTCACTTGTACGGCAACTGACGAGCGCACGCCCTGCGTGTACGCGCGCTCAAACGGTGTCGCGGCACCAGATTCGATACAGGTGGAGTTTCCCACTACAGCACCGGGCGTCGCCCTGTCGACGTTCGATACTCCAAATCTGATACGAGTTACCGTCACCCGAACCGTATCAACAAGTTTGATCCGCATGGTGTCGGCGCCTACCGCGATTGTCAGGGCTTCCGCGACCGCGGCCATTGTTGACGTGGTGAGCCCGATCCCGATTCTGGTCCTCCATCCGACGATGAGCGGCGCGTTTAACAAAAATGGGAGCAACGTAGTAAAAATCTGCGGCGGGCCCCAACGTAGTATTCAGGTGAACTCGAGCAGTACCACGTCGGTCACCATCAGCGGAGTCAGCGGGACGGTAGACCTTTCCAACGCCGGGCCGCTGGCCACGCCCGGAGGGTGCGATGGCACCGGTGGGGACATGGGCGATTTCGGTGGGCCGGCGAGCTTCCCGGGTACCATCCTGCTCGGCTCCGCAGGGCAATACATTCAGCCGTCTTCGCCGATTCGCGATCCGCTGATCGACATCAATCCACCATCAATTCCCGGCACTCCCGGATCGATTGTGGACGTAGCGCAAGGAAACAATGGCTGCCCGGCCGCCCTGGGCAAGAAGTGCAAGCTCTACTCTCCCGGCCTGTTCGCAGCCGGCATCACCGTAAAGAACAACTTTGCTCTGTTCAAGCCAGGAATCTATTACATCAGCAGCGGCGGCTTTCATGTCCAGGCCAACGGCGTCGTACAGATGGCTACCGGGTTTGGCGCGGATGCGACCACGGGAGCTGGTTTGTTGATTTATAACACCGGTAACGACGCCAACTCGATTTTCGAGATTACGTCAAACGCCGGCCAGATCAGTGGGGTCCAGTACGGGAACAGCCTGACAGGAACACCCGACGCTTCGATTTACAAGGGAATCCTGTTCTTCCAGGACCGAAGTTCCGCCGCCCACGCGCACTCTCTACAGGGCGGAGGCGGGTTAACCCTCCGCGGGACTCTCTACATCACCAACACCGAGGCGATCATGACCGCGGCTCCCGCTCAATACCAAAGTTTGAATCTGCAGGGGAATGCCGGCAGCACCACTCAGATCATTGGTGAGATCATTGTCGGAGCCCTGTCTCTGGGCGGCACCTCGGATATTATGATGACGCTCAATTCGAACTACACGCTGCATATCCGCCAGGTCGCTCTGGTACTTTGAAGGCGGTTACCGGGCCTGCCGTCCGAATCTCTGGACAGGAATTTGCGGATTCCATCTTATTCGTTGCGCAGAGCCACCACCGGGCTAACGGTGGCGGCGTGCCGTCCCGGGAGGTAGCAGGCGGTGAGCCCCACTAGGGCCAGAAAGGCCGAAACGCCGGTGAACACCAGCGGGTCGGTCGCGGTGATCCCATAAAGCAGATTGCTGATCAGGCGGGTTAAAGCAAACCCTCCCAACGCGCCGAGCAAGACCCCGATACAAATCAGCCGGAAGCCCCTCAAAACCACCATCCGCACCACGTTGCCCGTTGCCGCGCCGAGCGCAACCCGGATCCCGATCTCGCGGGTGCGCTGGGAAACCGTGTACGACATCACACCGTAGATCCCGATCGAGGCCAGAATGAGGCCGATGGCGGCGAATACGCACAGCAGAACCGCTGTAAATCGTTCCTGCGCCGTGGCCGAATCGATCTCCTCCTCGAGGGTCCGTACGTTGGCCAGCGGCTGGTTCTTGTCGATAGCCGCCATCTCGGTGCGAATCGCCGGCAGCATTGCCATGGGCTCCCCGACGGTTCGCACCCCCAGGGAATAGCCAGTCCATGGGGTCAGTGTGAACGGCACAAAGATTTCCGGCAGAACAGGCTCCCGCGGGCCGGCGTTCTTCGAATCGGCCACTACCCCGGCCACCCGCACCCAGGGATCCGTCCCGAACTGAGGTCTTGCCAGCAACGCCAGTCGCACGTCCTGACCGACAGCCTGCGCATTCGGAAAAAGCGTACGCGCCATCGTCTGGTTGATGACCGCCAAGTGCCGGGCCCGGGAGACGTCGCTCTCGGTAAACAACTCGCCCGCCAATAGCGGAATTCCCAGCGTTTGGAAATAGTGTGCGCTGATCGGATGGAAGGCCCCACGGTACTGCTGCCCGGCGGATTGCGCGCGGGTTTCCACTTCGGTCGTCCCCCAGATCCGCGGCGGCCACCCCCCAGAGAACGTAGCGGCTCTGACACCCGGTAAATTCTCCAGACGCTCCAGCACGCTTCGGTGCAGCGCATGGCGATCCTTGCTCCCGGCAGGGCCTTCGTCCGCCCCCGGCAGCCACATCGTGAGCACGTGGTCCTTCCGGATTCCGAAGGAATCCCGCGTCAGGATCACGAACGTGCGAATCATCAGCCCGGCGCCGGTCAAAAGAATCATCGAGAACGACACGGAGAAAACGATCAGAGCGTTCCGTGTCCAGTGTCCCGCCATGCCGCCGGAAGACCCGCGGACCGCATCCTTCAGCGTGTCCGTCAAATCCGTACGGAAGGAGTGAAACGCCGGAATCAACCCGAAGAGCAGCCCTGTGAGCACCGCCACGGCGAACGAAGCGGCCAGCACCGTGGAGTTGACGCGAAACTCCATTTCGCTGTTGATCGCGTTCGGCGGAAGCAGCGTCACCAGCGCCCGCGTCCCGCCGATCGCGAGGACGACCCCAGCGCATCCGCCAATAACCGACAGAAGCACGCTCTCCGTCAGCAGTTGCTGCACGAGATGCCACCGGCGGGCGCCGAGTGCGAGACGGATGGAAATCTCCTTTTTTCGGACCGAGGAACGCGCCAGCAGCAGATTCGCTACGTTACAGCAGGCAATGAGCAGCAGAAACCCGACCGCCGCGAGCAGCACGTACACCGTGGTCCGGATCCAGGGACGGACCCAGTCGCTGAACCGGGTGAGTCGCATTTTGAAGCCGCCCGGCGGGAAATTGCGGGGTTCCGCTTCGGCGAAGCTCGCCAGGACCGACTGAAGATCGGCCGATGCGCTCTCGATGGTGGCGCCCGGCTTCAGACGCGCGTGGACCAGCACGCGCTGCGGCGGTGTGCTCGTAGAGGGCAGCGGAAGCCAGATCGCCGGCTGGCTGGGATTCGTGTATAGCGTGAATCTCTCCGGCATCACGCCGATCACCGTGTAATTGCCGCCGTTGAGTTGCACCTCCTTGCCGGGAATGTTTGGATCGCCCCCGAACCGGCGTTTCCACAACAGGTAACTGAGGACGATAACCTGCCGCGGCGCCGCACCCGTTCCATAATCATCGGGAAGGAACGTACGCCCCAACAGCGGCTTGACGCCCAGGAACTCGAAGGCGTTGCTACTGAATAACTTGCCGCTGACGTACTCGAGATCCCCGCCGGCCGTGGAGAGCCGCAGGTTTCCAAACCCCATTGCAAAGGCGTCCTCGACGGTCCGGCCGCGCTCGCGGATCGCCTGGAACTCGGGAATCGTCAGCATCCCGCGTCCCTGTCCCTCCTTCAGCGGTGCGATCCCGACGCTCACCATCCGGTCGTAGTCGCGGTATGGGAACGGGTCAAACAGGACCGCGTGGACGACGCTGAAGATCGAGGTCACGGCCGCAATTCCAAGAGCCGTCGACACGACCGCGAGAAGGGAAGACCCGGCGTCCTTGATCAGCATCCGGCACCCTAACCGGATGTCTCCAAGCAGATTTCTCACGTCAGTTCTCCTCTAAAGGAGCCTTTTTGGCACGCCAAAAGGCCCGGCTATTGTCGTTCGTCCGCGAGGCTTTACCAATATGTAACCGGCACTCAGGAATGTCAAGCAAAGATGCTGAAATCGCGCTCGGGCGGAGGACGTCCAGTGCCGGCGCGGGCGGGTCTCAAGGAAGGAATTTACGGATGCGAGTCAGCGCTTCCATCAGATTTTCATGAGAATTGGCGATGCTGAAGCGCAGGTAGCCTTCGCCATAGGCTCCAAAGGCGGTGACGGAGAGACAGGGCGACATTCGCCTCCTGCAGCATGCGCTTTACCGATTTGTCTGCGGCGATCGAGCTTTTGGCGGAGGCGCGAGTTTACCTGGATTCACGAAGCGAATAGGAGACGTCAGCTTGAGAGCAACCGGATATCTCAGGGCTTGATGGGATGTCGATTTGCAGGCCGCGGAAGATCGAACAGCCGATTACAGCGGTGGGCGGTTGGAGGACTTCATGGTGCGAAGCTTAGCGGATAGTTCATCGCCGAACTGTTGGTAATGTTTGAAATTCCGAGTATAAAATTGTTCCGCCGCCGCTTTGAGACCGCAGTAGGCGATGAAATCGTGCCAGGCTTGGGGCTGGTGAGATGCCCGGGGAGCGGGAAGCCGTCTCCAGTGTGCAGCGATGAAGAAGAGCGCGGCTGGCGGCATGTCGATCGTGATCGGTAATGAAGGCCGCAACAAGGATAGAAGTATCGAGAAAAATGGTCAATGGCCGGTACCAAGATTCAGAAGATCGCGCTCCAGACGGAGGGCGTCAAGGGTAGTGTTGACATCATCGGCCGAAATTCGGCGGCCCACTTCAAGCGCACAAATACCGCCTTTCATTTGAAACATGTAAGCGGCGGTGGATTGCGGCTCCTCTTTCCGGCTGGCGTGAGCAAAACCGATTGCGAGGCGTTCTAAAAGCATATCGAGAGAGACGCCTCGGGCGCGCGCTTCCTCGCGAAGCCGGGCCTCAATGTCAGGTGACAACTGGAGAGTAACAGTCATAAATAGCCCCCCTCCTCATTGTCCCGGAAAGCAGTCTCAAAATGCCGGCGCGCGCGAGTTTCAGGGAAGGAATTTACGGATGCGATCCAGCGCTTCCATCAGATTTTCATGAGAATTGGCGATGCTGAAGCGCAGATAGCCTTCGCCATAGGCTCCAAAGGCGGTGCCGGAGAGACAGGCGACACCCGCCTCCTGGAGCAGTTTTTCGGCGAGATCCTTGGATTTATGACCGGTGCCTTGAATATTCGGGAAGGCATAAAAGGCCCCTTCGGGGAGCGTGCAGTGGAAGCCGGGCAGTGTGTTGAGCCCGTGTACGAAGGCGTCGCGCCGGCGGCGGAATTCCGCCACCATCTTGTCCACATCATCCTGCGGTCCGGTAAGCCCCGCCAGCCCGGCTCTCTGGGTAAAGCTGGCCGTACAGCTATTGGAATTCACCATCAGCTTGTTGACCGCTTCGGCGAGCCACGCCGGCATGACGCCGTATCCCAATCGCCACCCCGTCATGGCATAGGTTTTGGAGAACCCGTCGAGGATAATCGTTTTCCCGGCCATGCCCGGCTCGGATGCGATGGACGCCGGCTTCTCTCCGAAGTAGATACGGCTGTAGATTTCGTCGGAAAGCACCATCAGGTCACGGTCGCGAGCGAGGCGTGCGATTTCGACGATGTCTTCGCGGGGAATCACTCCGCCGGTGGGATTCTGTGGAGAGTTAAGGATCAGCAGCTTCGTTTTATCCGTAATGCTCTTGCGGAGAATGTCGAGATCGAGCGAGAAGCCGCGATCTTCGAGTAAGGGCACGGGGACCGGTTTCGCTCCGAGAAAGCCGATCATCGATTCATAGATGGGGAAGCCCGGGTTCGGGAAGATCACTTCGTCTTCCGGCTCGAGCAGCGCGAGCATGGGAAAGAAGAGGATCGGTTTGCCGCCGGGGACGACGCATACGTTCTCTATGTCTACGGGAATCCCACGCGTGCGGCTGACGTACTCCGCGATTGCTTGCCGGAATTCGGGAAAGCCGGGGGTGGGGCCGTAGTGGGTCCAGCCTTCGTCGAGCGCTTGCTTTCCGGCGTCGAGGATGTGGCGCGGGGTTTCAAAATCGGGTTCGCCGATTTCGAGGTGAATGATGCTGCGGCCGTCTGCTTCGAGGGCGCGGGCTTTTTGCAGAACTTCAAAGGCTCCCTCGACCAGGAGGCGATTCATGCGATTGGCGAGTTTCATGCTTGTTTTTCGAAGACGGGGAATTGATGGCGGTACTCGAGGAAGCGCACACGGTCGCCGATGGAGACGCGATCGCCCTGAATACGGGCAGTGAGGCGGCCACCTTCGGCGAGCGCGACGATGGCGATCTGATAGGGCGCTTCCAGGACGTATTGCTCCGGCGCCGACCAGACGACGGTTTCCGTATAGACGACGCCATCGGTCATGCCGCTGCTCCCAGAATGGTGACGACGCAGGTAGCGCCGGATCCGCCGAGATTTTGGGCGAGGCCCAGGGAGTGTTTTGCGAGTTGGCGTTCCCCGGCTTCCCCGCGTAGCTGCAAGGTGACGTCACAAAGCTGGGCCACACCGGTCGCTCCCACCGGGTGGCCTTTGGCTTTCAGGCCGCCGCTCGTGTTGATGGGCCTTTGGCCGCCGAGGCTGGTGTGTCCGTCGAGGCAATACGGGCCGCCTTGTCCTTTTTCGCAAAAGCCGAGGTCTTCGCTGGCGATAATTTCGGCGATGGTGAAGCAATCGTGCAATTCGGCGAACTCGATGTCCCGGGCAGTCACGCCCGCCATCTGGTACGCCTTTTGACCCGCGCGGGCGACGGCGGCGAAGGTGGTGATATCTTCCTTTTCGTCAAGGGCTACACGATCGGATGTCTGGGCGATTCCGAGGACGCGGATGGGCTTTTGGGTGAACTCATGGGCTCGCTCCAGAGGCACGATGACGAGAGCGGCGGCCCCATCGCTGATGAGCGAGCAGTCATAGAGCGTGAGCGGCTCGGATACCGGTTTCCCCGCCAGGGCCTGTTCCAGGGTGATGATTTTCTTCAGATGCGCATCGGGATTCTTCGCTCCGTTGGCGTGATTCTTGACGGCTACTGAGGCGAGATGCTCGCGCGTGGTGCCGTATTGATGCATGTGGCGGCGGGCGATCATGGCAAACAGGGCGGGGAAGGTGGCTCCGGCGCGAATTTCCCCGTTGAGATCGCCGGCGGAGGCGAGGATCTCGGTGACACGGGGAGTCGGCTGGGAGGTCATTTTCTCGACTCCCGCCACCAGAACAATGTCGTACATTCCGGCAGCCACACTCGCGTAGGCATGGAAGAAGGCGCTGCCGCTGGAGGCACAGGCGGCTTCAAAACGCGTACAGGGCACGGCGTTGATGCCCGCGGCGGCGGCTACATAGGGGGCGAGGTGGTTCTGGCCTATAAAGGACGGTCCGGCGAAGTTGCCGAGGTAGAATGCTTCCATTTGGGCGGTGGAGCAGTTTGCGTCCTTTAAAGCTTTGATGATGGCCTCCGTCGTGAGGGAACGGAGGTCTTTATCGGGGAATGCTCCAAAGGGGGTCTTGCCGATGCCGACGATGGCTACTGGTCGCATAGGTGCGCTATTTCTTCTTTTCCTGGTTCCAGAGGCCGCGAGAGATGACGCGTCCGCAGAAGGGGCAATAGTTCATACCGACGTAGCTGTATCGTTCGGTACCGAAGACAAGGAAGTATTCGGTATCAATCTCATTGAGGATACGGCCGTCGCGAAGCGTATGCATGGGGCCGATGCGGAGCATGTCGCGGTCGGCCAGGGCTCGGAGTTCGTCGCAACAGACCATGACGGATATTGTACGGCATGGGAAGTTTAGGAGACACCAATCCGTTCCGGATACGTCAAGGAGATCATTACCCCCTGTGTTATTCTAGGAACCAAACGGGGGCAGCCTGATGCGATTCAGCAACCTCACAATGGCGATGGTGACGGGTTTAACGCTCCTCAGCATGGGGTTTGCCTTTCAGCGGGGCCGCTCGATTTTTGGCGAAGACGATACACCGCTGGTACTCCCTTCGGATGCGGCGGAAAAGACGGAATTCTGGTTCGCGCGGCTGCGATATCCGAATTTTCGGGGTGGTTCCAATCTTTATCAGGCGCGCGGCAACTGGACAGTGGATTACCCGAAAGCGGAACGGCAATTTGTGCAAGGTGTACGCCGGCTGACACGAGTGCACACACGGTCCGTGGAGAGCGTCGTAGATTTAGAGAGCGATGAAATTTACAACCATCCGTGGGTGTACGCGGTGGAGCCCGGTCATTGGGATCTGCCGGAAAATCAAACCAAACGATTACGCGACTACCTGCTGCGCGGAGGGTTTCTGATGGTGGACGATTTTCACGGCACCTTCGAATGGGATATCTTTACCGCGAGCCTGAGCCGGGTTTTCCCTGACCGGACGGTGGTGGACATCGAGAACCGGGATGCAATCTTCCACACGATATACGACCTGGATGAACGCTTTCAGGTTCCGGGCGCCATCATGTTCTACACGGGCCGCACCTATGAGTACGATGGATATGAGGCAAAATGGCGAGCCGTTTACGATGACAAGGGGCGTATCATGGTAGCGATCTGTCACAACATGGATCTTGGCGATGCGTGGGAGTGGGCAGATCGTCCGCAGTATCCGGAGCGGTACACCTCGTTCGCTTATCGCGTGGGTATCAACTACATCATCTACGCCATGTCCCATTAAAAAACAGGAGTCCAGCCGCTAACGTTCCCGATGTTCGAATTCCTCTTTAAATACCCCGGCGCCGTTTTCTCGAAGGGTAACTTTGTGTTCCTTGGAGCTTGGCCCATATGGGGGTTGATCCTTTGCATCGTGGCGGGAGCAGCGCTGCTGGCGGTGCCCGTATGGCGGAAGCGCCACGCGACCGCGGGGCGTGTGCGCGGGTGGCGGCTCGGGCTGTTATGGATTTTGCAGTGGGGGATGCTGGCGATGGTGCTGTTGCTGCTATGGCAGCCGGCGATGAGTGTGGCGACGTTGAAGCCGCAGCAGAACATTATCGCGGTGGTGGTGGACGACTCCCGGTCCATGGCTCTACAGGAAGACGGGAAAAGCAGAAAAGACCAGGTTTTGGGCGCTTTAAATAAAGGGTTACTGGAACAACTCAACAAGAAGTTTCAAGTGCGCCTGTACCGCTTGAGCGGCGGCCTGGAACGGTTGGACAAGCTCGAGCAGTTGAAAGCCGACGGGAACGCGACGCGTATTGGCGACAGCATGGCGCAAGTGGCGGGGGAATCCTCGACGCTGCCGATTGGCGCCATTGTGCTGTTCTCCGACGGCGCCGACAATAGCGGCGGCGTAGATCTGGAGACAGTGAACCTGTTGCGGCGGCAGCGCATTCCGGTGCACACGGTGGGCGTGGGCCGCGAGAAGTTTACGAAAGATATCGAAGTAACCGATGTGCAGACGACGGCGCGCGCTTTGGCCGATTCGCGCTTGAGCGCCACGGTAACCCTGAAACAGCGCGGATACAAGGATTCCAAAGCGCGCATCACGGTGAAATCGGATAAGTCGACACTCGCCTCCGAGGAAGTCGTATTAAAGAATGAAGGCGGGCAGCAGTCGGAAACGGTGGTCTTCAACGCCGGGACGGCGGGCTTGAAGAATCTGCAGGTGACGGTAGAACCGCTGGCGGGTGAAGAAAATCTCCGCAACAACACGGTGACCAGGCTCGTAAATGTGGAGAGCCGGAAACCGCGCATCCTTTATATGGAAGGCGAGCCGAAGTGGGAGTTTAAATTCATCCGCAGAGCGATGGAAGAAGACCGCAGTTTGGAGATGGCTACGATTCTGCGCACGACCCAGAACAAGAATTATATGCAGGGTCCGGCGGCGGGGCTGGAGCAGGGTTTCCCGGCGAAAGTGGAGGAGTTATTCGCATTCCAGGGCATTGTGATCGGGGGCGTGGAGGCCGGCGCCTTTACCCCGGCGCAAATGGAATTGCTGAAGCAGTTTGTGGATCGGCGCGGCGGCGGACTGATTTTCCTGGCGGGCCGTAGCGGATTGAGTGAAGGCGGCTGGCACAAGTCGCCGCTGGCGGACTTGCTGCCGGTGGTGCTGCCGGATAAAAAAGGCACGTTTCATCGAGATCCGGCGACGGTGGAGTTAACGATGGCGGGCCGCGAAAACACCATGTGCCGGTTGGAAGAGAACCCGGAGAAGAACGCGGAGCGCTGGAAGAAACTGCCTTATCTGGCGGACTATCAGGAAGCGGGATTTGCAAAACCGGGGGCGGTTACGCTGGTGGAATCGGTAGTGGCGGGAAAGAAACAGCCGCTGCTGGTGACGCAAAACTATGGACGCGGGCGGGTTGGCGTGATGGCGACACAGGGTACCTGGCGCTGGCAAATGCTGCAGCCTTTGGCGGACAAGAGCCACGAGATGTTCTGGCAGCAATTGATGCGCTGGCTGGTGCAGGATACGCCCGGCCGGGTGGTGTCGATGACGCCGAAACCGGTGTTGGCGGACGATGCGCGAGTGATGCTGCGGGCGGAAATTCGGGACCGCAATTATCTTCCCATGACCGATGCCAAAGTGATGGCGAACATTCTGGGACCGGCGGGCACGGCCGAGCAGCTAGAGATGCGGCCCGATCCGTTAACTCCGGGGACGTTTGCCGCCGACTGGCGGGCGGAGAAGCAGGGAGCTTATGTGGCCGAGGTGCTGGCCAAGCGCGGGGAAGAGGAAGCCGGCCGCGATGTGGTGAACTTCCGCCGGGAAGACGGGATTGCCGAGAATTTCGGGGCGGAACAGAACCGGGAGTTACTGGAGAAGCTCGCCCTGGAGACGAGCGGTAAGTACTATAAAATAAACGATCTATCGAAACTGGCCGAGGAAATTTCGTATTCGGAGGCGGGGATCACCGTGCGCGAGACGAAAGATCTGTGGAACATGCCGGTGATCTTCTTCCTCTTATTCATGATGCGGGGAAGTGAATGGCTGTTGCGGCGCCGCTGGGGGGTGGTATGAAGGCACTTGCCACGCTGTTTTTGGCGGGAGCGTTAACGCTGCCGGGGGCGACTTTTTATGTAACCGTTGCCGGGTTGGGCGGGGAAGAAGATTATGAACAGCGGTTCGCTTCCTTAGCCAAAGAGGTGGATAAGCTATTGAAGGGTTCGAGCGCGGGATCGCGGGTGGAGACGCTCTACGGCCCGGCGGCGACCAAGGCGAAGCTGGCCGAGATCCTGGCGAGCATCGGCAAGAGCGCTACAAAGCAGGACAATGTGGTGCTGCTGCTGATCGGGCACGGTACCTGGGACGGCCAGGAGTATAAGTTCAATCTTCCCGGTCCCGACGTATCCGCGATAGAACTAGCCACGATGCTGGATCGCATTCCGGCGCAGTTGCTGGTGGTGAACACGACAAGCTGCAGCGGCGGGGCCATGCTGGCCTTGAAGAAGGAAGGGCGGGCGGTCATCACCGCCACCAAGGGCGGTACGGAGAAGAATGCCACGGTGTTTCCGCGATACTGGGCCGAGGCTTTGCGCGATGCCGCGAGCGACGTGGACAAGAACGAAGTGGTGAGCGCGCTCGAAGCGTTCCGCTACGCCAATGAGAAGACCAACCGCTTCTACGAGACGCAAAAGCGGATTGCGACCGAACACGCGCAGATCGAGGATACGGGAAAATCCGAGCCGGTGCGCGATCCTTCGGCTGCCAATGGGCAGGGGCTGTTCGCTTCGAGATTCGCGTTGCTGCGGCTGGGCGCGGCCCAGATGGCGGCGAACAGTCCGGAGAAGCGAAAGCTGATCGACACCAAGGAAGGGATCGAGCAGAAGATCGCGAGCTTGAAGTATCAGCGGGCGGCGATGCCTTCCGAGGTCTACAAGAAGCAGCTCACAGACCTGCTGGTGCAATTGGCGCAGACGCAGGCGGAGTTAGACAAATGAAGTCCACGGCGCTACGATTTGCTCTGCTGCTGGGGATGGCGAACTTTGCAGCGGCGCAGAATCTTGTTCAATGCCAGGAGTACAGGCATTACGGCAAGTTGGAGGAAGCGCGCCATTGTTACGAGCGGCTCACGCACTCCAACAATCTGTATCTGAGAGCGGAAGGACTGTGGGGCCTGGGACTTTTCCAGGAGGCCAACACGGCGTTTCGGGCGGCGGTGGGAGCGTCTCCGAAGAATGTCGATTACCGTGTCCGATGGGGCCGGTTGTTTTACGAGCGCTGGAATAAGGAAGAGGCCGCCAAACTGTTTGAAGAGGCGTTGGAACTGCAGCCGGATCATCCGGGAGCATTGCTGGGCGCGGCGCTGGTGTACTCGGAGGGCTTTGACGCCAAGGCAGTGGAGTTTGCCGAGAAAGCTTTAAAGGCCGATCCCAAGCTGGTGGAAGCGCAGGAATTGCTGGCGCGGCTGGCGGTAGAGGATGTCACTTTTGAGAAGGCGCGGACGCGGGCCGGGAAGGCTCTGGAGATGTCCAAAGAAGCGTTGGACGCGATGGCGGTGCTGGCCACACTGGATGTGCTGGCGGATAAGAAGTCCTCTCCCTGGTTCGATCAGATCTTCAAGATCAATCCGGTGTATGGCGAAGCTTATGCCTATACGGCCCATGCGCTGATTTTGAATCGCCGGTATGAAGAGGCGATCGAGTACTTCAAGAAAGCGTTGGAAAAGAATCCGCGCAACTGGGATGCGCACTCCGAGCTGGGCATCAGTTACATGCGTCTCGGCAATGAGAAGGAGGCGCGGGAGCATCTCGAGCTGGCGTATGAGAACGGTTTTAAGGATGCCGCCACCACCAACACCCTGAAGCTGATGGATTCCTACAAGAATTACCAGACCTTCAAGACGCCTAACACGGTACTGCGGCTGCACAACAAGGAATCGGATTTACTGAAGTTGTACTTTCAGCCGGAGCTGGAACGGGCCATTGCCACGTTCCAGGACAAGTACAAGGTGAAGTTGAAAGGGCCGGTGCAACTGGAAGTTTATCCCGATCATGAAGACTTCGCCGTGCGCACGATGGGGATGCCCGGTCTCGGGGCGCTGGGGGTTACGTTCGGCAACGTGGTGGCGATGGATAGCCCCTCGGGACGCCGTCCGGGAAGCTTTCACTGGGGCAGCACGTTGTGGCATGAATTGAGCCATGTGTTCGTGCTGGCAGCCACCAATCACCGCGTCCCGCGCTGGTTTACGGAAGGGTTGGCGGTACATGAGGAGACGCAGGTTTCGCCCGATTGGGGCGACCGGCTGGATCCCACCGCGCTGCGGGCGGTGAAGGACAAGAAACTGCTGCCGGTGACGGAGCTCGACCGCGGCTTTATCCGTCCCACCTACCCGATGCAGGTGATTGTGTCCTATTTTCAGGGCGGGAAGATCATCGACTTTATCACGGAGAAGTGGGGCTTCCAGACAGTGCTCGACATGATGCACTCGTTTGCCGGGAGCATGCCCACGGGGGACGTGATCGAGAAGCATCTGAAGATCAAGCCGGCGGAGTTCGACAAACAGTTTCTGGCGTGGCTCGATAAGCAGCTGGCGACGCCACTGGCGAAGTTTGAAGAATGGTCGAAGCGGATCAAAAACGTTGCCATGATGGCGAAAGCTAAGCGTCATGACGATGTGATCCAAGAGGCCACCGAGATTCGCGACTGGTTCCCGGATTATGTGGAAGCGGGCAGCGCTTACGAATTTCTGGGAGATGCGTATCTGGCCAAAGGCGACAAGAAAGCCGCCGCCGCCGAATATGAGCGGTATGCCAGGGTAGGCGGCCGGTATCCGGCGATCCTGAAAAAGCTGGCTGAGCTTCAGGGGGAGTTGGGTAAGCCGAAGGAGGCCATCGCCACTCTGCACAAGTTGAATTACATCTTTCCCGTAGCCGACCCGGACGTACACAGGAAAATGGGCGAACTGGCTTTAGGTCAGAATGAATTGAAGGTGGCTATCAGGGAATTTGAAGCGACGCTGGCATCCAAGCCTTTGGATCCGGCGGCTGCGCACTATCAACTGGCGCAGGCTTATGTCCGCGCCAACCGGCCTGAAGAGGCCAAGGATCAAGTGGTTTCGGCCCTCGAAGTGGCTCCGGGCTACCGGCCGGCGCAGAAGCTGCTGCTGGAATTGACATCCATAAAGAAAGAGAAACGCTGAAGAATGTCTGTTACCGCCGCTCCGCAAATCGATGCCGCCGAGCTGAAAAGCCGCATTGACCGTTTCCACCAGGCTTATGCCGATATCGTGGCTCAGGTACGCCGTGTAATCGTCGGCCAGGAAGAGGTTCTTGATCAGGTACTGATCGCCCTTTTCGTAGGCGGCAACTGCCTGATCACGGGATTGCCGGGAACGGCGAAGACGCTGTTGGTCCGTACCCTGGCCACGACGTTGGGTCTGATGTTCAAGCGTATTCAATTCACGCCGGACCTGATGCCGAGCGACATTACGGGAACCGATATTATCGAAGAAGATCCAACCAGCGGGCGGCGCACGTGGACGTTCGTGCAGGGGCCGATTTTCGCCAATGTCCTGCTGGCCGATGAGATTAACCGCACGCCTCCGAAGACGCAATCGGCGCTGCTCGAGGCGATGCAGGAGCGGTCGTGCACGGTGCGCGGCAACCACTACCGGCTGCCGAATCCGTTTTTCGTGCTCGCCACGCAGAATCCGATTGAGCTCGAGGGCACCTACCCGCTGCCGGAAGCGCAGCTCGACCGGTTCCTGTTTAACGTGCTGCTCGATTATCTGACGGCGGAAGAAGAGATGAAAGTGGTGGGGCTCACCACCACCACGCATATCCCGGTCTCTGAGGCGGTGACGCACAGCGAAGAAATCCTTTCTTTCCAGGAACTGGTGCGGATGGTTCCGATTGCCGACAGCGTAGCGGCTTATGCCATCGCGCTCGTGCGGGCTACGCGGAGCTCCGACGTCAGCGCGCCGGACTTTGTGAAAAAGTACGTGAACTACGGGGCGAGCGTGCGCGGCGCGCAGTTCCTGGTGTTGGCCGCGAAAGCGCGGTCGTTGATGAAGAAACGCTATCACGTGACCTACGAAGACATCCAGACGATGGCCACGCCCGTGTTGCGCCACCGCATTCTCTTGAACTTCCAGGCAGAGTCCGACCGGTTGAACACGGATGAAATTCTGAAGCGCGTCATTGAGGCAAAGCCGGCTCCGAAGGCTTAAGGCCGTTGCCAGGAGACTCGAATTGCTGCATCGTTTCCTCGAACCCAAAGTCCTCGCCGGAATTTCCGATCTGGAACTGGTGGCGAAGACCGTGGTGGACGGCTTTATCGCCGGACTGCACCGGTCACCGGATTTCGGGTTCAGCCAGGAGTTCGCCGAATACCGGCCCTACACGCCCGGGGACGATCTGCGGTATGTGGATTGGAACGTCTATGCGCGCACGGAGCGGGCGTTTTTGAAGCGTTACCGGGGAGAGACGAACTCCCAGTTGACGGTGTTGCTGGACGCCAGCGCCTCGATGGGTTTCAGCTCGCACGGCGTGAGCAAGATCGATTTCGCGCGCTACCTGGCCGCCTCGCTATGCTACCTCGCACTGCATCAAAGGGATGCCTGCGGGATCATTGTTTTCGATGATGAGGTCCGCAATTATGTGCAGCCGCGGTCGCGGCAAGGCCAGCTGGCGCGTCTGCTGCACGCGATTGAGAAGGCGGAACCGGCGGCTCGTACGGACTTCGGCAAGCCGTTTTTCCATTTCCAGCAATATCATTTCCGGCGCGGTTTCGCGATCGTGATTTCCGATTTCTACGCGCCGCCGGAGGTCGTGGTGAAAGCAGTGGAACCTTTGCGCTACAAAGGAAATGAAGTAGTGCTGTTCCACATTCTGGACCCCGAGGAGCTTCACCCCAAATTCAAGGAGCCAGTGATTCTGATTGACATGGAGACGAAGGACTCGCTCGAAGTTTCGCCCGATTACGCCAATGTGGAGTACCGGCAGAAGCTACAGGCCCATATCGAAGAGTTGGGCAGTAAAGCGCGGGGAGCAGGCATCGACTACCATGTGGTGGATAGCTCAAGGCCGCTCGATGAGGCTTTGCGGGAATACTTCCTGCTGCGGCAGAGGAAATACTGATGGGCTTTCTCGCTCCATGGTTCCTGGGAGGTCTGGCGGCTTTGGGGCTGCCGGTGTGGCTTCATTTGTTGCGGCAGCACAAGACTACGCCCAAGGAATTCAGTTCGCTGATGTTTTTTGAGCGGCGCACGCAGAGCTCCATTAAGCACCGGAGGCTGAAGTACCTACTATTAATGATGGCGCGGCTGCTGGTGCTGTTGTTGATTGTGCTGGCGTTTGCCGCTCCTTATATCCGGCGGACGGGCGCTTTTGGAACGGCGGGGCGGCGCTTGCTGGTGATCGCTGTGGACAACTCGTTCAGCATGAGAGTCGGCGACCGGCTATCCCGCGCCAAGCAGGAGGCTGCCGGCGTCCTGGGATCGAGAGGCCCGCGCGATGCGGCGCAGATTCTGACGGTCGGCTCCACCGTGCATGCACTGACGCAGGGAACCACGGAAGGCGGGGAATTGCGGGCCGCGCTCGAATCCATCCAGCAATCGGACGCGCGGAGCTCCTATGGGGAGCTGGCCCGGGCTCTGCGCTCGATCGAACAGTCCCTAAAGATTCCTCTTGATGTTCACCTCTTTAGCGATATGCAGAAATCTTCGCTGCCGCCGGCGTTTACGGACCTGCGTCTGGGGCAATCGACGAAACTGGTGCTGCATTCGGTGGCGGAGCGGAATGCTCCCAATTACGCGGTGGAGAGCGTGGTGGCTCCGCGAAGCGTCTTCGATACGAAGAAAGCGCGGGTGCAGGCTACCGTCGCCGGTTACGGCGCGCCGGCGTCCAAACGGAATGTCCTGCTTAGCATCAATGGGAAAGTGATCGGCACCAAGCAGGCCGACATCCCGGAGAACGGCAGGACGACGGTCGAGTTCCTGGGCCTGGACGCCAACTACGGATTTAACAAAGCCGAGGTTAAGATCGATTCGGCGGATGCGCTGGCGAGCGATGATGCGTTTTTCTTTGCGGTGGAGCGGTCCGATCCGCGCCAGGTCTTATTTGTGCATGAGGGGCGGCAACAGCGCGGACTGCTCTACTATAAAGCGGCGCTGGAATCGGCCTCGGAAGGCGCGTTTATGGTGGAAGCGGCGACCTCCGACATGGTGGCGAATGTATCACCGGCGAAATACGGATTCGTGGTTCTGTCCGATGCCGGCTCGCTGCCTTCGACGTTCGAGGAGGCGCTGAAGACTTACGTACGCGGCGGCGGGGCGCTGTTGATCGTGGCCGGACCGGCGTCAGCAGGCCGTCCCAAGCTGCCCGTTTTTGACGAAGGAGTCAAGGAATCGCGGTATGCGTCACGCGCCGGGGAGCGGTTTCTCGTTTTAGGGTCGATGGATATCACGCATCCGGTGCTGCGCGCCACCGGGCGCTGGGAAAATGTGAAGTTCTACCAGGCGATCAAGGTGGACCCGGGCCAATCGCGGGTGCTCGCGCGGCTGGCCGATGAGACTCCACTGCTGCTGGAAAAGCGCGTCGGGGAGGGCCGGGTGCTGGTATTCACCTCCACCGTGGATAATATTTCCAACGACTTTCCGCTGCATCCGCCGTTCGTTCCATTTATCGAGCAGAGCGCCCGCTACCTGGTGGGATCCGAGGTGCGGCCCTCGAGCTACGCGATCGATTCGCACGTGGAATTGCGGCTCGAAAAGGGCGTAGGCACGGTGGAAGTACTGGATCCCAAAGGGAAGCGCGCCATGGATTTGAAACAAGCGTCCCAGGCTCGCAGCTTGCTGCTGACCCAAACCGGCTTTTACGATGTGGGGCGCGCCAATGGCCGTCATGAACTGGTGGCGGTGAACGCGGACCGGAAAGAATCCGAACTGGAGCTCGCGCCCAAGGATACGCTGGATTTGTGGCAGGCCACCGGCTCGCAACCAGCGGCCGCGGGCACGGCCGAAGCGGAGCAGCAACAGAATGCCAGCCTATGGTGGTATATCCTGCTGGCGGCAATGTTATTGGCAGTTTTCGAATCGCTGCTTTCCAGCCGATACTTAAGTCTGGAGCCTACCGATGGTTGAAAGGAGATCGCATGAGCGCTTTTGATCAATTGGAATCCTACCTGCGCGCTGTGGAGCGCCGCTTCCGGCTGATGACTCTGACCCAGGGAGCCGCCATTACGGCCGCGGGCGCACTGGTAGCGACCGTGCTGCTGGTGCTGATCATAAACGGTTATGCGTTTTCCGAGCGAAGTCTTGTGTGGGCGCGGTTTGCGTTGTTTCTATCGATCGCGTTCGCCCTCGGATTCGGCATCATCCTGCCGCTGCTGCGTCTAAATGCGCGGCGGGCGGCCAGGGGCGCGGAGCATAAGTACGCGGAGTTTCAAGAGCGCCTGCTGACGTTCGCCGAGCGGCGGGAAGAGAAGGGTCCGTTCCTCGAGCTGCTGGCGATGGACACCGTGGAGGTAGCACGGAGGGCGGAGCCGAGTTCGGTGGTGCCGGCTTTCCGCATGGCTGCTTTCCTGATTGCGGCGCTGCTGGCTACCGGCGTGCTGGTGTGGCTCACAACGTCCGGACCGGGCTATTGGGGACACGGCGCATCGCTTCTCTGGGCCGGCAACCCGCGGGATTCGCAGCCATTCTATGACATCAAAGTGACGCCCGGCGACCGCCGTGTACGCCGCAAAACGGACCAGTTGATCACGGCGCAGCTCTCCGGCTTTCAGACCAACAATGTGCGCCTCTTTGCGCGATACAACGGATCGACAAAGTGGGAACAGGTGCCGATGCTGCCTCAGCCGGCTGGGGCGGGGTTTGAATTTCTGTTTGCCGGGTTGCAGGAATCGGTGGATTACTACGTGGAAGCGAGTGCCATACGGTCCAAATCCCACAAGCTGACGGTCGTAAACCTGCCCGGCGTCAAAAAGGTGCGGGTGACTTATCGATACCCATCGTGGTCCGGCTTAAAGGAGGTTTCCGAGGAGGGTAGCGGGGATTTACGGGCTGTGGCCGGCACCGAGGCCGATGTGCAGATCCTGACGGATCGTCCGCTGAAGGACGGTTTTATCCTGGTGGACAGCCAGACGAAGATCGCGCTGAAAGAAGGCTCCGGGGGGTGGATGACCGCCCGGGTGAAGATCGAGAAGGACGGGATGTACCACTTTGCCGCTATGGACAGTGGCGAGGCGGTGCGCATCAGCGACGATTTCTTTATCGAGGCGCGCCAGGAGAATCCACCGGTGGTGAAGATCTCACGGCCGCGGGGCGATGCGCGGGTCAGTCCGATTGAAGAAGTGGCCATGGAAGTTACCGCCGAGGATGATTTCGGCTTGCAGGATGTGGCTCTGAAATACTCGGTAAACGGCGCGCCGGAGCAGTCCATTAACCTGTTAAACCAGAAGGGCTCGCGCACCGTGGAAGGCAAGTATACGTTCACCCTGGAGGATTTCAAGCTGGTGCCTGGCGACGTGGTGAGTGTCTACGCCGTGGCCCGCGATGCCCGCACCACGACCCAGACGGATATGAGCTTTCTCGAAGCGGTGCCGTATGAATTCGAGTTCACCCAGTCGCAGCAGATGGGCGGCGGCGGGGGCGGCGGGCAGGGCGAAGAGCAGCAGAAGATCTCGGCCCGGCAGAAGGAAATCATTTCCGCCACCTTCAATCAGATCCGCGACAAGAGCAGGAATGCCGCGGCTGCGGCGGAGAATTCCAAATTCCTTTCCGAAGTGCAGGCCAAGCTTCGCGACCAGGCCAATTCGCTCGCCAAGCGGATGAAGAGCAGAGAATTGTCGGGGACGAACACCCAGTTCAAAAGTTTCGCCCAGGATATGGAAAAAGCGTCCGAGGCGATGGGTCAGGCGGTTGAAAAGCTGAAGGCGCAGGGTTGGAAGGACGCGCTGCCGAGTGAACAGAAAGCCCTGCAGCACCTGCTACGGGCTGAAGCGACTTTCCGGGAAATCCAGGTGGCGTTCGGGCAACAGGGGGGAGGCGGAGGTGGTGGCGGGAGCGGCCGCGATCTGGCGTCGTTGTTCGATCTGGAATTGGACACCGAGAAAAATCAGTACGAAACCGGGCAGCAAGGTGGTTCTTCGGCGGAGCAGCGGCAAAAACAGATCGACGAAGCGATGCAGAAGCTGGAGGCGCTGGCGAAGCGGCAGAAAGAACTGGCCGATCAGATGAAGGGCCAGCAGAAGAATACTCCTCAGAACCGCTGGCAGCAGGAAATGCTGCGCCGTGAGGCCGAGCAATTGCAAAAAGAAATGGAGCAGATGACCAAAGGCCAGCAATCGCAGCAGGCTCAGAATGGTCAGCAGGGGCAGCAAGGTCAGCAGGGGCAGCAAGGACAGCAAGGGCAGCAAGGGCAGCAAGGGCAGCAAGGGCAGCAAGGGCAGCAAGGGCAGCAAGGGCAGCAAAGCTCTCGAAGCCAGCAGCAACAACAACAGCGTCAGCAGATGGCGCGCATGCAGCAGCGCAACCAGGACAAGATTGATCCTCGTATCGAGCGGGCGCTGGATCGATTGAAGCAGGCCACAGAAGACATGCGCCGCAGCAGCGGCGATCCTAACGATGCGGGGGCAAGGCGTGCCGCCGAGCGGCTGCAGGAGGGCGCTGACCTAATGTCTTCGCTGCGCAAGCAGGAAGCCTCCGGGCAGATGAGTGACATGGTGAAGCGAGCCGAGGACCTTGCCGAGAAGCAGCGCGGCGTGCAGAGCCAGCTTCGCCAGATGTACGGGCAGCAACAGAATGCCAATGACATGCGGCAGTTCTCGGACAATCTGCGAAAGGCGCAGGAGTTGGCCAGGCAAAAAGAACAGATGCTGAAAGACCTGGAGAAATTGGAGCGGGATATGCAGGCGGCGGCGCGCGACATGGCGGGCAGCAATCGCGCCGCTTCCACCAAAATTCGCGAGACTTTGGGGCAGATGCAGGGCGATGAGCTCACGGCGCGCCTGCGCCTGGGTGCGGACTGGCTCAAGCGCGGAATCGGCTCCGCGACTTATATGCGCGATCAGCCGGTGACCGAAGGTCTGGACAAATTGAAAGATGGCTTGCGGCAGGCGCAACAGCGCCTGGAGAAAGACGGTCAGCAGGCTCAAGGCGGCGGCAATGATCTTGAGAAGGCGCTTTCGCAGGTTGAGAAGCTGCGGGCGCAATTGCAGCGTTTCTCCGAGCAGCAAGGGAATCGCCAGGGGCAACAAGGCCAACAAGGTCAACAGGGGCAACAAGGTCAACAGGGGCAACAAGGTCAACAGGGGCAACAAGGTCAACAGGGACAGCAAGGTCAGCAGGGACAGCAAGGCCAGCAGGGACAGCAAGGCCAGCAGGGTCAACAAGGCCAGCAGGGTCAACAAGGCCAGCAGGGTCAACAAGGCCAGCAGGGTCAACAAGGTCAGCAAGGTCAACAGGGACAACAGGGACAGGGTGGCGGGCAGGGTAATAACCAGCAGGGCGGCCAGCGCGGACAAGGTACGTGGCAACAAGGCGCCCGTCAGCAGGGAGGCAACCCCGAGGGTTATCGCCAGCCGGGCTACGGCGCATTGAATGACGGCAGCCTGCGTCTGCCTGACGGCGCG
>DATLCW010000201.1:0-11543 GCA_035526195.1 Bryobacteraceae bacterium
CAAATCACAAGCGAAGTGGGAAAAAACGATCCAATCCGAAAATTTCGACTGGACGCTGCCGGCTGCCTTTCCCATCCAGCAGGCGCCCAAGCTTCCCACCGATTTGCCTGATTTGACGGCAAAGTTTGATTATCAGGATCCCTTCACCTTCAGCGCGTGGATTCGTCCCGAGTCACCGAACGGAGTCATCCTTTCGAAGTCGGAAGACTACTTTGAGGCGGAGGGGCATCAGTGGTTTTTGATGGAAGGCAAACTGCGCCTGCACATCACCCGGCGGTTTACCGACATCAGCCTCAGAATCGAAACCGCCGCCCCCGTCCGGCTCAACCAGTGGCAGCACGTCGCCATCACCTACGATGGCTACCGCAAGGGCGCCGGCGTCCATATGTATGTAGACGGCGTGGACCAACCGCTAAAAATTCTTTTCGATGAGCTGACCTATCCGTTTGGCCCGAAAGAGCCGTGGCGGATCGGTGCCGGGGCCGGTCCGAAATACGTGTTTCAAGGGGAGATCCGCGATGTGCGGATCGATAAATCCGCTCTCACTCCGGAGCAGGTCGCCACGCTCCCGCTCAAGGAAACCGTCAGCCGGATTGCGGGGATGCCCGCCGCCGCCCGTTCTTCTGCGCAGAGCCACAAGCTCCGATTTTCGTTCCTCGACAAGTTCGCTCCAGTGGAGATAAAACAAGCGCTGGCTGGTCTGGACGAGGCGCGCCAGGAGCGCCGGAAATATTACGAATCCATTCCCACCGTGATGATCATGGCGGAGAATCCCAAGCCCCGCGAGACGTTCCTGTTAAAGCGCGGCGCCTACGATCAGCATGGCGACCGGGTGGAGCCGAAAACGCCGGCGAGTCTCCCCGGCTTCAAGTCCGAATGGCCCAACAACCGGCTGGGGCTCGCCAAATGGATGGTGGATCGCGGCAATCCGCTCACCGCCCGCGTAGCCGTGAACCGCTACTGGCAGATGCTTTTTGGCACCGGCTTAGTGAAAACTTCGGAAGACTTCGGAGCCCAGGGCGAATGGCCTGTGCACCCGGAACTCCTGGACTGGCTGGCGGTCGAGTTTATGGACAACGGCTGGAACATTCGCCACATCCTCAAGACCATCGTCACCAGCAGTACTTATCGCCAGTCGTCGCGGGTGACCCCGGAGCTTTTGCAGAAGGATCCCGAGAACCGGCTGCTGGCACGAGGTCCGCGGCTGCGCCTGTCCGCCGAAATGGTGCGCGATCAGGCGCTGGCGGTGTCCGGTCTGCTGGTGGATAAAGTAGGCGGCCCCAGCGTGAAGCCCTATCAGCCTCCGGGCCTTTGGCAAGAGCTGGTGGGAGGCAAAGGCTACACGGCGGACAAGGGAGAAGGACTCTACCGTCGCAGCATTTATACTTACTGGAAGCGCACCATCGCGCCTCCGTCGATGGTTACTTTCGATTCCCCCACCCGGGAAAGCTGCATCGTGCGCGAGACCCGCACCAACACGCCGCTCCAGGCGCTTCATCTGATGAACGACGTCACCTACCTCGAGGCCGCCCGCAAACTGGCCGAACGGGCCATGCGTCACGGCGGCATCCCTTACGCGTTCCAGCTTGTGCTGGCGCGTCCACCCAAAGACCACGAATCGAAGATCCTGCAAAGCGTCTTTGATCAACTGCATGCCAGATACGCCGCCGATCGCGAAGCCGCCGGAAAGTACTTGAATCAGGGCGAATCGCCGCGCGATCCCAGGCTCGATATTGTCGATCTCGCTGCCCACACGGGCGTCGCCAGCCTCCTTTTGAATCTGGATGAAACGGTGACGAAAGAATGACCCGGCGTCACTTCAGCTTGAAACTGCCTGCCCTGGCATCACTTCTGTGCGCCGGAGGGAGCGGCGCACCGGCCCCCAAGGCACGGCGCGTGATCTACCTGTTCCAATCGGGCGGACCTTCGCAGATGGAGCTGTTCGATTACAAACCGCGCCTCAAGGAATTTCAAGGAGCCGAGCTGCCGGAATCGGTGCGCATGGGCCAGCGCCTCACCGGCATGTCGGCTACGCAATCCACATTTCCCATTGTGCCCTCGAAGTTCGCGTTCTCCCGGCACGGGCAGTCCGGCGCATGGGTCAGCGAACTGCTGCCGCATACCGCGAAGATCGCCGACCAGCTCACGATCATTCGTTCCCTGCATACCGAGGCGATCAATCACGATCCCGCGGTCACCTTCCTGCAGACTGGATCCCAGATCGCGGGCCGTCCGAGCCTGGGTTCGTGGCTTGCCTATGGGCTCGGGGCGGAAACCAAAGACCTGCCGGCGTTCGTAGTCATGATTTCTCCCGGACAGGGCGGCGGAGGGCAGCCGCTTTATGACCGCTTGTGGGGCTCCGGGTTCCTCCCCACGCAGTATCAGGGCGTCAAGTTCCGGTCGGTCGGCGATCCCGTTCTGTATCTCACGAACCCGCCCGGTTTCGACGCACAGGACCGGCGTCAATATCTGGACGCGCTGGCCGAGATGAACCGCGGCAAGCTCGAGGAATTCGGCGACCCGGAAATCTCCACCCGCATCGCGCAGTACGAGATGGCCTTTCGCATGCAATCTTCGGTGCCGGAGCTGACCGACCTTTCAAAAGAGCCGCAGCACGCTTTCGATCTGTATGGTCCCGACGCCAGGAAGCCCGGAACCTTCGCCGCCAATTGCCTGCTGGCAAGAAGGCTCGCGGAACGCGGTGTGCGCTTTATCCAGCTCTATCATCGGGATTGGGATCATCATGGCGGTCTCCCGGCCGGTCTTCCGAAACGGTGCATTGAAACCGATCAGCCGGCGGCGGCGCTGATTCAGGATCTGAAGCAGCGGGGGATGCTGGAGGACACGCTGGTGGTGTGGGGCGGCGAGTTCGGACGCACCGTTTACTGCCAGGGCCGGCTGACCAAAGACGATTATGGCCGCGACCATCATCCGCGCTGCTTCACCATCTGGATGGCCGGCGGCGGCATAAAGCCCGGCATTACGCATGGCGAGACCGACGATTACGGCTACAACATCGTGCGCGATCCCGTGCATGTGCACGACCTGCAGGCCACCATCCTTCATTGCCTCGGCGTCGATCACACACGGCTCACTTACAAATACATGGGACGCAATTTCCGCCTCACCGACGTGCACGGGCGCGTGGTGAAAGAGATTCTTACGTAATGCGCGCCATCATGGTTCGCGGGGATAAACAGGAGCCCCGGCTTGAATGGGACACCGCGCCCGACCCCACCCCGCGCACCGATGAGGTGATCGTCAACGTCCGCGCGGCCGGAGTGAATCGAGCCGATCTGATGCAGGCCAAGGGCGTTTATCCGCCGCCGCCCGGAGCCACGGACATCCTCGGGCTGGAGATGGCCGGAGAAGTGGAAGGCACCGGAGAACGCGTCTGCGCATTGCTTCCGGGTGGAGGCTACGCCGAAAAAGCGGCGGTGCACCGCGGCATGCTGCTGCCGTTACCCGCCGACTGGACATTTGCGCAAGGAGCCGCCGTGCCGGAAGCGTGGCTCACCGCTTATGTCAATCTGTTCCTGGAGGGCGGACTCACTCAGGGCGAGACGGTGCTCATTCACGCCGGAGCAAGCGGCGTGGGCACCGCCGCCATCCAGCTCGCGCACGACTGCGGGGCGCAGGTGCTTTGTACGGTGGGAAGCGACGGGAAAGCCACCCGCTGCGTCGAACTCGGGGCGGACTTCGCGTACAACTACCAGCAGTACGATTTCGCCCGCGAGACCATGACCGTGACCGGGGGTAAAGGAGCCGATCTCATTCTCGACTGCGTGGGCGGGTCCTATCTGGCCCAAAACATTTCCAGCCTCGCGCGTTTCGGACGGCTGGTGAACATCGGTACGCTCGGGGGCGCCAAAGCGGAGCTGAATCTGGGCGCCCTCCTGATGAAGCGGCTGCGGATCATCGGCTCCACCCTGCGCAGCCGCCAGCGCCAGGAGCACATCGCCATCACCCGGAAGTTCCGGGAACTCTACTGGCACAAACTCACTTCCGGGCATTTCAAGATCCTCATCGATCGTACGTTCCCTGTTCAGGAAGCCGGAGAGGCCCATCGTTACATGGCCGAAAACCGCAACACCGGCAAGATCGTTTTAGTACTCTGATAGTCCCATGCTAAGAACCGCATTTCTCTTCCCGCTCGCCGCCACTCTTTGCGCCCAACCGTACGACCTGCTCATCAAGGGCGGACATGTCATCGATCCCAAGAACAACATCAACCGCGTCATGGACGTTGCGATCAGCGGCGGTAAGATTGCCGCGGTCTCGGCCAATATTGCCGAATCGGAAGCACGCCGCGTGGCCGATGCCAAGGGCCTGTACGTGACGCCCGGGCTCATTGACATCCATGTACACGTATACGCCGGTACCGGAAAGCCGCGGGTCTATACGGGCGATCTCAGCGTCTATCCCGACAATTTCTCGTTCCGCACCGGCGTCACGACCATGGTGGATGCGGGCACCGCCGGCTGGCGCAACTTCCCGGACTTTCACGACCGCGTGATCAAACGCGCCCGTACGCGCGTGCTCGCGTTCCTTAATATCGTGGGCGGCGGCATGGGTCCGGATGGCGAAAGCAATCCCGCCGATATGGACGCCGACGCCACCGTGAAAATGGCGAAGGCCAATCCGAGTGTCATCATCGGCATAAAGACGGCCCACTATAGCGGCAAGGGCTGGCCCGCGGTGGATGGAGCGGCAAAATCCGGCCGCGAGCTGAATCTTCCCGTAATGGTGGACTTCGGCAGTATCAACGAAGAGCGGAACCTGAACACGCTGTTTATGGATAAGCTGCGGCCGGGCGACATCTACACCCATT
Organism: Bryobacteraceae bacterium; assembly: GCA_035526195.1. Lineage (GTDB taxonomy): Bacteria > Acidobacteriota > Terriglobia > Bryobacterales > Bryobacteraceae > CADEFT01. The sequence continues at coordinate 4,832 of DATLCW010000201.1, forward strand.
GTTATTCCGGCCTGCGCGATGAGGTGCTCAACGGCAAGCTGAATCCGGCGATGACCGCCGGCCGCAAGCGCGGTATCTTCTTCGATGTCGGCCACGGCGGCGGCAGTTTCTTCTGGCCGATTGCCGTCAAAGCCTATGAAGCGGGATTTGTCCCGGACTCCATCTCCACCGATCTGCACACCGGCAGCATGAATGCGGGGATGAAAGAGATGGCCAACGTGATGTCGAAGATCCTGAACCTGGGCACGCCGTTGGATCAGGTGATCCGCATGTCCACCTGGAACCCGGCGAATGAAATCAAGCATCCCGAGCTCGGCCACCTCACCGTGGGCTCGGAAGCAGACGTAGCTATACTACGGCATGAGACGGGAGACTTCGGCTTCACCGATTCCGCCGGCGCGCGGCGGAAAGGCTCACAACGGCTCTCCGCCGAGATCACGGTGCGCGCCGGCCAGGTGATGTGGGACCTCAACGGCCGCGCCAGTCAGGACTGGGAGAAATTTCAATACCGCACCCGGGCCCGCCGCCCCGCGGCCCCAAAACCGTAGCGGGTGATGAAAACCAACGCGGCGAGGCTGCTCGACCGGCTGGAAATCGCCTATGAGCTGCGCGCCTACGAAGTGGACGAAGATCATCTCGATGCCGAAACCGTAGCGGGAAAAATCGGGCTGCCCCCGGAGCAGGTATTCAAGACTTTGGTAGCGCGGGGCGACCGCAACGGAGTGTGCCTCGCGGTGATTCCCGGCAGCACTCAACTGGACCCGAAGGCACTGGCCCGGCTCTCCGGCAACAGTAAAGTGGAACTGGCGCCGCTCAAAGAAGTGCAGAGCCTCACGGGCTACATTCGCGGTGGAGTCACCGCCCTTGCCGGCAAGAAGGACTATCCCGTGTTTGCCGATGAAACCATCCAGCTCTTTGACCGGATCGCGGTTTCCGCCGGGATCCGGGGATTACAGATCGTCCTTTCGCCGGAGGATTACGTGCGCGCGGTCAACGCCATGCTGGGCGATATTGCCCGCTAAAGGCGTGGGGTACTGTGATAGCATGGGCCGCGAATGCGCGCGAGCCGCCACGGACTCATCCGCCGTATCCGGAATTCCTTTCCGGCATTGTTCGGAGCCATCTGGTTCCTGGTGGGGTTCCCGTTCCTGGTTGCGGGCATCGTGGTTGGCATCAGCCAAAGCGTTGACAGGAAGCGGCTCGAGGAATCGGGCCGGCCAGTGGACGGTATGGTCCTTGTCAAGACTTTGGGCGACTCCAGCCGGGTCACCTATCGATTCACCGCGGCTTCCGGCAGCGTGATCCGCAAAGAAGTAACGGTGAGTCCCGCCGCCTGGGACCAACTGGTGGAGCGTGGACCGATCCGCGTCACTTATGTGCCTGAGCACCCTTCCACCCACCGCGTGCAAGGGCAGCGTAGCGACACCCTGTTACCGCTGATCTTCGGGATCGTGGGTGCGCTGCTGAGCGCCATTGGCGGCGGCCTCCTCCGATACGGCCTGCGGAAGAAGTAGAACGATGGAACTCTTCGTTCGTATTGCCTTTCGCTCCATCCTGTTCTGGTTCGGGCTCATCTGGTTTGTGGTGGGATGCGGCCTTATTCTGGGCGGCGTGGTGTCCTATCGCACCGAACGCACCTTCCGCCGCGAGAGCGCAGCGGCGCAGGGGACGGTGCGGTCCAAGTCGATTCAAAAGGCGGTGCGCGGTGGTAATTCGCGAACGGTGTACGAGATCCTGTACAGCTTCCCGCTGGAAGGGCAGACCTACGAGAAGCGGGCCGAGGTGAGTGTCGAACGATGGGAAGCGTTGACGGAAGGCGGCCCAATCACGGTGAAGTATCTGCCCGACGATGTTTTGGGCAATCGCATTGACGATCAGACCGTGGAGAGTGCAATGGTGGCGGCCGTTCTGGGCCTGATATTTGGCGGCATCGGCGGAGGACTGTTCCTTTACAGCGTAAGGAGGACGCTGAGGGAGTTCCGGCTGCGCCAGGGCGGAATCTCCGCGGAGGCGACCGTCCTAAAGACCCGAGCCTCGAATGTAACCGTCAACGATGTGCCGCAGTGGGAGATCCACTACAGCTATCGGGACGCAGCCGGGCACGAGCATCAAGCAAAGAGCGATCCCCTGCCGCCCGGCCAGGTGAGAGGCAGGCGGGAAGGCTCCCGCGGCTACGTCCGCTATGATCCGCGGCGCCCTGAGGAAAGCATATGGATCGGCGGGTCGCCGGCGGACGAGCCCTAGCGCACTCTTTGGTGAGCGGCAGGGTTTAATAGAGGTATGCAAGCCACCCTCGCTGCGTTCGCGATGTTCTGCTTACTGGCTTCGGCCTCTCCGCTTTCCGGTCAACGAGGCATGCCCGCGACACCGCCGGTCACCTTTACCGGAACGCTGCGGCAAATCGACCGCAAGATCATCGCGATCGAGACCGCGGACGGCAACATTCTCCAATTCCATTGCACGCGGAAGACGACATTCCTTGATGGTTCGGTAAAGGTGAAGCCTGCCAGTTTCAAGTTGTCGGACAGGATCTCGGTGGAGGCCAAGGCGGCCCCCGATGAGACGCTGGACGCGGTGATCGTACGGCTGGACCGGAAGAAGTAGCGAAGCGATAGTTTTTGGAACTGTTTGCTAAGGTCAGCCTCGGATCCTGCCGATAAGACAAGGAGGACGCGCATCCTTCGTGTCCCTGAGAGGCAGCCGATTGCATACCAAAAAGAAGAGTCTGGTGCCGCTGTTCGGAGTGGCTTTCATCGTGGCCATCGTATCCACGAGCATTTTCTATGGCCTGTTTGTGGGGAAACTGAATTCGGCTCCGGCTACGGCCGCCGGAACGTCAAAAATACTTGTCACCGCCAAAGCGGTTCCCTCCGGCACGGTACTGAAAGCAGAGCATTTGAAAGACGTACCCTGGATGTTGCCGTCCCTACCGGCCGGCTCGGTCAGCCGTTCGGAAGACGCCATCGGTCAAACGGTGGTGGGCGGCTTGGCGGAAAACGAGATCCTGACGCATTCCAAGCTTGCCTCGAAAAGCGGCGGAGCGGTGGAAGGTGGCGGCATGGGCATTCCGGACGGGATGCGGGCGGTATCACTCCAGGTCCAGGATTCCGCGGGTGTGGTGGCGCTGCTTAAAATCGGTCACCGTGTCGACGTGCAAGTGGTCGCCTCCATCGGCGGCCAGTCGAATAACGAACCGCAGCTAAAAACCGTACTCGAAAATATGCAGGTGCTGGCACTCCCCAGAGAACAGCAGTTTCAGCGGCCGGGTGCGTTCATCGTAACCGTGCTTGCGACGCCCAAAGAAGCGGCGATGCTTGGGCTTGCGGACTCCGCCGCCAAAATCCGCCTCGCCCTCCGAAACCCGATCGATCATAAGAAAGAGAATCTGGGCGCGCTGGGACTGAAAACGGTCTTCGGGGACGGCGCCGCCGCTCCGCTGCAGGCGTCGCGGCCTCCACGCCCGCCCCAACCGCAGCAGGTGCAGTTACTGGTACGGGTAGCCGGAGCGGGAGCGGCGGCCGTGAAGGAAATGGAGACGCAACTGGAGGGGGCGGCGAGCGGCGAGAATCTGCAAGTGGCGGCCCTCCGGATGCACTCTTCCATCGAGACCACGCTCACCAGGATGCAGCTTCTGAGTACGTCGCGAGTTAGCGCCGGCCCGAAGCGCGAAGCCGGCGCGCAGTGGAGCCTGGAAGACCCGCAGAAAAGCTGCGGGCTGCGGATTCAGTTCCTGCCTGCTGTTCAGAGCAATGGGAGAGTGCTGGTGCGGGTGCATCCGGAAGTTACCACGCCGGGGGAAGCCGGCGTCAGCCGCCGGCAAGTGGATACCGAGGTGGAAGTAGTTGACGGTCAAAGCTTTCTGATTCGCGGCCTAACGGCGCCGGAAAAGATCGCCATGCTCTGGCAGCGGCTGTTTCCGGGACGGCCGCCGGGCGATTCCCCGCAGGAGCTGCTGGTTTTTGTCACCCCGCGCGTGGTACGCGCGCCATTCTCGAATCCTCCCACGGACTAATTCATGGCTCTCTCCACCGTCCTGCTGATGTTTTTGGGCACGTTTCTCGTGGCCGCAATCGCCGTATGGATCGCCCGCACCGTCATGGAGCGCCACGGCAATCCTGAGGAGGGGCGGGAAGCTGAGGCTCCCGCTCCCAGTTTTTTCGAAGAGGAATCGGGCATTCTTTTGCGGGACGCCGAGGTGAGTTCGATATCTCCCTGGCGTTGGCTGTTGAAGCGATCGGACGTGGTCGAACGGCTGAAAGGTAATCTCGCGCAGGCGGACATGAACTCGAGCGTAGGCCGGATCACCGCCTCTATGCTTCTGATCTGCGCCGTGTCGATTGCAATTCTCAACAACATCCACTGGCTGCCCGGGTGGGCCATCCTGGTGATCGCCATACCGATTACCATGACGCCCTACATCTATATCCTGCATCGCAAGAAGAAGCGCTGGCAGCAGATAGAAGACCAGTTCCCCGACGCGGTGGACTCCATGTCCCGGGCCCTTCGGGCCGGGTATCCCTTCGCGGCCGCGCTGGATTCGGTAGCGAACCAGACACCGAATCCTCTGGGGCGGGAGCTGCGAAAAACCTTTGCCGAAGGGGCCTTGGGAGCTTCGTGGGAACAGGCGATGCAGAACCTCGCACATCGATTGCCCATTCAGGAGGTATGCCTTTTCACGGCGGCCGTACAAATGCAGAGCAAATCGGGAGGCAACTTGAGCGAAGTGCTCGACAAACTAGGCGAGAACATGCGCGAGGGCGCGGCCATTCGGGGCGAGGTGAAATCTCTTTCGGCACAGGGGCGTTTTGCGGGCTACATTCTTACGACTCTGCCAGTCGTGATTACGCTCTCTTTGTTGTGGGTAAATCCCACATTTCTCAATCCACTGATCGAGGAGAAAACCGGGCAAACCATGCTGATTTGTTCGATTCTCGGGCTGGTGGCGGCACATCTGGTCATCCGGAAGCTGGTGGATATCCACCTATGAGCACCCTGATGCTGTTTGCCGGATTTTTTTTCTTCGTGCTTGCCACGGCGGGCCTCGCGGGATATCTGCTGTTCACGCGGCGGGAAGCTTCGGATGCCGGCGGCGAAATCCACGGGAATATTGGAGATCAGAATCAAGAGGGCGGCGCAAAATTGCTGATGCTGCGGGCGTTTCATGCACTGGGGGAGATGATGCCTTCCTCGGAGGCGAGCCGCGTAAGCATGCGCAAGCGACTCAACCATGCGGGCTACCGCCGTCATATGGACACCGCGTCCTACTTTGGCCTGAAGTGCGTGTGCGCGTTGTTTCTGGCTCTTCTGTTTTCCGGCATCGCGCTGCTCACGGGCGACGATGGGTCCAGGGTGTTTACGTCCGCGGTATGCGGCTTAGGGCTGGGTTTTCTGGGGCCGGAGCGTTTTCTTGACGCCCAGATCCGGTCACGGAACAACCGCCTGCGGCGCGCTTTGCCACCGGCGCTCGACCTGATGGTGATGAGTCTGGAGGCTGGCCAGCCGCTGGACCAGGGATTGCTGCTGGCGAGCCGCGGGCTGCAGAACTTCTCGCCCGACCTCTCGGCGGAGTTCCAGTCCGTTTATCTGGAAACACGGGCCAGTAAGAGCCGCGCGGAATCCATCCGTCATATGGCGGAACGCAATACCGAACCGGAGATACATAAGTTCTGTACGCTGCTGCTGGATAGCGATCGCTTCGGATCGAGCCTGGCTCCGGCGCTGCGGCAGCATGCCAAGTTCCTACGGATACGATCCCGCCAGCGGGCACAGGAAGCCGCGCGCAAGCTTACGGTAAAGATGGTTTTTCCCGTGTTCTTTCTAATCTTTCCGGCGATTCTGGTGGTAACGCTGGGGCCGGCCGTGCTGACGATGTCGAAGTACTTCCGCACATTGACGGAACCATAGAACGGCACTTACTTACGGCGGCGGAAGGCTCCTCCGCCCAGGCCTCCAATGTCGAATAACACCGAGAGCAGCAGCAGCGCCAGGTTCAACCCTTCAAACGGTTGTGCCGTGTTCACCAGCCACGCATAGGTCAGCGTGGTGATGGGCAGAAAAAAGAACCCCACCAGCGGAAGGATCAGGCCGTGGTAGGCGCGGTGCAGATAGGTGGAGGTGAAGAACAGAACCAGTAACACGATTCGCGGGAATGCCAGAACCACAATCAGCAGCAGGCAGGGCATAAGAGTCTCCCCTTCGATGTTACGAGAAATTTCCGATCAAAGCCTGAGACGCCACGATAGCGGGACATAAAGCGTCCGGAGGTCACTGATTTTGATAAAGCGGCTCCCGAGCAGCTGGTTGCATGTGGGGTCCGTTTGTCGCCCAATTACAATGAGAATCCTCGTCTCAAAGAACAAAGTCAAAATGCAGCATGCAGCATGCAGTGGTCGAGCGTTTCAGTTTCAAATTGGACGGCAATACGATGACGACTGAGTGGTGACGGGCAAAAACACTTCGACGTTACGAGAATGTTTCGATCAAAGCCTGAATTCGCCGCGACAGCCGCGCGACAGAATAAGTGTTGCTCCGTTCGTCCTCGGCAAAAGCAGGAGCTTCCCGGGCGTCCCGCAGGGTGCGCGTCTCAAAAGTGATGACTAGGCGGCTACCTGATCGGCCCAAAAGTCTTCAAATTTGCCGCTGAGGCGGCAGCAGCGTAGGGCTATGATCTGGTTGGCACCTTCGACTGTCCAGAACATTCCAGACTGTTTCA
>DATLCW010000202.1:0-42650 GCA_035526195.1 Bryobacteraceae bacterium
TGAAACAGTCTGGAATGTTCTGGACAGTCGAAGGTGCCAACCAGATCATAGCCCTACGCTGCTGCCGCCTCAGCGGCAAATTTGAAGACTTTTGGGCCGATCAGGTAGCCGCCTAGTCATCACTTTTGAGACGCGCACCCCAGGCGCCTCGGGGATTTGGCAATCGCGCCATACTTTACGAATGGATCACTCTTTCAGTGCCCTTTTACGGCTCGCGCTCTTATCAACGGCCGCTATTGCGACAGCGCCCGGCCAGGGCATGATTGCGGAATACCGGCTGGGCGGAGCCATCGCGGTGCGCGGATCTATGGTGCGCACCCTCACAATCGCCCGTGGGCCGGTGGATAGGGGCCGGCATTGGTTATCGCTGACTGCAACAAAAGGAAACGGCGAACGCTTCCGGATGTGGCTGTTGACCGCGGGTGCTCCCACGCGGGCGAACATATCGCGCTATTTATTCCAGGAAGCCAATACGCGGGCACGTGAGTATCGGAATGAATCGAGCGGTGAAGCGGTGTTACCGTCATCCGGTATCTGGGAGACTTTAGCGCCGTCCATTACAGAGCTTCCCGAGCAGATCCAGTATTTGGGCCATCGCTATTCCCGCGACGCGCTAAGGCGGGCTGGGCCGGTGGAGCCTCCGGCCGATGCCGAAGTGGTCTTGCTGCAGCCTGACTTGCTCATGGGGCCGGCCAGCAATACGAGACAAAAGGATGAGACGCGACGCTACGACGGGTCCGACTACGAATTGGTGCGTCTGACAAGAGACGATTACAAGCGGATGCGTGATGAAGGAATCAACTGCGTGAAAGTGGACGGCGAGCAGTGGAAGTGGGCCGATGAACTCGGCCTTTACTATTGGGGTGGTGGACGCAACCTGCCCTTTCCGGAGTCGCTCTATCGCAGCCAGTATCTGGGACCGGCGCTCTATCTGGACGAGCCGGCGGTGGGCACGAGGGATCATGCGGTGCGCCCTCGGTTGTCGAAAGACGAGGCATTCCGCAGGGACCTTACGCCCTCCATTATGTTTGACGAGTTCCGGAAGTATTACGGCCACGCCTGGAGGGATGGTTCACCGGCAACACTCATGAAAGGGCTGCGCGCACGGCAGGACGTCGATTTGGGAGACATGGATTTTCGCCAGGAGAACCTCTACACATGGGAGACGATGGTAAGCACCGCGGCCTATCAGTTGTCGCAGGACCCGAGAGTACCCGAAGCGGTCGTGTTTGAACCACCCGGCCGCATTGGTACTCGCCGCACTCTGCCGGAAATGAACATGACCTACGGAGTGCAATTTCCCCCCGACGATCCGAAGGCTCTGGCCGGCATTATCTATGGCTTTCTGCGCGGCGCCGCGAGGCTGGGAGCGAAGCGGTGGGGCACGAGCGTGTACGGAGCATTCGAGCGCGCGGACGCTCCTTGGTGGATGACGCACGCCTACGATCTTGGGGCGTCGCGTTTCTTTTTTTGGGATAACTATCAGCTGGCCTGTGTCCCGTTTGGTGAGGTGCTTTCGCTTGCCCGCCACTTGCGCGACTATGCGAAAACACATCCGCGTCCGGCGTTGGATCAATTGCGGCAGGCGGCCGAGGTCGTGATCCTTCTGCCGCCGGGATATGACCTGGGCCATGTGCAAACAGGCAAGGGTAACATGTGGGGTGTGGGTGAACTTAATCTGGAACGGATCAACAGGGCGGGCGTGGCTTACCGCACGGTGATGAGCAATTTCTTTACGGAAGTGGAGCGCTGTTTCAAACTGGGCATCCCATTCGATCTGCTGTGGGATTTGCCGGGAATGAAACTCGCCGGGTATCGGGAAATCGTGCGCGTGAGGGAAGACGGCAAGGTAGAAGTAAAGAAACAGGGGACGGCTGCCGTGTTGGATAAAGCCAGGGTGCCTGCCCGGGCCGGCGGTGCGCCGCCCCGGCTGAATGTCAGCCTGCGTTGGCGGGTGGAAGGAGATGCGATGGAGATCAACGCGGTAGCGCGTGTCGATGAGACGTCAGCCAAGGTTTACTATACGTTTGGCGCGGATGACGAAGGCATCTACCGGAATGCGCTGGTCGCCTGGGAGATTTATGGTCCTGACGAGCAGGATCAAAGGGTTCTGATGCCGGAGCGTCTCAAGCCGCGGGTGATTCTGGATCGCACGGGCGGAACTGCGGAAGTGAGTTTCAGTCTGAACCGCCCCGGGTCGTATCGCTTGCGCGCCGGCACCGTCGACACCACCGGCCGCACGGCGGTGATCTGGCAACCGATCACACTACGGCGGGTGCCCGGGAGCGGAAAGCTGACATTGCTGCAGAATCGGTAAACAGGCATTTGCATGAAACGCAGAGTATTCCTGGCAGGTGCGCTCCCGGCAATGCCGTTAGCGCCGAATGTGCGGCTGGATGACGATGGGATGGTCGTTCTTCATGGCACGCGGACGTTCGTGCTCGGTCTCTATCAACTGCCACAGGGCCCGGATGGCTGGAAGAACGCGGCGAAAGCGGGATTCCACGTGTTGCATGTTGGTAACACCCGAGAGGCTTTGGACAATGCGCGAGCGCACGGCATGTATGGATGGGTAACCCTCGGTTCCCTTCGGAAGCCGGAAGACGAAGCGCGGATCCGAAGGCTGGTGCGTGAACTGAAGGATCACCCTCAGCTTCTTTTTTGGGAGACCGAGGACGAGCCGTCCTTCGTGTGGAAGAAGCCGCGCGAGTTCCGGGTTTCGCCCCAGACGATCCGTGAAACTTACCTGCTGGTGAAGTCCATGGATCCGCTGCATCCGATTTATCTCAATCATTCGCCGACAAACCTTGTCAGCACCTTGGCGCGCTACAATCCGGGCGGTGATTTGATCGCAACCGACGTCTACCCGGTGATCGCGCCTGGATCCCGCGAGCAGTACGCGTTGTGGCCCGATGGTCAGCAGGGAGACCTGCTCAATTCTTCCATTTCGCAGGTCGGCCCCTACGTAGAGAAGATGCGGCAGGTGGCCGGAAAGGGGCGCGGTGTCTGGATGGTGCTTCAGGGTTTTGCCTGGGAGATGCTGCGCGAGGAAAACCGTGAGCCGGCGATGATCCGTTATCCGACGCGGGCGGAGACAAGGTTCATGGCCTACCAGGCTATTGTGCGGGGAGCCAGCGGATTATTGTGGTGGGGACTGCATCGGACTCCGCCGGAATCCGGATTGTGGGAGAGCATTGCGGCAACGGCGACCGAGTTAAAGGGCCTGGCGAAGGAACTGGCTGCTCGCTCGGGGACGGCCGGCGTCACGATCGAGTATCACGACACGGGACACTCGCTGGACCGCGGCATCGAGTGGATCGTGAAAACGCCGGGCAAGGGCGCCATGCTGATTGCCGTGAATGCCGATAAGAATCCGGTGGAAGCAACGATCACCGCCGGCGCGTGGAGAAAGCGCGAAGAGTTTGAACCCTTTGGCGTGCGATTATGGCGCGTTGCACCCTGATCGCTTGCAACAGCGGTCCGTACGTCAGTAGTGCCCGTATCCGGGCGACCGCTCCGAGGGGGTCAAGAGATCCGCTCGCCGCCTGGAGCTGTTGTTCTGGCGTCCGCTTAAAACTGGCGTCATGCGAGCATCTCTTTGATGACCTCGCCGCTCACGACGGTGGGCCGTTCCGCCCGGCCATTGTGCAGGTAGGTGAGGTTGACGTGGTTGAGGCCCAGCATGTGAAGAATAGTTGCGTGGATGTCGTGGACGTGCGCGGGACGCTCGACCGCGCGCAACCCGATTTCGTCGGTACTGCCGACGACAGCGCCGCGCTTCATGCCGCCGCCCGCCATCCACATGGTGAAGCCCCACGGGTTGTGGTCCCGGCCTTTTCCTTTTTCGTTGAACGGTGTACGGCCGAATTCTCCACCCCAGACAACCAGCGTCTCATCCAACAAGCCGCGCGCTTTCAGATCCGTGAGCAGCCCGGCGATGGGCTTGTCGGACACCTTGCACCACTTGCCATGATTCTCTTCCATATCCACGTGAGCGTCCCAGCCGCTGCCGCTGCCGCAGTAGGCTTCCACAAATCGCACCCCACGCTCCACCAGCCGTCTGGCCAGCAGCAGATTGGTTCCGAATTTTGATGTCATCTCGTCATCGATACCGTACAATTTTTTGGTCGCCTCGGATTCGGAAGAGAGATCAATGGCTTCCGGCGCGGCGGATTGCATGCGGTAGGCGAGCTCATACGATTTGAGTCTTGCATCCAGCTCGGTATCTTCCTGCTTATCCGCTCCGAAATGGCGGTTCAGATCGCCGAGCAATTGCAGTTTGCTGCGCTGTTGCTTATCGTTAATGGTCTGCGGTGGATGCAAATCAAAGATCGGCGGGCCTTCGCGCCGGAACTGTGTGCCTTGATAAACGGCCGGAAGAAATCCCGAGCTCCAGTTCTTCGAGGTGCCCAAGACGTCCCGGTCATCGGTGAGCACAATGAAAGTCGGCAGATCCTGGTTGGCGGTGCCCAATCCATAGGTGACCCATGCTCCCATAGAGGGCCGGCCCGCAAGAATCGAGCCGGTGTTCATCTGGCACACCGAGCCAACATGATTCAACCCATCCGCCCAGCAGGAGCGCAAAATGCAAAGATCGTCCACGTGCTGGGCGATGTGGGGGTACCAATCGGAGACCCAGATGCCGCTCTGGCCGTGCTGCTTCCATTTGCGCTGCGTCGGCATGATTTCGTTATTCGCGGTCCCCATGGCCGTGATGGGGCGGCCAAATTTTTCGGGCATTGGCTTCCCGGCCAGTTTGTCCAGCGCCGGTTTCGGATCGAATAAATCGAGATGGCTGGGACCGCCTTCCATGAAGAGGAAGATCACCGACTTCGCCTTCGGGGGATGATGGGGAGCCTTTGGGGCGAGGGGGTTCAGCGGCACCTTCACCGCGGCCTGGACGCCATCCTGAGCCAGCAGATAGCTTAACGCGAGCCCGCCCAAGCCGCTGCCGGCTCTGGAAACGAGTTCGCGCCTGGAAATCGCGGAACCGATCCGGGTTGAATTCTCGCTCATGCCAACCTCCCCTGCATCCTAGTTGCGGTAAACCATTTCATTCGAATTCAGCAGCATGTGGCAGAAATCCACCAGTGCCGCCGCTTGCTCGCGAGATACATCCGAAGGAATACCGGGCGGAAGCGCCAGTTTTTCATTTGCCGCCACCCGCTCCGTGAGAATGTTCTTGTGGCGGGCGAAGAAAGTCTGCGCGGTGTCCTTTTCCGATCCATTGGGCGGCCGCGAGTAGGCGAGGCGATAAGCTTCCTCAATCTGCCTGGGAACGTCCGCACCGGCGTTTTTGAGAACGCGCCCGGCGAAGGACTGCGCCCAATCCAGCACCAGTTCGCTGTTGAGATACGTCAGCGCCTGTGGCGCGCTGATCGTGGAGTCGCGACGGGCGCAACTTTCGTGCGTGTCCGGCATGTCCAGCACCTCCAGCATCGGGTAGCGCAGATTGCGTCGCACCGAGATATATACGCTGCGGCGATTTTGATCGTCCGAGGGCGAAGCTCCCCATTTGGCGCGTCCGGTTGTCATGCCCGGCGGCAATGGCGGATAAACGCCCGGACCGCCCATCTTCAGGTTCAACAATCCCGAGATAAACAGCGACGAATCGCGAATCACTTCGCCTTCCAGCCGCTGCCGCGGAAAATGCCACAGGAGCCGGTTGTTGGAATCGGCCTTGGCGGCATCTTCCCGATAGGCGGAAGACTGCCGGTAGGCGCTCGAAGTCACCATCAAGCGGTGCATTTTCTTGATGCTCCAGCTACTACGGACAAACTCGTCCGCCAGCCAGTCAAGCAACTCGGGATGAGAAGGCCCTAGTCCCATCACACCGAAGTCACTGGGATTGCCCACCAGGCCGGCGCCAAAATGATGATGCCAGAGTCGGTTGACCATCACGCGGCCCGCAAGCGGATTCTCAGGGCTGGCAATCCACTTCGCCAACGCAGTTCGGCGCCCGGTGGAGGCGAGGGATTTGGGCGGTACGATCTTTGCCGGATTGGGATCGATAATCGTCAGGAAACCCGGCTGCACTTCGTCAAGCGGCCGCTCGTACGAGCCCGCTGCGAGGATATGAGTGGGGGGAGCCGTACGATTCAGGTCCCGGATGCCGGCGCCGGTCGGCGCCTCGCCAGGGTACAAGTCGTTAAACTTCGCCAGCTCCTTTTTGAGGCTGCTGTATTTTTCGCGGGCCGGTCCGCGCAGGGCGCCCGCGAGATCGGCTTCGTCCGGGTTCATGTAAGGCTTGGCTTTGTATGCCATCAGCCATTCCATTGGAGAGCGTTCGGCTCCCGCTTTCGTAATTGCCGCCTGGATTTCCGGCGGATACTTGGCAAACAGATCGTCCGCGATCTTTTTGCGCGCCGGCTCCAGCAGGACCTGGATCTGGGCACGAATATCCTTTGTCTTTTCTTCCCATGCCGCCAGCTTGGCGCGATACCCGGCGAGTTGTTCCGTGGGCGTCAGGTTCAAGTCGTCCGCAGCGCCTATATTGGCGAAAAAAGATTGCAGCCGGTAGTAATCGGCGTGAAGAATCGGGTCGAACTTATGATCGTGGCAGCGGGCGCATCCGAACGTCATGCCAAGGAAAACCGATCCAACCGTGTCGGTGATGTCATTGAGAATTTCCTGCCGCCGCTGCACCAGGTTCCGGGCGTTGCTTTCGTCCGGATAATGGCGGTTGAATCCCGTAGCAACCTTGGCATCGGCGTCGGTGGGCCACATTTCATCTCCCGCCAGCTGCTCCATCACGAAGCGATCGTATGGCTTATCATCGTTAAAAGATTTCACCACGTAGTCCCGGTAGCGCCACACATTGGGACGGAACTCATCGGCTTTGAAACCTTCGCTCTCGGCGTAACGGGCTAAGTCCAGCCAGTGCCGCGCCCAGCGCTCTCCGTACCGGGGCGAACTCAACAGCCGGTCCACCACCTTGTCGTACGCATCGGCGGCTGTGTCCTGCACAAATGCGCTTGTCTCGTCAGGAGTGGGTGGCAGGCCGGTCAGATCGAAGGTGAGCCGGCGCAGAAGGGTCACCCTGTCCGCCTGCTCACCGGGACGAATTCCCTTTGCCTCGAGTTTGGCGAGGATAAACGAATCGATCGGATTCCGCACCCAACTCTTCTCCCGAACCTGAGGCTCGGGGCTGCGCACTACTTTCTGAAAAGCCCAATACTTGCGCTGTTGGGGCCGGAATTTGTCTTTTGGGCCATCAGCCGCGCCCAAGGGGAGCGTCGCTAGAAGCATTGCGGCCGCCACGATCCTCGCTGCGGAAAAGCCGGTTCGTCTCGACATCCTGTCTTAGCCTCCTCAATCCTTGCTTTTTGAATTATCTCAGTGTTCCATGACTATAGACAAGGACTTTAGAGAGGAGACGGTTCGCCCACCGTCCTCAGGCCGGCGATTTTGAGGTTGCCGGTCGGGGGGGATCCTCAGTGCGGTGCTTCTAGCGCGCAAGCGCGATAAAATGGAAACAACCCATGTCACCCCTCCGAGCGGTCCTATTGCCACTGGCCACGTTAGCCGGTTTCGCCGCGGCGCAAGCGCAGACGCCGCTTAAAAACGCTAAGATCGACTTCGACCGGCAGATTCGACCCATCCTCTCCGACACGTGTTTTACCTGCCACGGACCGGACCAGAAGATGCGCATGGGGGGACTGCGTCTGGATGACAAGGAGAGCGCGTTCCGTGTGCTTCATCCGGGCCAGCGCGGAGAGAGCAAGTTGTTTCAGCGCATCAGTGCCGCCGATGTTAAAAAGCGCATGCCGCCGCCAGGGTTTGACCGCAAGCTGACCAAGGACCAGGTGGAACTGATTGGAAAGTGGATCGATCAGGGAGCGGAGTGGCAGACGCACTGGTCTTATACGCCGCCGGTACGAGCTGAGTTGCCTGCGGTGAACGAGAAAACGTGGCCCAGGAATGCGATCGATCATTTTGTATTGGCGCGGCTGGAAAAAGAGGGAGTGAAGCATGCCGCGGAAGCGGATAAGGTGACGCTGGCGCGGCGCGTGACGCTGGATATCACGGGATTGCCGCCCACGCCCCCTGAGGTGCAGGCATTCGTAAGCGACCGCACTCCCAATGCCTATGAAAAGCTGGTCGACCGGCTGCTGGAATCGCCGCACTACGGCGAGCGAATGGCGATGCAGTGGCTCGATCTGGCCCGTTATGCCGATACGCATGGCTACCACATCGACAGCCATCGCGAGATGTGGCCGTGGCGCGACTGGGTGATTCGGGCCTTCAATAAGAACCTGCCCTACGATCAGTTCACGCTGCTGCAGCTTGCCGGCGATCTGTTGCCCGGTGCTACGCCGGAGCAAAAACTCGCCACCGGCTTCAACCGTAACCACATGATCAATTATGAGGGCGGCGCCATTGCGGATGAGTACCTGGTGGAATACAACGTGGATCGCGTAGAGACCACCTCGGTCGTGTGGATGGGCATGACAATGGGTTGCGCGCGCTGCCACGATCATAAGTACGATCCCATCAGCCAGCGCGACTTCTACCGCTTCTTCGCCTTTTTCAACAACGTGGACGAAAAGGGACTGGACGGCCGCGAAGGTAACGCTAAACCGTTCCTCCCGCTGCCCGATCCAATTCAGGCAGCGCGGGAAAAGGAGATGGAGCAGGCGATTGCCTCGCGCGAGAAGATGCTGCCCGAAGCCGATGTTGCCGCGGCCGTGGAGTTATGGCTGAAAAACGCCGACCCCTCCTATGGCCCTCCCGGGGCAGCGGCGCATTATGAGTTGGATGGAAGCTTCTCCGACAGCGGCGGGAAGTATCGTCATGCCAAAGTGATCTCGGGAAATCCCACCTTTAGCAATGGACCGGCGGGACAGGCGGTGGCGTTCGACGGGGAAACGCAAATCGATTGGGCCGCCACCGAAGGGGAAGCTTTCAGCGCGGCGTTCTGGGTGCGGCTGAATAACAAACTGGAACAGGCGCTGCTGCACAAGATGATGGACGGGCGCGGCGTAATGATTCTTAGCGACGAGGCGGTCTCGATCGGGGACCTGAAGCGTGGCGCGCATCTGGCGGTCCGTCTGCAAGGGCCGAATACCCTTGAGGTTCGCACGAAGAAGTACGTCGTCCAGAATGAGTTCACCCATGTCGTGGTGAACTACGACGGATCGGGCAAAGCCGCCGGCGTGACGCTTTATCTGGATGGCGAGCCGGCCGCCTTGGAAACCTTGAAAGACAGCCTGGGCGGCCCGGTGGCGAATGCCGCCGTATGGAGCTCTGGAAACAAAGCCGTCTACAAGCCGGTACGCTCTCAATTGGACGATGTCCGTCTCTACAGCAGGATCCTGACCGCTGCCGAGGCCCGGCAATTGTCCATTGACGCTCCCGTGCGGGGAATTCTCAACACTCCCGCGGCGAAACGTTCTAAAGATCAAAACGACCGGCTGCGGGACTACTATCTCAGCTATGTGGCCCCCGAAGACCTGAAGAAAGCCTACACCGAGTGGAAGCAACTGAAACTTGCGAAGACGCGTTTGGAAAAAGAGATCACTACGGCGATGGTCATGAAAGACCTGGACAAACCTCGCGACACCTATATCCTCGCCCGTGGGGATTATCGCAACCGCACGGAAAAGGTGACCCCGGCGGTTCCCGCCGCGCTGCCTCCACTGCCTCCCGGCGTGCCGGCGAACCGCTTAGGCCTCGCGAAGTGGCTGGTGGATCCTTCCCATCCCCTGACCGCAAGAGTCGCTGTGAACCGGTTCTGGCAACTTTATTTTGGCAACGGCCTGGTGGAGACGGTGGAGGATTTTGGCTCGCAGGGTGCCGGGCCGACACATCCGCAATTGCTCGATTGGCTGGCGACGGAGTTCATCCGGAGCGGCTGGGACATCAAGGCGATGCAAAAGCTGATCGTCACGTCGGCGACGTACCGGCAGGTGTCCAAAGCAACTCCCGAGCTGATCGAACGCGATCCGCAGAACAAGTTGCTGGCGCGGATGTCGCGGTTCCGCCTGCCGGCGGAGATGGTGCGCGACAATGCGCTGGCCGCGAGCGGTTTGCTGAACGGCGACATCGGCGGCAAGAGCGTGTATCCGTATCAGCCGGTGGGGTTGTGGGAAGAACTCGCCTATGGGGACGTGTTCAGCGCGCAGACGTACACGCCGAGCCATGGCAAGGATCTTTACCGCCGCAGCATGTACACATTCTGGAAACGCACCGTGCCTCCGGCGCAGCTTGGGACCTTCGATGCGCCCGATCGCGAGAAGTGCGTGGCGCGCCGGCCGCGCACCAACACGCCGCTGCAGGCGCTGGTGCTGATGAACGATCCTACCTACATCGAGGCGGCACGGGCTCTCGCACAAAAGGTGATCTCCGAGAACCGGGATGCGGGTGCGCGCATCAAGGCCGCATTCCGCCTGGCGTCGGCGCGTACTCCTTCTTCCCAGGAACTGAAGCTGTTGTCCAGCCTCGCCGCGCGACAGCAAACCGCCTACAGGAAGGATCCGGAAAGCGCCCGCCGGCTGCTGCGCGTCGGTGCATCCAAAGCGGCGCATGCCGATCCTGTTGAGCTCGCGGCCTGGACCACCGTGACCAGCGTGATTCTCAACCTGGACGAAGTGATTACCAAGGAGTAGGGAAGCATGGACGACTGGAAATTAGCTCTGACGCGGCGCCACTTCTTCGGCCGTGCAAGCCTCGGCATCGGCGCCGCGGCGCTGGCCTCGCTCGAGGCGCGCACCCTCGATGGTCTTCCGCATCACAAGCCGACGGCCAAGCACGTGATCTATCTACACCAATCCGGCGGCCCCTCGCAGATGGATCTATTCGATCCCAAGCCGAATCTGAAGAAGCTGCAGGGGACCGAGCTCCCGGCCTCGGTGCGCATGGGCCAGCGCATCACGGGGATGACTTCCGGGCAGGCAACTTTGCCCGTTGCCTCGTCGCTCTTCAAGTTCTCGCAGCACGGACAATCCGGCGCCTGGATGAGCGAACTGCTCCCGCACACCGCAAAGGTCGCGGATGAACTGACCATTATCCGGACCATGAACACCGACGCCATCAATCACGACCCGGCGATCACGTTCATTCAAAGCGGCAGCCAGCAGCCCGGCCGGCCCAGTTTCGGAGCTTGGGTCAGCTATGGCCTGGGCAGTGGAAACGACAATCTGCCGGCGTTCGTGGTGATGCTCTCACAGGCCAACGCGCTGAATGTGGATCAGCCCTTGTTTTCCCGGCTTTGGGGCAATGGGTTCCTGCCCTCGAATCATCAGGGCGTACGGTTTCGTGCGGGCAGCGAGCCGGTTTTGTACCTCGATGACCCCGCTGGAATCTCCCGCGACACGCGGCGTCAGATGCTCGACGTGATCGGCAGGATCAACAAGATGAAGGCCGATTCTTTCCACGATCCGGAGATTGAAACACGCATCGCGCAATACGAAATGGCGTACCGTATGCAAACGTCGGTGCCGGAGTTGATGGACCTTTCCAAAGAACCGGCGGGCACCTTCGAACTCTACGGCCCGGATGCGCGGAGACCGGGAACGTATGCGGCGAACTGTCTGCTGGCGCGCCGCCTGGTGGAGCGCGGTGTACGGTTTGTGCAGCTCTATCATCGTGGATGGGATCAGCATAATGACCTGCCGCGGGATCTGGCGCTGCAATGTAAAGGCACGGATCAAGGCACGGCGGGACTGCTCCTGGATCTGAAGCAGCGAGGTTTGCTCGATGAGACGTTAGTAGTCTGGGGCGGCGAGTTTGGGCGGACCGTGTATTGCCAGGGCAAGCTCACGGAGGCCAATTACGGGCGTGACCACCATCCGCGCTGCTTCTCGATGTGGCTGGCGGGCGGTGGTGTGAAACGTGGAGTCACGGTCGGTGAGACCGATGATTACTGCTACAACATCGCTTCCGATCCGGTGCATGTGCACGATCTGCAGGCCACCGTGATGCATGCGCTCGGGATCGACCACAAACGGCTCACCTACAAATACCAGGGGCGCCATTTCCGCCTCACCGATGTGCACGGCGAGGTTGTGAAGAAGGTGCTCGCGTACCGTGTGTAGCTTTCTGATTTTATTGGTCGGGGCGGGGCGATTTGAACGCCCGACCCCCTGCGCCCAAGGCAGGTGCGCTACCAGGCTGCGCTACGCCCCGACATGCTACTTCTTTGATTCTAAGCCACTTTTCGGAGCGGCGCAATGGGCCAGCATCGCGACCGTGGAAAAACCGTGACACAACTCGATGGTGACTGAGTACCGTGACAAAACACCGGAGTCGCGATATCAGTGAGTTACGGCGGGAACAATCCATGATAAAGCTGTTTCCATTGGCCTCAATCGTAGGCGCGCACCTACTCAAAGCAGGCGAAGAAACCGCACCGCGCCTTGAGATCGCGCCTTGAGAAATGAACGGAAAGGGTTTTTGCCATGCAGATTACCTTGGAACTGCCGGAAGACATTGCGCAAGGAAAGCTGGGCGCTCGAGCGTACCCGCCCCGGCTATCACGGCCGCTCAGCTTCGGCGGCTCCTAGCTTTCGAGGCTGCGGACTTCGAGCAGATCGCGAAACGCTTCGTCAGCTCCGGATGAGCAGCTCTGAACCGGCTCGCGGACGGTTGTCTTTGCCCGACACATCGCCAATCAACTGCCTGGTCCTGGTCGCGCAGATCGATCTCCTCAAGCCACTCTACGCATGAATTCTGATTCCCCTAGCCGTGCTGGCAGAACTAACGCATCCTGTGGCGCCGCAACCGGTCGGTGATTGGGCCGATAATGCGCCCGAGTGGGTTGAGGTGCTAAGCCCGAAGAACAGCATGATTCTGGCGCAACTCGACCGGGGAGAGAGCGAGCTGCCAACCGAGGTGCATGCCGAAGTTGTGCTCATTGATGAGCAAGCCGGCAGGCAGGCGGAGATCAGGAAAAAGCGATCTCTCTGACGCACTCGGTTCAACCCGGTCGACGCAAGGTGCGTGGCTCGACCTGGCACTTGCCCCTGTGTCGCTCCGCGAGAACTCCAGACTGAACTTTCGGGGCGTTCCGATTGGGCGCGTGCGCCAGCGTGGCAAAACCGTGACAAAACTCCTCCCGTTGAGGCGCCTTGGGTTGCCTTTGGGCGAGAAGCAGATCCCCCAAGTTGTTGAACAATTTGACAGTGGAGGGTAAATCCAGGAAACCTTTGGAGCGGGTCGTTAGGCCATGCAGCCGCCCACGCGCACCCGGGAGAACTACAAGGTATCGTTTTGATGACGGGGCGTCGTTGCCGTGATCAAGCATCGGTCTGATGGCGTGGAGCGCGGTCCTCTCGTTCCGGATATTGTGGTCCAGAGCAGCGGAAGAATAGCCAGGATGCGCGCCCTTTTCAACAGGAGGGCGCTCGTGTGAGGACGACCGCGAAAGATCTGACAGTAGGCTCCCTAGCGGAGCGAAATGTGGAGAATGGCGAGGCCGGCATGCTAAAGTGCCGGTGATGTTTCATGGCTTGAAGAATGTTGCCCTGCCGCCTGGGGCGCTGAATAACACGCGGCAACGGCTGGATGGGCCGCTGACGCTGGCGGCGATTCCGAATGCCGGCACGGGGTCCCGTTGGGATGCCGCCGAAACCGTAACCTCGCACAGGAAGGGGCGCACTAAGTAGCGACGCCATGGCGAAACGTAAGCTGCGGCAACGGGAACCGGCGTCCCGTCCCACGCCGGTAGAACCACCGCAGATCGCCCCATCGTGGAAGAAGCGGCACGTCCAATGGCTTCCGCTCGTGATCATCCTGCTCTCGCTTGGGATCCGCGGCTATTACGCGGCAACGTACCACTTGAATCCCGATGAAGGCTTCAACTTCCTGTTCGCGCACCAACCCTCGCTTGACGCCGTCCGGCTGGAAACACTCGATCCGATCCACACCTACCCGCCGTTGTACGCCTTTCTGTTGCATTTCGTGCTCCTCTTTGGCGACAGCGAGTTCATGCTGCGCCTGCCAACGCTCTTGTTCGGAACGCTGTTTCTAGCAATGGGATTTTTGTGGATGAGAAGGCTGCTCGGGTATACCGCGGCCTTGACGGCGTTACTCATCCTCGCCTTCTCGCCGGGCATGGTCTCAATTGGCTACGAGGTTCGAAACTACGCGCTGCTGATGGCCTGCATAATGCTGACGTTCTACGCGTTGGAACGCGCTTTCGCCGAACAGTCCCGCAAATGGATGGCGATCGCCATGGCGTCCCTATACGTGGCCATCCTCACGAACTACTCGGCGGCGTGGGTGTGTCTGGTGATAGGAATTTATGCGGCCATCCGAATCGGTAAGGGTCATTTGAAGCGTGCCGTAGTTCGGGAATGGCTCGCCTGGCAGTTGGGCGCGGTGGGAATTTACGTGTGGCTGTATGCCACCCACATTTCGATTCTGCGGGGCAGCGCCAGTGAAGCGGCACTCCGGGAGTTTCTGAAGGAAAGCTATTATCGACCCTTGACAGATAGCCCGCTCGCGTTCGTATGGCGGCAAAACCTTGCCGTTTTCCAATATTTGTATGAAATCCGGTGGGTATCGGCGATTGCGCTGCTGCTATTTCTCGCAGGTCTGTGGTGGCTTGCAAGCGGGAAGGATGAAACGTTGACGCATTCGCGGATGACCTGTTTTCTGCTCGGGTTCCCACCAGTCCTCGGCTGCTTGCTGGCGCTCGCCGGCTTGTACCCTTATGGCAGCTCGCGGCATTCCGCGATCTTTCAGCCCTTTCTCGCCGCCGGAGCAGGCTATGCCATCGCCGTGCTGGTGAGCCGGCGTTCCTGGCTTGTGCCGGCGCTGGCTCTGCTACTGGTTCCGCCGTGGATTGTGGCGGCTTACCGCGGCGCCTGGTATATTCCGGGCCCGGACGAAACCCGGACGCAAATGCAGGCCGCGATGCGGTACATTCGCAGCCTTCCGAAGGGCACGACCATTTTCGCGGATCATGCCACTCTGATCGAGCTCGGCTATTACCTGGGACGCGATGTTTACAGCCCCTACCACGGCCGCGTAAACCCGGTGGTGGAGTTTCACTATGACGGATACCGGATTTTGTGTCCGGTGGCGCTGTGGTCACTGAGTTTGGAAGACTTCGTGCCTGCATTTTATTCGACGATGGAGCGCTATCAGACGAAATCCGGCGATATATGGGTGTTTGACTATGGATCCGGGAACGTCGCTGAGGAATTAGCGGGAGCGGGGCCGAACCTTCGAACAAGGAACCTGCACTGGTTTGGCGGCCGGCTAGCTCTATTTCAGGTGGTAAACTGAACGTTGGAACCGCAAGAGTATCAGACCCTTTTCCAATTGGAAGAGACGTATTGGTGGTACGTGGCCCGGCGGCGGCTGGTCAGGGACATGCTGGAGGACGCTTGTGGGCATCGCAAGGACCGGCTGCTGCTCGATATAGGATGCGGGACGGGCGCCAATGCCACGGTCCTGTCTCAGTTCGGCACGGTTCTGCTGTTGGACGCGTCCCAGGCGGCCTTGAATTGCTGCCAGGCGCGTGGTTTGAAGAATGTCATGGCCAGCAACGGCGAGCACATCGGACTGCGCTCGGAGAGTCTGGATGTGGTCACCGCTCTGGACGTATTGGAACATGTGGACCGCGATGTGGACTCGATGCGCGAGATTCTGCGTGTTCTGAAGCCCGGGGGAATGCTTTTGATTACGGTCCCGGCCTTCGGCTTCCTCTGGAGTGAGCATGATGAGGCATTGCACCACCGCCGGCGTTACACGATGGGCGAGATGCGCAATAAACTCGCGGCCTCTGGTTTCGAGACGGTCCGTGCCACTTATTTTATTACCTCTCTGTTCGCTCCGATCGTCGTGATGAGAGTGTGGCAGGGAATATTTAAGAAGAACGTACAGCCAAAAACGTCTCATGTCATCCTTCCCGGCTGGATTAACCGGTTGATTGAGGGTATTCTGGAGATAGAACGCCATATTTGCCGCCGGATGAACTTGCCCTTTGGAGTATCGATCGTTACCGTTGCGCGCAAGCCGCTGACGCACACTGCTCAGATATCAGAGCATGCCCTGGCAGCTTCATCCACCAAGGTGTAGCCGGCATGCATTTCTCTCGAATCGCACTGGTTATCCTCTGGTCCGCCTTGTCCATGGCCGCGGCGACACTGCCCAATGGCTTTGCGGAGCAGGTGATCTCTGGAATCCAGACCCCTACAGCGATGGCGTTCGCGCCGGATGGGCGGCTTTTTGTTTGCCAGCAAAACGGCCAGCTTCGCGTGATTAAAAACGGCGTCCTGCTTTCGACGCCGTTTGTCACGGTTCAAACCGATACGTCCATTGAACGAGGGCTGATCGGCGTTGTGGTGCCCGACAGCGAGTTCGTCTACGTGTACTACACGGTGCCTGGAACGCCGGCAAAAAATCGCGTGAGCCGCTTCACGCAAGTCGCCGGCGGGGATGTGGCTGTTTCCGGCAGCGAGTTCATTGTCACGGAGTTGGGGCCGCTGGCCGGATCTATCCATAACGGCGGCGCAATGCATTTTGGACCTGACGGCAAACTGTACGTAGCGGTCGGTGAGAACGGCGTGTCCAGCAACGCGCAATCGCTTCAAAACCGGCTTGGGAAAATCCTCCGCCTCAACGCCGATGGTACGAGTTCCGATGGCTCCATCCCTAACGACAATCCTTTTTATACTTCGCCAACGGATCTAAACGGAGCAATTTGGGCCTACGGGCTTCGCAATCCGTTCAATTTCGCCTTCCAACCCGGTACCGGTAAGATGTTCATCAATGATGTCGGCAAGGATGCATGGGAAGAGGTGAATGAAGGAGTAAAGGGCGCCAATTACGGCTGGCCTGGAAGTGAAGGTCCAACGACAGTGTCAGGGTATAAGAGCCCGTTCTACAGCTACAGCCATCCCAACGAAGGATGCGCCATCACGGGCGGAACGTTCTATAATCCCACAACAAGCAACTTCCCGGTCGAATACACGGGTAAATATTTCTTTGCCGACTACTGCCAGGGCTGGATCAAGGCGCTGAATCCGAGTACCGCCCAAGTGACGGATTTCGCGACCGGTATACAGTCTCCTGTAGGTTTGGCCGTCGGTCCGGCGGGAAGTTTATACTACCTCTCCTACAGTTCTAATAGCCTGGTTAAGGTGGATTATTCGGCAGGTTCTCCTGTCATCCAGCAGCATCCGCAAAACACCACCGTGCCAGAGGGTGAACCGGCCACCTTCACCGTCACCGCCACCGGCGCGCAGCCGCTGAGCTATCAATGGCAACGCAATTCGCAGGACATCCAGGGCGCAACAGCATCGACGCTGAATGTTCCAAGCGTAACCGCGGCGGACAATAAAGCGCTCTTCAGTGCGAGAGTCACGAACATCTTTAGTCCACCGGCGGCCAGCAATGCCGCTACGCTCACCGTAACCCCGAACACCAATAATCAGGCTCCTCAAGGAACCATTACGGCGCCCACCACCGGAACGCTCTATTCTGGGGGCCAGACTATCGCTTACTCCGGCACGGGCACAGATCGCGAGGACGGGACCCTTGCAGCGGCGAACTTCTGCTGGGTAATCAACTTTCACCACGACTCCCACACCCATCCATTCCTTCCGCAAACCTGCGGCGCGACATCGGGAAACGTGACGATTCCGGTCATCGGCGAGACTTCCGCCAACGTCTGGTACCGCTTTCAATTAACCGTGCGCGACTCCGGGGGGCGAACCCACACCTCGTTTTTCGATCTGCAGCCAAGAATCGTTACCTTCACGTTGCAATCGAATCCAGCCGGGCAACAACTTACTTTGGATGGCCAGCCCGCGACCTCTCCTCTGCAGGTAACTGCTGTTGTAGGAATGACGCGCAGTATTGGAGCACCGGGACAGACGCCCACAGCCGGAACCCGGCTCGGGTTCGCATCCTGGTCCGATAATGGGGCGGCCACACACGATATCGTCACCCCCGCCGTAAACACTACCTACACCGCAACCTTCACCACCCAGCACCTGCTGACCTTGGACGCCTCCGCCAGCAGCGGCCTCGGCAGCATTGCCGCAAATCCGGCTACCGATGGCTTCTACAACGCCGGTTCCTCCGTGCAGCTCACCGCCATCCCAGCCCCCGGTCTTCAGTTCGGCGCCTGGAGCGGCGACGCTTCGGGCAGCGTCAACCCGTTAAATCTGGTCATGAGCGGGCCGCGTAACGTGAGCGCGTTCTTCGGAACCACCGCGTCCTGTACGTATGCGCTGAACCATGGCGCCGCCACGGTTTCTTCCGCGGGAGACATTCGCGAAGTCGATGTCGTCACCGGGACAGGATGCTCGTGGTGGACGACCTCCCAAACTTCCTGGGTGACGGTTGTATCGGGCGCCAGCGGGAACGGCCCGGGCGGCGTACGTTTGCGCATCACGCCCAGCATCGATCCCGTGCCGCGCGTTGGGACGATTATAATTGCCGGAGTTCCGTTCACTCTGACTCAATCGGCGGGAAATTGCAGATTCGATATTACCGGGCCATCCACTACCCTCAGCGGTTCCTTCGGGGCGTATTCTTTGAGTATTGCGACCAACCCGGCCTGCCAATGGACGGCAACCGCGTTTCCCCCTTCTATCATGCTGGGCGCAACGTCGGGAACCGGCAGCGGCATTCTTAATTTCTCGCTGCCTCAAAATAACGCGGGGCCTACAGCCGGTTACATCACCGTGGGCGGACAGTTCTGGCATTTCATACAGAAGAGTCTCGCGCCCGTGCAGCCTTTCAGCGATGTCCCGCTGAACTTCCTGTTCTTCGATTCGATTTCCCTTTTGAAGTCCAACAACATTACGCCGGGGTGCGGCGGAACCCGGTTCTGTCCCGATGATCCGATGACGCGTGCCGAGATGGCGGCATTCCTCATCCGCGCTCTCTATGGGGAAACCTTCAACTATCCGCCCCAGCCCATATTCACCGATGTCGGGGTGGCACATCCTTATTTCTCCTACATCCAGAAGCTGAGCGAGATTGGCGTTACGGCCGGGTGCACCCCTACCACCTACTGTCCCAATGAGACGGTGACGCGCGGTCAGATGGCGGCGTTCCTGGTACGGGCAAGGTTCGGGATCACCCATTTTGAAACTTTCCCTTCATTAACCACGCCCTTGTTCGAGGATGTCCCCGCGGGGGATATCTTTTTCGCCTATATCCAGAAGTTGAAAGAACTTGGAATTACCAATGGCTGTACCACCACCAGGTTTTGCCCAACCGATCCGAATGCGCGGGGGCAGATGGCGGTATTCATCATAAGAGCTTTCTTCACGCCTTGATGTTTGGCGGACGCTTTGCCATGCAGTCACAAGCGTTCGCCAAACGACAGATTAGTTGCAATTAAAAGATTATTATACAGTTATATCGATTTAATACTATTCTGTTTAATTTTTATTACCATCCCGCCAGCTAAGATTTAGGGGAGATCGGGTAAATCACCCTCTAGCCCGGACCACTTCCCGGACCGGGCCCCACTTCCTGGAGGCTTAGCAAAATGCAACCAATTCCACGTCCGGCCCGGGGTGTGCTTCCCCTGGCCTGGCTCACGCTCGGCGTACTGACGCTCGGCGCACAACCAAGTTTGACAACCATTGAAGACACCGTATATCGCGCCGACGGGCAGCGATTCAACGGTACGCTATTGATCGAATGGCGCAGCTTCCTGCTCTCCGACAGCACTTCCGTGGCTGCTTACAGCACCAATAGCAGGGTCATTAACGGCGTGTTGAAAGTGAGTCTCTTCCCCACCACGACAGCGTCGCTCGGCGCCTATTATATTGTGAAATACAGCAATAACGGCCGTATTTTGACGACCGAATCCTGGGGCGTCCGGCCCAGCCCGACCTCCCTTAAGTTGAAAGACGTTCGCCTGATTGCCCCGCCCATCGGCGGCGCTCCGGCCGCGCTCTCTCCGGCGGGCGCCGTCACGGTGGAAATAACCGATGTAATCGGCCTGCCGGATGAGCTTGCCGCGCGCGCCAAAAAAGGTCTCGGGTACCTTCCCTCCCGCACCGCGGTTATCAACGCAAATGGCGATCTGACGGGAGCCGTCGGAGAGCCGACCGATTGCATCCGCGTAAACGGCACCACCGGTGTCTGCTCCAGTGGGGGCGGAGAGACCGCTTTCACCGATGGCGAGACTCCAGCGGGACTGATTAACGGTACCAATGGAGCGTTCACGCTTGCCAATGCTCCCACGCCGGCCACGAGCTTGCAGCTTTACAAGAACGGTGTGCTTCAAAAATTGAACATCGACTACACGCTAACCGGTAATGCCCTGGCGTTCCTTTCCGTCGCCATTCCGCAAACCGGCGACCTTCTCACGGCATCCTATCGAACGCCCGGCGCCGGCGGACAAATCGGCAACGAAGCGGGCGGCGTTCTCTCCGGATATTTCCCCGCGCCTTCGATGGCTCCGGGAGCGATTGCCAATCAGCACATCTCGGATAGCGCGGCAATCGTAGAATCTAAACTGGCTCTGAATTTTTCCACCCATGCCAATGTCAATGATCCTTCCAGCGATCAGAAGGCGGCTCTCCAGGGCACCGCGGGCAACTCTTCAAACACCAACCGTTTTGTCACCGATCAGGACTCGCGGCTTGCCAATGCCAGGACGCCGGCCGGTCACGCGCTGCTTGGAGGAGCGCATTACGATGCCAACGCGGCTGTGGCGGCTCGCGGCGACGTCATCGTCGGAATAGGAACTTCGCCGGCGCTGTGGTCCCGGCTTCCCCTGGGGGCGCCCAACCGCTGTTTGATTTCCAACGGTTTCGATGCGGTTTGGAACTCGTGCCTGTTTACCGGGTTCCCCGCCGGTTCCATTCCTTTCATCGACAGTTCGGGAAACCTGTCGCACAACAACAGCCTGTTGTATTGGAATAACTCCACCAGGCGGTTGGGTCTGGGTACCAACACGCCCACGTCCACCGTGACTGTGCAGGATTCCTCGGTGGGGTCCGGACAGACCACGATTACTGTGCGCGCCGGCGACGGCCAAGCCTCCGTACCTCTGGAACGTTGGCAGAGCGCTGCGGGTTCCGACCTGGCTCGGGTCGAAGCCGATGGTCAGATCACGGCTGCGGCGGTTCGCGCGACAACCACCGCTGCCCATGCCGCCTGGCAGGAGACCGGAGCCGCATCCGATCCACTTTCGCCAATGAATGGCAATGTCTGGTTGAATACGACCGAGCAGGCTCGCAAATCTTATGAGGCAGGTCAAGCGCATACGCAGCCGCAAGGAATCTGCTCCACCGCGGGAATCAGCACCAGTTCCTTGACAATAGTTTCTTTGGGGAAGTGCCGCATCCCCGCCGGAATGGTTCGCCCGGGCGACCGGTTTGAGGTCCGGTTTGATCTGGCGCACACGGGCTCCGATTCGGCATTTGCTTATAGCGTGAATTGGGGAGCGGCGGTGTTGACGGCGCGGAGTACTCCCGGGACGGAAACAGGAGCCTCAGGGCGGACAGACGCAATGCCGCAAGGCTCCGATCTATATTGGAACTGGCAAAGCTGGGGCTCCGCGTCGCCGGTCCTTGCGGGGACTGGCTCAGCCGGCAGTGTGCCGGCCGGAGCGATTGATGTGGAACTGATGGGTCAAATGTCCACCACGACCTCAGACAGCATCAGCTTGAAGAACCTGACCGTGATCAGGATACCTGGGCTGGTAAATCCGTAACGTGCGTCTATTGGGCCGCGACCAAGGGCGTCGTTTCGTGGGGCGCCGCTTCCCCGCCGGACTTTGGTCGCGGCTGTTTGGGCTGTTTTGAGATCGTCGCAGCCTTGGCCAGCGGAATGCGGTTCCGCTATACTGTGGCAGATTGCAACAAACGATGGAATACGGTTCGGATACTAACGGTTGGATCAATTCTTTCGCGCTCGTCGCTTACATCAAGGATCCTCTCGCCAATTTCTTAGATGATCTGCGCCGCCGGCTGGTACCGGAATGCCGGCCGCATGCGCACGTAACGATCCTGCCTCCCCGGCCCCTCTCGGGCACAATCGCGCTGGCTTTGAAAAGTATTCGCGAGTATGCCCGGGATCGGTCTTCCTTCCAACTCGAAGCCACCGGTTTGGCCGTTTTTCCGGAAACCAACGTGATATATATTGAGCTTGGCTTGGGACGGGACGTTCTGATGGAGATGCATCGGGATTTGAACCGCGGTCCGCTGGAGTTTCAGGAGCCCTTCCCGTATCATCCCCACATCACCCTGGCGCAGGAGTTGACTGCCGAAGCGGCGGTGGGAGCTTTGGCCACCGCATCCCGTCTTTGGAAGGAGTATCGGGACACGCGAATTATTGACGTGGAAGACCTGACATTCGTTCAAAACAGCCTTCGGGGGTGTTGGAGCGACTTGGCGTCAGTGGCGTTGGCGCAGCCCGTGAACAAAAGATAGTTGACAACGCAAGACTAATATTAAATACTAGAGATGAGCGCAACTGAACGCGCTATGCGTTTGCTGGAGGCGTAACAATTCATGAGCAAAATCATCGGTATCGATCTCGGTACGACTAACTCCGTAGTAGCTGTGATGGAGGGTGGCCAGCCGGTCGTCATTCCTAACCAGGAGGGCGGTCGCACAACCCCTTCCGTCGTCGGCTTTACAAAAACGGGAGAGCGTCTGGTGGGCACGGTCGCCAAGCGCCAGTCGATCACCAATCCCGAAAATACGATCTTCTCGGTCAAGCGGTTTATGGGAAGGCGCTTCGACGAAGTGAAGGAGGAGACAAGGCTGGTCCCCTACAAGATCGTACCCGGAGACAACAGCGATGCCCGGATTGAGATTCAGGGGAAGAAAATGCCTCCGCCCGAGATCTCGGCGCTGGTGTTGAAAAAGCTGAAGGAAGCGGCGGAGTCCTACCTTGGGGAGAAAGTCACCAAGGCGGTGATCACGGTTCCTGCCTACTTCAACGACTCGCAGCGGCAGGCGACCAAAGATGCCGGCCAGGTGGCTGGTCTGGAAGTGATGCGCATTATCAATGAGCCGACGGCGGCGGCTTTGGCTTACGGTCTCGACAAAAAGAAGGACGAGACTATCGCCGTATTCGATTTTGGCGGAGGCACCTTTGACATCTCCATTCTCGAGGTAGGCGACGGTGTGGTGGAAGTGAAGTCCACCAACGGCGATACCCACCTCGGCGGCGATAATATCGACCAGCGAATCATTGACTGGCTGGTGACGGAGTTCAAGAAGGAAGCGGGCATCGACGTTTCGCACGATCAGATGGCTTTGCAGCGCCTGAAAGAAGCGGCGGAAAAAGCCAAGATCGAGCTGTCGACGGTGTTTGAAACGGAGATCAACCTGCCGTTCCTCACCGCCGATGCCAGCGGTCCCAAGCACCTGGCGATCAAGCTCACCCGGGCGCGTTTCGAGCAGATGGTGGACGACATTCTGGAGCGCACCATGGAGCCTTGCAAGCGCGCTCTGGCGGATGCGAACATCACTCCGGTACAGATTGATGAAGTGGTGCTGGTAGGTGGATCGACGCGCATTCCCAAGGTCCTCGAGAAGGTTCGTAACTTCTTCGGCAAAGATCCGAACAAGAGTGTGAACCCCGATGAAGTGGTAGCGATCGGCGCGGCGGTGCAGGGGGGCGTTCTGGCCGGCGAGGTGAAAGACGTTCTGCTGCTCGACGTGACTCCGCTTTCGCTCGGAATCGAGACGCTGGGCGGGGTGTTCACCAAACTGATCGATCGCAACACGACCATCCCGACGCGCAAGAGCGAGGTATTTTCCACCGCCTCCGACAATCAAACCTCGGTCGAGATCAAGGTGTATCAGGGTGAACGCGCGATGGCGCGGGATAACCGGCTGCTGGGCGTCTTCCAACTGGTGGGGATTCCGCCTGCTCCGCGAGGCATTCCGCAGGTGGAAGTTACCTTCGACATTGATGCCAACGGTATTTTAAACGTCACCGCCAAGGATCGGGCCACCAATAACGAGCAGAAGATCACGATCACCTCTTCCTCCGGTCTGAGTAAGGATGAAGTGGAGAAAATGGCCACCGATGCCAAGGCTCATGAATCCGAAGACCGCCGCATCAAAGATGAGATCGATGCCCGCAATCGCGCCGATTCGATGATCTACAACGTAGAGAAGATGCTGCGCGAGCACGGAGCAAAGATCAGCGAGACGGACAAGAAAAACGTCGAGGCCGCGGTGGAGGAAACCAAGAAGGTGATTCAGGGCGGTTCGGTGGAACAGATTAACGGCGCCGTGGAAAAACTGACGCAGGCATCGCACAAGCTTGCCGAAGCAATGTACAGCGCCGCCGGCCCCGGTGGTCCTGGTGGTGCGGGCGCTCCGGGCGCACCACCCACGGACGGCGCGGGCCCGGGAGCAGCCGACGGCGCCAAACCAAAGGACAATGTGGTCGACGCCGAGTTTGTTGACGTTGACGACAAGAAGTAATACGGGCCGCAACTGATGACCGATAGGGTGGAGCGCATCGACGATGGCTTCCAAAAACGACTACTATCAAACGCTCGGTGTCAGCCGGAAGGCCTCCGCGGACGAAATCCGCAAGGCCTACCGCCGGCTGGCGCGTAAGCACCACCCTGACTTGAATCCAGGGGATAAAGCGTCCGAAGACAAGTTCAAAAAACTTCAGGAAGCCTACGGCATTCTGAGCGACGACAAGAAGCGTCAGATGTTCGACCAGTATGGCTTTTATTCCGAACAGGGCTTTCCCGCGGCCGGTACGGGAGGGCCCCGGCCGAACCCGGGCGGCGGTTTTGGTTTCGGCGGCTTTGATTTCACCGACCAGCCGGGAGCGCCGCCGGATTCGGGTAGTCCGGGTGGGGCGGATGGCGGGTTTCGCGATCTGTTCAGCCAGTTCTTCCACCGGGGGCGGCAACAGCAGGCTCCCCGGCCGGAGCGGGGCTCCGATCTCGAGTATGCCCTCAACATCGATTTCTGGCAGTCGATTAAAGGGACGCAGGTTCGCCTCACCATTAATCGCCAGGAGACTTGCGGCGCCTGCCATGGGACGGGGGCGGGCGGCGGCGGCGAGGCTGCCTGCCCGCAGTGTAACGGCACCGGCAACGTGGACCAGATGGCAGGGGCGATGCGCTTTAGTCTCACCTGCCCGCGCTGCGAAGGGACGGGGAAATTAAGGAATGCCTGTCCCACGTGTCTGGGGGAAGGGCGCGTCTCTCAGCCGGAGAGCGTTGAAGTGCGCATCCCCGCCGGTACACGTACCGGATCGCGGCTACGCGTTCCTTCCAAAGGAAGCGCCGGTGTGGTCGGCGGGCCTCCGGGAGATCTCTATATCACGGTTCGCGTAGACGAGCATCCGTTTTTCCAGCGCGACGGCGACGACATTCTGATCAAGGTGCCGATTACTGTCTCGGAAGCCTGTCTGGGGGCGAAGATCGAGGTGCCCACTATCGACGGCCGGGCGCTGCTGAAAATACCCCAGGGGACCAAGAACGGGCAGCGATTTCGGCTACGGGAGAAGGGCGTCACCAACGCCCGCACGGCCACCCGAGGCGATCAGATGGTGGAGGTAAATCTTCAGGCTCCGGATGCCCATGATGAACGCACACGCGAGCTCATGAGAGAGCTCGCTACACTCCATCCCGAGGATCCGCGGGCTGAAATCTGGAGGCAGGTGTAGATTATGGCGAAAAAGCGCTCCAAAGGCGTGTACATGATCTCGTCGGTAGCCGAGCAGTATGACCTTCATCCGCAAACGCTGCGCTTGTATGAACGGGAAGGTCTGCTTCTTCCCTCCCGCAGCGACGGCAACACGCGCCTCTACACGGATGAGGATCTGGAACGGCTGGAAGTGATTCTGCAGCTCACGCGCGAGCTCGGAGTCAATCTCGCCGGCGTGGAGATCATACTGAACATGCGGGAGAAGATGAGTGTGATGCAGCGCCAGATTGAAGAGTTCGTTTCCCGGCTCAATATCGAGTTGGCGAATCAGCCGTTCGCGACCGATAGTGACTCTCTCAATTCACTCATTCCGGTAGTGCGGGGCGTGCCCGTGCCTGCCGCTAAAACGGCTGGAAGAAAACAGGCGCGGTAGCATTTGGGAAGGCGGGGCCTTGTGATAATAGAGCAATGTCTTCCCAGCACATTCAGATTACCGACGATTTGATCGGGTATGTCCGGGCCATCTCGCCGCCCGAGCCGGAGTACCTGGTTCGCCTTCGAACGGAGACGGCAAAAGATCCGCTGGCGCGCATGCAGATCACTCCGGAGCAGGGGCTGTTGCTCGGTATCCTCGTAAGGCTGCTGAATGCCAGAAAGACGCTGGAGGTTGGCGTATTTACGGGTTATTCCGCACTCAGCGTGGCGCGCGCGCTGCCGCCGGACGGACGGGTCATCGCCTGTGACGTATCGGAGCAATGGACGTCCATCGCGCGGCGGTATTGGCGTGAGGCGGGACTGGCGGACAAGATCGATCTGCGGCTGCGTCCGGCTTTAGAAACGCTCGAATCCCTGCTCGCCGCGGGGGAAGCGGGCACTTTCGACTTCGCGTTCCTCGATGCCGATAAGACCGGATATGACGCTTATTACGAGCGTGCGTTACGACTGCTGCGGAAGGGTGGCCTGATTGCGATCGACAATGTCCTGTGGCATGGTTTGGTCATCGACGCGGCCGCTCAGGATGAAGATACCGTGGCATTGCGGACGCTGAACGAGAAGATCAGCCGAGACCCGCGGGTGGATGTTTGCGTGCTTCCTATTTCGGACGGGCTCACGTTGGCGGTAAAGAGATAGTCACGGGAGACTGAGAAATCATTCTTTTTCAGGGAAGGACAGCGATGAAACTTGCGATGCTGCTCGCCGTGCCTCTGCTCACGCTGGCGGCGCCACCGTGGGACATGCGTGCTCTCTCCCGGCCCCCCCAAGTCTACGAAGCACAAACGCGGGAGCCCGGTGTACGCGCTTTGTATTTCCAATCGGTTCCTTTCCGGGGCCGTCCCACCCGGGTCTTCGCTTATTACGGCGCACCGGCCGGGAACAAGCTGCCGGCGATGGTTCTGATTCATGGCGGCGGGGGCACCGCATTTGCGGAATGGGTAAGAATGTGGAACCAACGCGGCTATGCCGCCATCGCCATGGATACCTGCGGCAGCCTGCCCGATAAGGCGCTGGATGGCAGCCCATGGTCGCCGGCCAAGCACCGCCACGAGCACGGTGGGCCCGCCGGCTGGGGCGGCTTTGAAAACGTGGACGATCCTATTACCGATCAGTGGGCCTATCATGCGGTTGCCGCCGCTATCCTGGCTCATTCGCTCATTCGAGAAATGCCGGAAGTAGATCCAAAACGCGTCGGCGTCACAGGTATCTCGTGGGGCGGATATCTTACCTCCATCGTTTCCGGACTGGATTCGCGATTCCGCTTTGCCGCTCCCGTGTATGGGTGTGGATTCCTCGGCGAGGATTCGGCATGGCTGAAGAATTTCGCCGCGATGGGCAAGGAACGGGCGAACAAGTGGCTCTCGCTTTGGGACCCGTCGGTGTACCTACCGAATTCCAGGATGCCGATGTTGTGGGTGACCGGCACCAATGACTTTGCGTATCCCTTCCCTTCCCTGCAGAAGTCTTATCGCCTGCCCCGCGGGCCGCGCACGTTGGCGATTCGCGTGCGAATGCGGCATAGCCATCCGGATGGCGCCGTGCCGGAAGAGATTGCCGCATTCGCCGATGCCACGCTTCGCAAAGGGACGCCGCTGGTTCGGATTCGCGACGCGACCCCCACAGAGGTGAAGTACCGGTCGAAGCGTCCCGTGTCGCGGGCGGAACTCAGCTACACAAAGGATGCGGGACGCTGGCAGGAGCGTAAGTGGGAAAGCATTCCAGCCCATCTGGATGCGAAGGCCCACCGGGTGACCGCTGAGATTCCCGGCGCCGCCAGCGCCTGGTTTATCAATCTATTCGATGACCAGGGCCTGGTTGTCAGCTCCGAGCATCAACAACCTCAGCCGCGTCCCTAGAGAGTTGTCTTGGAGAATACCCTCGTGCAACCATTTTGAAGTGTTTCATGTTTTTGAAAGTCGCATCCAGTCAGCCTTCGGTTCCTTTCTTAAAGAGCGCTATGGCTCGGATGCACCCGTTCTCATCGAGCAGCCGAAACAGTCCGGCTTTGGCGAGCTAGCCCTGCCGGTGGCGTTTGCGCTGGCGAAACAATTGAAGAAGCCTCCAAAAGCGATCGCCGCGGAGATTACGCAAGGCATCGGGCGCATTGAGGGCGTGAGCGCGCTGGAGGTGGCCGGAAACGGCTACATCAACGTCCGGCTCGATCGGGGAGTATTTGGCAGTTTCCTGTTGGCGGACGATGCCATTGCGGCGCCTCAACGGCCCGGCAAGATTATCGTGGAGCACACCAACATCAACCCCAATAAAGCCGCGCATATCGGACATTTGCGCAACGCCGTTCTGGGCGATACCTTTGTCCGCAGCCTGCGCGCCTCGGGTTATCAGGTGGAAGTGCAGAATTACATCGATAACACCGGAGTCCAGGTGGCCGATGTGGTGGTGGCCTTCCACTTTCTCGAGAAAAAGACGCTGCCAGAAGTGCAGGCTTTGGCGGCTGCGACGCGGTTCGATTATGTTTGCTGGGACCTTTATGCCCGCATGTCGGCCTATTACAAGGAGCACCCGGAGACGCTTGCCTGGCGTCAGGAGACCCTGCACGCCATTGAATCGGGTGAAGGCGATTTGAGCCGCATGAGCCACTTCGTCGCCGACACCATTGTCGGCTATCACCTTGCCACCATGCGCCGGCTCGACATTACCTACGACGTGCTCCCGCGCGAGAGCGAGATCCTGCACTTGCAATTTTGGGCAACGGCATTCGAGCTGCTTAAGGAGCGCAAGGCCATCTATTTCGAAACCGAGGGTAAGAATAACGGCTGTTGGGTGATGCCAGGAGCGGCGTTTTCCGGCGATGCGGGCGAGGAGGACAGTAAAGTAATCGTCCGCTCTAACGGTACGGTTACCTATGTGGGCAAGGACATTGCGTATCAGATGTGGAAGTTCGGATTGCTTGGCAAAGACTTCCATTACCGCGTACTCAAGACCTACGAGGATGGCCACGTAGTTTGGGTATCCACCACGCAACCGGGCGCGGATGCGCCGCCGTTTGGCCGCGGTTCACAGGTATTCAATGTGATTGACTCGCGCCAATCCTATTTACAGGATGTGGTGGTGGCGGGGCTGCAACAGCTTGGCTTTCCGGAACAGGCGGAAAAATCGGTGCATTTTTCCTACGAGATGGTAGCCCTGAGCCCGCGGACCTGTGTGGAGCTGGGTATCGAATTGTCCGGCGAGGACAAGGCCCGGCCGTACGTCGAGGTGTCGGGCCGCAAGGGCCTGGGAGTGAAGGCGGACGACCTGATTGACAAGCTGATCGAGACGGCGGAACGCGAAGTGGACTCGCGTCACGAGGCCGCTCCGGCCGCCGAGCGGCGCCGCGTCGCCGAAGAAATCGCCACCGGAGCGTTACGCTATTTTTTGTTGAAATTCACAAGGAATACCGTTATCGCCTTCGATTTTCAGGAAGCGCTGAGCTTTGAGGGCGACACCGGCCCTTATGTACAGTACGCCGCCGTCCGCGCGCGCAATATTCTGCGGAAGCTGGCAGAGCGCGGCCTGGAGCTTCCTGATTTCGTTAAAATGCTCCCGCGTGAAGCGATGGCGCGGCAATTGGAAGGGGAGGATTTCTGGCAGTTACTGCTGGCGGCATCGAAGACGGGCAGCGCCATGGAACGCTCCGTGGCCAGCGGTGAGCCCGCCAATGTCGCGCGGTATGCCTTCCAACTGGCGCAGGCATTCAACAATTTCTATCATGCCTGCCCGGTGCTGAGCGAGGAAAATGCTGAGAAGCGCGCACTCCTCTTGTGGATGACCGGCTATTTCCACAAGCAGTTGGAAGAAGTGTTGGGAGTGCTCGGAATTCGAGTCCCGGTTTACATGTGAGGAATTAGCAGGTGTGCCCAATAACTTAGCAGGATTGGCACAGGCTCGCGGAGTTGTGATAGATCGAGTGGCTGGGCCAATAGCGTGGTGTAAGCAGTGATGAAGAGGACGGCGCAATATCGGAAGCCGATGTGAATGGAACAGTTCCCTGAAGTGCGCTTTCGCACGATGCGGAGGCCGGGGCCGAAACAACCACCCTCCAGGGGTGTCTCACATGCAGAGGTAATCATGTCTACTACTACTCTTCCTTATCCGCAGACCCAACCCCGCAGGGAGCACAGAGAGGGCGAAGTCGCCCGCACCATCGAGCAGCAAACGGCCAAGCTGCCCTCCGATGCCTTCCTTTGGGCCGCGCTCGGTTCGATTGGCGCGTCGCTGACCTGTAAGCTCGCAGGCAAGAGCGAAGCCGCGAACTTTATTGGTCAATGGGCGCCCACCTTCCTGATCCTGGGTCTGTACAACAAAATGGTCAAGCTGCACGGATCTGATGGAGCTTAGCGCCTTAAAGGCTGGCAAGCTGCACTGCATCGAGGTTAGTGTATAGATGAGGGGCTTTGCCGATGCTATTCGCGCCGGAATGCAGTGTTCAGTTTGCCGAGCTGAGGCGCCAGGCTGCGGAGCAACCGTTGGCGGCGGTACTCTGTGCCGATGTGCTGCCGAAAGTGGCGCAGCGAGAAGAAGTACTACGCATCGCCTTTACCTCGGCATCATCCGAGATTGCCGCACGCCTGCTCGACCGCGTAATTGATAAGCCTTGGGTGGGAAGCGCCGGTTTGCACCGAGCGCTGGAGATCGCCGAAAAAACGGAACCCGCCGCCGGAGTCAGACTTTTGCGGGCGGCAGCCTTACACAATCCGAGCGTTGCCATCCGCCAGTTCCCTTCCCTGCCAGCGGAAGTATTGGAAGCTGTAGCTCTCGCCAATCCGGGAGAGACGGTAGCGATTGCTGGCGGAAACTCGCCCACCGCCGCACGCCTCCTGGAAAAGCTGGAAGATCGACCGGCACTACAGGCGCTTACGCACCTCGCCCGGAATGCCAGCGTGGACCTGAGCACGCGGCAGCGGGCAGCCGTCCTCTTGCCGGCATTGCCGGAAGAACAGGCGATTCGCTTCGCCCGAAACGACCAACTTTATTTCGCCCAGCTTGCGCGAATGCCGGACAGCGATCCTCATCTGGAAGCCTTCGCGTTGCCCTACATGCGGGATCTGCGGCAGCAGCATAGCGCGCTCGCGTCCTGGAAGCCGCAGGAGTTGTACCTGCTGTTGGTTTACGGCCGGGCCGAAGTGGATGAGGGATTGTTCCGCGCTGCTTTTGACCGAATGCAGAAGCCGCCGCCGAACCGTCCACGGCTGCGCGCTTTCCTCAGCGATGCGGTTGCCTACGGGCGCCTGGAAAAACTTCCGGGCGCGCTTCTTGCGCAAGCCATGCGGGGAATCGACACGCTGGAGGAAATGATCCTCGCGGCCGAAGTAATCGACAATGCGGCGAAGCCGCAGCTTTCACTTTTGGCCGACGCAATTCTCAAGGCGCCGGACACCCCTTTTTATGGGCTCTTGGCGGCGCGGTTACGGCTTCGGTTACCAGTGGCGGCGCTCGCGAGCCGGGCGGCGCCCTATCAACGCTTCCTCGATCCGCCGGCTTTCATGGCCATGGGAGCCGTGTCTTTGCATCGCTACTTTTTCTATGACGATGATGACGGGGTGCTCTCGTTCGAGGCGTTCCGCCGAAGCTATCAGAATGCCGCTGGCTGGACCTTTCGGGATCATCGGGACTACGTCCATGTTACGGGTAAGGGCGCCAATGGACGCACGATTGAAATTTACGCCAATGTTCCGATCGATCTTGCCATCGGCGCCAACCGCTTGCGGGCGGAAGAATCGGCCGCCAGGCAACAGACGGTGACGCGGCTGCTCGGCACACGGCAGCCGAACGTCATTGTACATCGCGGGCATGCGTTTCATCTCGATAAGACATTGCGATATCTTACTCCGCAGGCGCGATTGGTATTTCTCGGCAGTTGCCGCGGAATGGGCAGCGTGGATGAAGTGATTCATTCTTCGAATTCGGCGCAGATGATCGCTACCCGGGGGACGGGCTCGCACACGGTAAACGATCCCTTGTTGAAGGCGTTGAATGAGCAGCTGCTGCGCAGCTCCAGCGTCCAGTGGCCCCAGTTTTGGCGGGCGCAAAAAGCGCGTTTCCACGGCAACAAACTCTTCAACGATTACATTCCTCCCGATCAGAATACGGCTGCGATTCTACTTAAAGCGTACTATGCGTACCTGACGGATTAGTCGAAGCCCGCTAAACTCCGGCCGCCAGAGCGTCGAGGCGGGACCGCAACATCGGCAGCGCAGCGGCCCGTTCGTGAATCAGATTCTTTAATTCGTAGGGATCCTGCCGCAGGTCGTAGAGCTCATCCATATCCTTGAGCTCGGTATAACGAATGTACTTCCAGCGGGAAGTACGAATCGCTTGATACCCCATATTCCTCACGCGCGGCATCACTTTGTCGGAAAAATATTCGATCAGGAAATCTTCGCGCCGGACGGAAAGTAAGGATTGCCCCTGCATCGCAGGACCGTTCACGCCAGCCAACGCCAGCATCGTTGGAGCAATGTCGATACTGAGGGCTAACGAGCCGGGCCGCGATCCAGGGCGAAACGCGCCCGGGTAACGGATGAGCAACGGGATCCGAATGGCCTCTTCATAAGCCAGCCGGCGCTCATAATTCAAGCCGTGCTCGCCATAGAAATAGCCATGATCGCTGGTAAAGACGAACACGGTCCGATCAAGAAGTCCTTTGCCGGACAGCGCTTCGTAAATTCGCCCCAGACTCTCATCGACCGCCTTAGCCATGCGCATGCGATTGAGGATGGTCTCATCATCGGTAGCCGTTCGCGCACCGAGCGGTTCCACGCCGTTGAGTGGGCGGCTGAGGGCTGGCTTGTCCGTGGGGGCAATACGGTAGTTGGGCCGGTGAGGAATCCGCTGACCGGCGTACAACGTGCGATGCCGGGGGGCGGCGATAAACTCGTCCGCCGTACCAAAACTGTTGATGCTGCCGTCGGCGCTCTGTTGGATGTTGGGGTGGATGGCCTTGTGCGCCAGATAGAGGCAAAAGGGTTGCGTGTGCCGGCGGCCAAGAAACGCTACCGCATGATCGGTCAGAATATCCGTGATGTACCCCGGAATACGAAAAGATTTTCCATTCATATTGATCACCGGGTCGACGCTTTCCCCCTGCCCGGGAAAGCTGACCCAATGATCGAACCCCGGACGCGGGGAATCGTCGTTTCCCATGTGCCATTTGCCGAGAAACGCAGTCGAGTAGCCGGCATCGTGCAGCAGACGGGGCCAGGTAATCAGCTTATGGCTGAGGGCCGACCGGTCCGTGTTGTCGGTCACGCCGTGCCGGTGCGGATATAAACCGGTGAGGAAACTGCCGCGGCTGGGGGAACAGAGCGGAGTCGTGGCGAAGGCATTCCGGAAGAGCGCGCCTTCTTTTGCGAGCCGGTCGGCATTCGGCGTTTGGGCGAAGGGATGGCCGGTGCAGCCAAGCTCATCCCAGCGCAGATCGTCGACCAGTACGAAGACGAAATTCGGACGCGGAGCAGGCGCCGCCATCGCCGCCAGTGGGGTTGCGAACAGCTCTCTTCGAGTCATCGGCTATCCAGTGTAGCAATCGAGGCTGCGCGGGCATTCGACTTTGAAGCAGCGGCTGGCAACGATTCGCACCGTCGCCGCAAAGTGGTCGCTTCCGTTTGCTCCACCAGGCAGCCGCAAATGGATTCTCTAATTTACTGGCTCCGGAGCTGAGTCCCCTTCCCCGATGACACCGGCGCGGATAACCGGCCGCGGCGAGGATTGAGAGCCGGGGAAGTCTTGTCCGAGATATGGTCATACCGTCGTGTTGCTTACGGCAACTCTGTCCGGAACCTATCTCCTCAAAACATTCATGATTTGCCCATTTTTTTGGCCTTGGTCTGAAACAAGAATGCGCAAAGCTTCCGCCGGAAGGGGCCTCTACACCAAGGAGGTCCGTTATGGCTGATGCAAATGTCAGACAATCCGGTAAAGAGAAAAGTCTTGAAAGAAGCAACCGTCAGGAAATTACCCGGTCCGGCAGCAGTCCCGGTATCTGGAGCGGCCACTGGATTTCTCCTGGCGAACTCATGTCCCTGAGTCCGTTTTCTCTAATGAGAAGATTCACGGAAGACGTGGACAGAATGTTGTCCGGAGCCACGTCCGGGCACAGTTCCATTTCAAATCAACCTGTGCCCTGGATGCCGGCGGTTGACATCCGCCGGCGAGGCGATACGATGATTGTGTGTGCTGAACTTCCTGGTGTGAATCAGGAGGATTTGACACTGGAAGCGACTGATGACGGTCTGGTAATTCAAGGCGAACGGAAGCACGAAC
Source organism: Bryobacteraceae bacterium (assembly GCA_035526195.1). Taxonomy (GTDB): domain Bacteria; phylum Acidobacteriota; class Terriglobia; order Bryobacterales; family Bryobacteraceae; genus CADEFT01. The sequence goes on from DATLCW010000202.1 coordinate 34,317, forward strand.
ACGAGGAGGATCGTGGCGGCTATCATCGCCTGGAGCGCCGCTATGGATCGTTTCACCGCATCATTCCCTTGCCGGAAGGAGCGCAGCCGGAACAGGCGCGGGCGCGTTTCAGCAACGGAGTGCTCGAGGTCGAAGTTCCAGTGGCGCAGCAACGGCAGCAGGCTCGCCGGATCGAAATAGAAAGTGACGCGTCTCGAACGGCAACGGGTATGAATACACGCGTTGGCCCGGAGACGGCAGACAACGAAAGAAGATCTCCGATGTCTGAAACCTCTGGCGCCGAACCGCGCCAGCAGGCCGCAAAAGCCGGGTAACAACCGCGTAAAGGGATGGGAAGATGGGGCTTGGGCTCCATCTTCCCGTGCCGCGCCGTCAGACCCTCCATACTCTGCGCTCTGGAGAACCTGATAATGTCGTCTCTATGGACGAGCTCATACGGTGATCATGACAAGAACATGGCGTCTGTTGATAACGGCTCTGGGGCTGAACGTGGCCCTCCCGGGCCAGCCCCCTCCTACCCCCTCGAAGCTGGCGGAAGGGGAACGATCCTACGCGAAGCAATGTGCCGGCTGCCATGGAGCAGACGCGCGCGGCACAGACCGTGGCCCCGGCCTGACAGGCAATCGCCGCGTGCGCAGCCGTTCTGTGGAGCAGTTGGGAGCTTTCATTCGCAAGGGTTCTCCCGGCGGCGGCATGCCCGGTTTCGATTTGCCGGCGGCCGAAATGAATCCACTCACGCACTGGCTGCGCGCGTTGAATGCCCCAGCCGCCGAGTCCGCGGCCGCCGGCGATGCAAAGGCGGGCGAGCGGCTGTTCCATGGGAAGGGCCAATGCGCTTCGTGCCACATGGTATCGGGCGGCGGACGCGCCATCGGTCCCGATCTCTCCAACGTGGGAAACGCCATGACCGTCGATGAACTCCGCGCGGCGATCGTTTCCCCCAACGCCCATATCGCTCCCGGCTACGAAGTCGCCAAGGTCCGTTTGCGGGACGGCCGAACGATTCGCGGCTTAGTAAAAATTCGAACCGCTTCGGACCTCGCGATGTTCGATCTCGAGGGCGGGTTCCATTCGTTCCAGGAAAGCCAGATCGCGGCCATTGAGAACAATCAGCAATCGCTGATGCCGCCGCTGAAAGCCAGCCCTGAAGAACTGCGGGATCTGATCGCTTACCTCGGCCGGCTCACCGGCGTGAAGCCCGGCGTGCCTGCTGTTCGCACTCCTTCGAGCCCGCAAGGCATCGAGTTCTCGAGGATTATCGATCCTAAGCCCGGGGACTGGCTCACCTACAACGGGAGGCTCGGAGGAAACCGCTACAGCGAGCTCACGCAGATCAACACCTCCAACGTGAAACAGCTGAGTCTGAAGTGGAGCTACTCGATTCCGTTGTGGGCGCAACTTCTTCCCAATACCCCCTATTATGTCGAGAACATGAAGTACTTCGGACTGGAAGTGACGCCGCTCGTCGCCGATGGCGTCATGTACGTCACCGGACCGCACCAGGCCGCTGCCTTGGACGCCATCACCGGCCGCCAGATCTGGCGCTATACGCGCCCGCGAACGCCGGGCCTGGTAAGCGACGCTTCCCTGGGCACCAATCGGGGCGTGGCCATCCTCGGCGACAAGATTTTCATGACCACGGACAATGCCCATCTGATCGCACTGAACCGCATGACCGGAGCTCTGGTGTGGGAGGCTGTGATGCCCGAGGAAGTGCAGCGCTACGGATCAACGGTGGCCCCGCTGGTGGTGAAGGATCTTGTGGTCGCCGGCGTTTCCGGTGGCGATTGGGGCATACGAGGATTCCTGGCCGCCTACAAAGCGGACACCGGCGAACGAGCCTGGCGCTTCTGGACGATACCGGGAAAGGGAGAACCCGGTTACGACACCTGGAAGGGCAAGCATCCTGAATTCGGCGGCGGATCCACCTGGCTCACGGGCAGCTACGATTCAGAAACCGATACGCTGTTCTGGCCGACAGCCACCCCTTATCCCAATACCGACGATCGCGACCGCCCCGGCGATAACCTCTATACCGAATGCATCCTGGCGCTGAATCCGGACACTGGAAAGCTGAAGTGGCACTATCAATTCACGCCCCATGATGTTCACGTCTGGGACGCCACGCAGCCATCGGTGCTGGTCAACACCACCTATCGCGGCCGCGAGCGAAAGATCATGTTGCACGCCGACCGCAACGGATTCTTCTACGTGTTCGACCGGACCAACGGCGAACTGCTGCTGGCGAAGAATTTCGTGGAAGTGACCTGGGCCAGCGGGATCGGCCCCGACGGACGTCCCCAGCTACAGTCCGGCGATGGCAGGATGTGTCCCGAGGATGCGACGAACTGGAACGCCACCGCTTACAGCCCGTCCACTCGTCTCTATTACCTGATGGCGATGGAAAAGTGTACGGAGCGTGCTCTGCCGGGAGCCTGGAACAAGCCTCGGCCTCCCCTGAAACCCGGAAAGAAGTACGTCCGCGCGCTCGACATCGAGACGGGAAAAACGGTGTGGGAGATTCCGCAAACCGGGCCCGTGGAAGGCAAGCGCTGGGCTGGCGTGCTCGCCACCGCGGGAGGCTTCCTCATCTATGCGGATCCCCACGGAGACCTCGTGGCTGTCGATCTAAAGGACGGCAAGCGGCTGTGGCACATCCCGACCAACACCACGATCAAAACCGCGCCCATCACTTACACGGCCGGCGGCCGGCAGTATATAGCGATCGCGGCCGGCTCGAATATACTGAGTTTCAGTCTGCCCTAAATGGCGAGGAGTTCTATGGTCAGCCGGCGAAGCCTTATCGGTTCGTTCGTGACCGCGGGCGCGGGCAGTCTGCTGGAAAGCGAGTCCGCGCCGCCGGAGCGCTTCCGAATCTGGGACGTGCACAGCCACCTCCACGGGGTGCCGGGCGGCACACCCGAGGAACGCATGGAAGTGCTGGTCCGCTGTGCGGATCGATTAGGGATCGAGCGGATCATCCTTTCGCAGGGCTATTCGTCGGAATTGCATCCCTCCGCCGATCTGATCCGGAAGGAAAACGACCGGGTCATGAGGGCCGTGCGGCGTTTCCCGCAACAGGCTTATGGGTCGGTGTATCTGAGTCCGAAGTTTCTCGACTTCAGCCTCCAGGAATTTGATCGCTGCGTGCGCGATGGACCCATGATCGGCGTGGGAGAACTGGAAGCGGACATGCGCTGTAACGCTCCCGAACTCGACCCGATCGTCGAACGCGCAGTCTCGATGAAGGTCCCCATCCTTCAACATACGTGGCTGAAACTGGATGGTAATGAGCCGGGCGAATCTACACCTAATGATCTGGTTGAGCTTGCCAAGCGCCACCCGGACGCCAACTTTATCTGTGCCCACACGGGCGGCGATTGGGAGCGCGGCATTCGCATTCTGCGCGAGGCGAAGAACGTATCGGCGGAAATCGCGGGCTTTGATCCCACGTCAGGCGTTTTGGAAATGGCGGTGCGTGAGCTCGGGCTGGAACGAGTGGTGTACGGCAGCGATGTGGGAGGGCGCAGTTTCGCTTCCCAGCTTGCCAAGGTGATGGGTGCCAACATTCCGGATTTGGCGAAAGAACTGGTCCTCGGCGGAAATCTACGCCGGATGTACAAGCATGTTCTGCACGCCAAAGGATATAAGGCGTGATCGTCGATACCAACGTGAATCTATCACGCTGGCCCTTCCGCCGTTTAGCGGGCGACGACACGCCGGAGCTGGTTGCGCGGCTGCGCCAGGGGAACGTGGTGCAGGCGTGGGCCGGCAGTTTCGACGGATTGCTGCATAAGGATATCGGCGGCGTGAATGCCCGCTTGGCGGCGGATTGCCGATCCCACGGAAAGGATTTCCTGGTTCCGTTTGGATCAATCAACCCGAAGCTTCCCGGCTGGCGGGAGGATGTACGGCGATGCCACGAGGAATATAAGATGCCGGGCATCCGGTTGCATCCCAACTATCACGGCTACCTGCTGAGCGATCCCGTGTTCGCGGAGCTCTTACGGCTGGCGGCGAGCCTCAAGTTGATCGTACAGCTTGTCCTCACCATGGAAGACATACGCACCCAGCATCCCCTTCTTAGAGTGCCTCCGGTGGATGTTACTCCGCTATCCGGGCTGCTGGAGAAGGAGCCTTCCCTGCGCGTGATGCTGCTCAACTGGACATCCGCCGTCAGAGGCCAAAGGCTAAAGGTCCTGATGGATGCGGGCACGGTCTGCGTCGATATCTCGACCGTCGAGGGAATTGAAGGAGTTGCCCGGCTGGCGGATCAGGTAACGCCCGAACGAATGCTGTTCGGCTCGCATTATCCGTTCTTACCACCTGGAAGTGGCGGTGCTGAAGATGAAGGAGTCCGGGTTGCCCGAAGACCGCCAAAAGATGGTGTTCGAGGGGAACGCGAGGAGGATGCTCGCACGCGCGATGCCGTAGATATTTTTTTCAAGGATCCATTTCCGATGACCTTGACGATTCTTTTGATGCTTGCCGCTCTGCGCCTTCCTGCGCAGCAGTCCGCCGGCGATCCGCTCTTACGCTGGATGGACGCGATTGCCCAGCAGCAGCTTCAGGCTCGGGAGCAAGCTGTCGCGCAAGTGCGGACAGTGGCCGGGGCGGAGCGCCGTAAGCAGTTGGTTCGCACGAAGATTCTGGAAGCGTTGGGCGGCCTGCCCGATTACTCCGGACCGCTTAATGCCAAAGTCACCGGGAGAATTCAGGCGGATGGTTACGTGATTGAGAAAGTCATTTACGAAAGCTTGCCGGGCTTCTACGTCACCGCCAATCTCTACCGTCCCAACCAGCCCGGGCGCTATCCCGGTGTGCTGTTGCAGGCGGGCCATACGCAGGAAGGCAAGGCCGAGCCGCAACGACTGGGAGCGAATCTCGCATTGAAAGGCTTCGTATCGCTGGCGTTCGATCCGGCCGGTCAAGGCGAGCGGGAACAGACCTACGATCCGCAACTCAAGGCGCCGGCCGCCGGATGGTCTGTCAATGAACACCTGCACGCCACCGTACAGAGCAGCCTGGTGGGGGAAGGCGTCGCCCGCTACTTCATCTGGGATGCCAGGCGATCGCTCGATTATCTTGCCCGCCGGCCGGAAGTCGATCCGGCCAGGCTCGGCGCCGCCGGCTGTTCCGGTGGAGGCGCCCTGACGACGTTCATCGGAGGACTGGACGCACGGCTCAAAGCGGTAATCCCCGCCTGCTTTCCGAATTCCTACCGGCTCATGTTTGCGTCGGCCAGTAATTTCAATTCGGAAATGACGCTGCCGCAACACATCTTCCGAGGGCTGGATACCGCCGATTTTGTGGAGCTGTCGGCTCCCACGCCTTGGCTGTTGCAGGCCACCGAGCATGATTACTTCACCCCGCCCCGCGCCCGGCTCGTCTATGAGGAAGCGCGGCGCTGGTACAAGCTGTATGGAGCGGAAGACAAGATCGCGCTCGCTGTGCGTCCCGGACCTCATGGCACCCCGCTGGTCAGCCGTGAGGGTGTTTATGAATGGTTCATTCGCTGGCTCAAAGACGGCAAGGGAGATCCCCGTGAGCAGCCTGTAAAGACGTACGCCAACCGGGAGTTGCTGGTGACAAAAACGGGCCGCGTTGAGGATGAGCCAGGAAGCCGGAAGTTATATCAACTGATTCTTGATACGTACCGCGCGAAGAGAAAACAGGGTACGACCGCGGAGTTGTTGGCCGAATTGCGCCGGTTGAAGATCCCCACCAACGGCTCGGCTCCGGCCGTTAAAATCCTCGATGACGCGGCGGGCGATGGATTCCGGAACCAGCACATCCGGTTCGAAAGCGAGCCGGGAATCGACCTTGACGCCCGCCTCTATATCCCGCCGGGCTCTGGCCGGAAGCAGGCTGTGCTGATTAGTGGCGGGAAAGTTATCCGATCAACTGGCGGAGAGCATCGCAAAGACAGGGCGCGTGGTTCTCAAGCTCGAGCCTCGCCGCTCCACGGCTCCTGACGACCGCCGCCCGTTTTTAGGCGATTGGCTCAACAACACGCGAGCCGATCAGATCGGGCGCAATCTGGCGGCCATGCGGGCGTACGACATTCTGCGTGGCGTCGACCTTCTCGCGGCGCGCGCCGATGTCGATGCGGACTCCATTCGCGCTGGCGCTCAAGGCGTCCGGGGAATCTGGCTGCTGCTGGCGGCGGCGGCCGATTCGAGAATCCACAAGCTGTGGCTCGACAAAACGCCTCATAGTTTCGTAGAGGCTCTCGAGAACACACTCAATACAAATCTATTCGACGCGGCGATTCACGGCTTTGCCTTGCATTGGGATCTCGAGGACCTGACCAAGGCGATGGGCGATCGCACCGTAATGTGGACCGACCCGGTGGATTGGATGGGCCGGGTCGTGTCCTTGGACCGTCCGCGCTTTCGCTATCGATGGGGTTGTTGGTGATGTTATTGAAGTGTACGAGACGCAGGATCAGGAATTCGCTCAGGAGTTGATGAAGTAGCCATTAAACGAATTAACAACAAAGAGTTGAAGCGAATTCCGCCGCTCCCAATCTTCTTGATTCTGTTTTACTCACGGTGACATTAGCGTGTACAATTCTCAGAGCCTTTAATAGCCGACATTTCCTATATATTTGTCGTCCTGGGGCGGCGTAGTTAAAAGCATTCCGTCTAACATGCATCACCTAACTGAAGCTTGTGGTCGTAGCCTCACTATGTCACTCCCACAATCGACGATTCAGGAGCTACTTCCTTTCGGCCAGGAGCGGTTGTGGAGCGCGCACTCCCAAACTTCCTTGTATTCGATTAGATGAACGGCTTTTCGTTGATCTTCCCAGCAGAGCGGGCAATAGGGCGTCCGTTCAAAATAGCCATCGTCGAGTTTCGACCAACATACTTGCATCCGAAACTCTAGGGCACCGGCGAACCTCAGCTTCTGTTCCAACTCAATGATTCGACCGTGCTGCATTCGATTCTCGTTTGCGATATCCCAATAAGCAGCTTGTAACTCCTGAAACTTCGACAGAGTTTCGATTTGTTTTTGGAATAATTCCGCTTTGACGGACTGGTCGTTGACTTTTCCAATGAGACCGCCAAATCCATTGATTAGCGCGCCAACCGCTGCTATGGCTTCTAAATCGAGTGACATTACCCATGATCATAAAATATCAAACATGAAAGAGTGGCACGACGAACCACAAAGCAAACCGTCCGCATCGGTGGTCCCGACAGCGCAAAACAAGATCGGCGCCTTCTTTCATTGATTAGACATGGCTTTCAGTTCGCCGTATAAATGATTCATTATCGTTGGTTATTATTTCGGTCTATAATCAATCTGTTAATCTTCCAACGCGCGACGGCTTGTTCGGCGGACGCTATTTCGTCAGGCGAAATGCCTAGTCTAAATTTGTCAATATATTGAAAAGCGGTATTCTTAACGTGCGCATCAGTTGATTCGGCTGACAGTAGCAGCCATTTCATACACTCCCCATCCGTCATACCGTTCGTAATGGACTTCATTCCTATGGTCAATTGAGCTACGTGGTGGCCGGCGATGGCAGCGACGAACCGCCATTGCTCGGCACCTATGCCGTCCATCTCTGTGCCTTCGCCCGCGGCCAGACACATTGAGTATAGAAACTGTCCGTCGGGATGGCCCTTCTCCGCTGACGAACGGGCCCATTTGACCGCTTCTTTGTAATCTTGCTTGATTCCGTCGGACCCGTAAAAATAACGATGTGCTAAGATGTACTGCGAGTGGGCATCCCCCTCTCTCGCATTCCGTTTAGAATCGTTCGTGTATGCGTATAGTCGACGTTGGGTCTTCCAGTCCCATTTTTTTCTCACTCTGCTTCCGCCTGGGAGCGACTCTGAGAGACCCAAGACAAAGCGACAAACATTGCCACAACGATATAGGACGGCACGCATTGGGCGTGGGCGTATTCCGCGAACAAAGTTAGCAGCGCTACTGTTGTTGCTAATACCACCGCGTCATGATTTGCTACTCTTGCTATTACTTTCAAAATGGACTCGTGCTTCAGTTTCATGCTCGTACCTTGAAATTGGATTTGCACTAAATCCTATCACCTAGCAAGGGGAGCATGAGCAAATCTGCATAGTAAAGCGCTGGAGGGCCAGCCGACGCGTGGCTGAGGAAGAGCCTTAAATCCTTAATACGAGCCAAGCCAAAGGCTTCTATAGGGTGTAGGCCTTCTCTAGCGTGTTGGGCCGTGGAGCAGTACATCCATCATTTCCTCGGGAGCACTAGATTAACATTCTGTTGAAAGCGATACAATAAAACATTTCTGTGGCAGAATGGTTTATGCCATTCGTTACAAGCCGAGCGCGTTTGACTTTG
>DATLCW010000214.1:0-12853 GCA_035526195.1 Bryobacteraceae bacterium
CGGTCATCCCGCGACTTCCATTTTCCGCCGCCACTGGTGGGAGCGACGCCGTTTTGGTTGGCAGCCCGCTTCACCCAGCCAGGCATGATGCGGTTACTGGTGAAGCACGGCGCCGACCCCCTGGTTGTCCACCATTCCTCCTATGTGCTCGACAACCTGAAATCGCGGACGGAAGCGACGGCGCCTCTGCTGGCGGCGATGGGCATGGGCGGCGGCACTGCATGGGTCCAGCCGGCGAGCGGCCAGCGGGAATCGCTGGCGCTTGAAACCGTCAGGCTGATGGTTGAGCTGGGCGCCGATGTAAACGCTGCGAATGCCGCGGGCCGCACAGCGCTATCCGCGGCAAGGGCGCTGCATTACGAGAGCGTAGTGAAGCTGCTTATGGCGAAGGGCGCGAGATAAGCTTACGGATTTCCGCCACTCCGTAATCGACCTTCATATCAAACACGCGCTTCCCGAGTTCAGGAGACGACGGCCGGGGGTCGCCCACGATGCCATTTCCGATAGTTCCATTTGCCAGGCGGGCCTTACGCACGTACTCCTCGCCGCCGAGGTACATCAGCTCGGAAGTGTCCGGAATGCTCGCATGAGTGCCGACGGGAAGGTTGTGCTGTTTGAGCCAGGCGTTGAAGTCTTCACGAGCCTCTTTGTAGACGGAACTGCAGAAGAAAACGTGCACGCCTTGCGGGGTGTAGCGCTTATCCAGGCTGTGCGCGAGGCTGGCCAGTTCCGCCTGGCCTCCGCCATGGTCGCCCATAAGCACCACGTTCTTAAAGCCGTTCGTGACCATGCTGGCGACCACGGCCTCGTTGACTTTGGCATAAAGATCGGGCGTAAGGTCCACCGAGCCCGGCCATTTCGCGTTGAGGTGAGCTCCGGCCGGCGAGAACGGGAGTACCGGCGCAACGAGAGCATTGCCCAGCTTGCGCGCGATAGCCTCGGCTGTACGGCGAGCCATGAACGTATGGCCGCCCAGCACGGCATGCGGGCCCCGCTGCTCCGTGCCGCCGTTGTAAATGAGCACTGTCGTCTTGCCTTGTTTGTGGATGGCATCGTGGATCTCCGCGTGGGTCAAGCGCTCAATCTCGAGCGGGAGGGTGCTTTGTTGTGCCAGACAAATGGAAAGAGCGAAAAGCGGGAAGGCGAGGGCGATACGCAACATGAAAGAGAGGATAGCAGGCGTAACAGGTAGAATCAGAGTGGAGGATGGAATTGCTGGATACTGCCCAAGAGGTGATCAGGCTCGCACTGGCGCGGGGAGCGAATGATGCGGAGTGCACTATCTCGCTCGGATCGGAATTCTCGGCGTCTGTGAGAATGCGCGAACTGGAGACGCTGAAGGAGGCGAGTTCCCGAGGGGTAGGTGTGCGCTTGCTGATTGGCCAACGCGTTGGTTCCTGCTTCACCTCCGATTTATCAAAAGACGGCATTGGACGCATGATTTCGTCGGCAATCGAGCTGGCGAACCTGACTTCGGAAGATCCTCATGCGGGATTGCCCGACGCCGATGCTCTCGGCTCGATCGACGTGGACCTGCAGTTGTTTTCCGATGACATCGGCGAACTCGACACGCCGGCGCGCATCCAGCAGGCCATGGAGGCGGAAGCGGCGGCCTTTGCCGTGGATCCGCGGATCGTGAATTCCGAGGGGGCCTCTTTCGGCGCCTATGATGGGGCGCGATATTTCGCGAACTCGCGCGGCTTTGCGGGATGGTATCGGGGCAGTTCCTGTTCTTTGAGCGCCGTGCCGGTGGCCAAGGACGGCGATTCGATGGAGCGCGACTATTGGTCTTCCATCGCGCGCAGCTACCAAAAGCTTGAGAAGCCCTCCGATATCGGGCGCATCGCCGCGGAACGTACAATTCGCCGCTTGAACGCGCGGAAGGCGCCGACACAGAAGGTGCCGATCGTGTTTGAGCCGCGTACGGCGCGATCGCTGCTAGGGGATATCTTTGAAGCAGTGGCTGGGGACTCGATCTATCGCAAGGCGTCCTTTCTGACGGAGAAAATCGGCGAACAAGTAGCTTCGGACAATTTCACGATCATCGATGATGCCACCATTCCACAGTTGTTCGGCTCGCAGCCGTTTGACGACGAAGGGGTGCCTTCCCGGCGTACGGTGGTCATTGAGAACGGGGTTCTGAAAAGTTATTTATTGAACAGCTATACCGCCAGAAAGCTCGGGCTTAAAACAACCGGCAACGCATCGCGAGGGATCACGGGAAACGCCAGCGTGGGCCATGGCAACTTTTATCTGAAGCCGGGGCTCGATTCGAGGGAAGCGATCATCGGCCAGGTGAAAAGCGGTTTCTACATTACCGAGCTCATCGGATCCGGCGTCAACGTGGTCACCGGCGATTATTCGCAAGGAGCGGCGGGGCTGTGGATTGAAAACGGGGAGTTAGCCTATCCTGTATCGGAAGTGACCATTGCCGGCAACTTGAAAGACATGCTGCGCAATGTGCAGGCGGTCGGGTCCGATCTGGAGTTTCGCGGTTCCATCGCCTCGCCCACGATCCTGATTGGGGAGATGACGGTCAGTGGCCAGTAAGACAGAAGCAAGACCGCTAATCGGGTTGCCGGCGATTCTTGTCGTGATGCTCGGCGTTGCGGCCGCGGGCGTCTTCTGGTATCTGGAGCGGACTCCGGCCGGCGGTCCGAAAGGCGCGGTACTGACAGACGAGGCCAAGGCATACGTCCGCCATCTCGAGCTTGGAGAAGTGCAGATGGGCGCGGCCGAGAACGCGATCCATCAACAGGTGGTTGAGATCACGGGAAAAATCACCAATCATGGCACGCGGCATTTAAACTCCGTAGCCATTACGTGCGTGTTTTACGATCCCTATGGCCAGGTGGTTTTGAAAGAGCGCGTGGAAATTGTACGTGCGAAATGGGGCGGCGCAAAGCCTGGCGAGACCAAAGAATTCCGGCTTCCTTTCGATAATCTTCCGCAGAGCTGGAACCAGGCAATGCCGCAATTGGTGATTGCGGGTATCGTATTCGGCTGAAGCATTTATGGCGCGAATACTTCTGGTGGACGATGACAAGGATCAACTCGAGATGCGCCGGCTGCTGCTCGATCAAGCAGGCCACGAAGTGCAGGCCGCCGGGTCGGTGGAGGAAGCGGAGCGGCTGCTGGACGTTCAAACGCCAAAACTGGTGTTGATGGACTTACGTCTTCCCCGAACAGAGGACGGGTTGACCTTGATCCGCCGCGTACGCGCTTCCGCGCCGCGGGTGAAGATCGTGGTGTTGTCCGGTTATTTGCCGGACTTGTCCAATCTCCCCGAGGAGGGGATGGTGGATCAAGTGCTATCAAAACCGATGCGCTCGGAAAAGCTTTTGCGTACGATTACCAGACTTGCCCTATTTATTGTGTGTCTGATGCCGTTACGAGCGCAGAGCGTTCGTACGTTTGCGCTGCAGGTGGAATCGCCTGCGGAAGTGGTGGCGGAGATGGACATTTCCGCCAGCGGAGCGGATTGGGGGCGAGCGGGACGGGAGTCCGTGTTAGTGACGATGACCGTGGATGAGCTGAGGAAGCAGCATCTGATGCTGTATGCGGGTGGAGAGAGGCATGTGTATCGCGCATGGCTCGGGGAGCTGCAGCCCGGCGCTCACACGGTGAAACTGGAACGCCACCCGGACTACTCCGCGCGCGGCATTCCCCTGGAAGTTCATCGCGTCAATTTTAGGCCCTACCAGCCATCGGATCCGGATTATGCCGTGATCGTCAATGCTCCTGCTCTTTTTGCGAGGACGAACACGATCGGGAAGTTCACCGACATTCCGCTGTTGCTGTACTGTGAGCGGTTGGGGGACGGATCCCTCCGCTACACGATGATCTTTTCGAATGAAGACGGCGGTACGGATACCAGGGGGTTGATGGCGCGCTGGGGACGGACCACCGACATTGAACATATTTATCAGGTGTGGCCGGACAAATCGGGGAAGGGGCCGCGAGCGCAGATTCAGACGCGGGACCACAAAGACGTCGAGTTCCAAGGGAAGCGCGAGGGAATGCATCCGCTGCTGGCAGTGGTGACGGACAACAACATGGTTGCAGGCGACAGCGCCTCGGCGGTGCGGTATCACCTGGCTCCCGTAGTGGCGGATTTAGGCGCAGCGTCGCGCGAGAAGGTGATGGACGAAAATTTGCTCACCTACGTGATCAGCGCCCGTGAGCTGGAGAGAGAAGGAAAGCTACGCAAATTCGGTACGGTGGAGGGCAGCAAAATCAGCTCTCCGGAAAACTACCTGCATGTCGAGATGCGGCTGCTGAATAAAGAGGCGCGAATCGCCGTGCTGGTTCGATTGCAGGGCGAAAACTTCTTTCGCAGCTCCCATTCCAACATGACGGAGAATGCCATTGAGCGCAGCGGGTGGGTGCGCACCACCATCGAACTGCCGCCCGCGACGCAGCCGGGGCAGGTGGCGGAGATCGCTTTGCAATGTCTGCCGGAACCAAAGACGGACGGATCCGGGTCGTGCCGTGTGGAGTCGATTGGAAAGATGTTCTTTCTCAACTCGAGGCAGCAGCCGGACGAGAACTTCTGGCGCCCGGGAATGGACAAGGGGCCGTGGATAATCCCCGCCGGCCATACACGGCTGGTACCTGTGCGATGAGTGTGGACTAGTTGCTGAAGATCAAAGTAATCCCCAAGAGCAATCGGACAGAAATCATCGGTACGATGGGTGACGGCACTTTGAAGGTACGCGTGGCGGCGGCGCCGGAAAAAGGAAAGGCCAATGCGGAGCTGCTCTCGTTTTTAGCGCGCCATTATGGAGTGTCGCGAAACGACGTGTCGATCGTGACCGGAGCGGCCTCTCCCTTGAAGCACGTCCGCATCCGGCTGCCGGGGTAAGAATCCGGCGGCCTCGGTCCGATACAATCAACCCATGCGGACCCTTCTGCTCGTGTGCCTGCTGGCGGCCGTTTCTTTCGCCGCTCCTCAGAAAGCATTGATTGTCGACGGCCAGAATAACCACAAGTGGCAGGAGACGACGCCGGTGATGAAGAAGGCGTTGGAAGACACCGGACTGTTCACCGTAGATGTGGCTACCTCTCCCCCTAAAGGAAGCGACATGTCCAGCTTCAAGCCGGACTTCAAATCGTACGATGTGGTGATCTCCAACTATTCGGATTATGGCGGCGGCGGCGTTTGGTCCCCAGAAACGCAGAAGGCGTTTGAAGAGTACGTCAGCAAGGGTGGCGGCTTTGTGAGTGTTCATGCCGCCGATAATGCGTTCCCGGGATGGCTGGAATACAACAAGATGATCGGCGTGGGCGGTTGGGGGGGAAGGGATGAGAAGTCAGGACCCATGCTGCGATGGCGCTACGGCAAAGTGGCTCGCGATACCACGCCCGGAGCCGGTGGGCATCACGGGAAACAGCATGAGTACAAGATTACGGCGCGCGACAAGAACCACCCCATTCTGAAAGGGCTGCCGGAGGTGTGGATGCATGCGCAGGACGAGCTCTATGACGCCTTGCGTGGTCCGGCCGAACACGTCACGGTGCTGGCCACGGCATTTTCCGACAAAGCTACGGGCGGCACGGGAGAGCACGAGCCGGCGCTGATGGTCATCCAATACGGCAAAGGACGAGTCTTTCACACCATCCTCGGGCATGGGGCGGAGGCGATGCGTTGCGCCGGGTTCCTGACTACCTTCACCCGAGGAGTGGAATGGGCGGCTAGCGGGAAAGTGACACAGAAGCCGCCGCAGGACTTCCCGCGACCGGACCGGGTAAGCTTGCGGCAATAGACTTCGGCGGCTCGGTTCGGCGGTCCTGCTCGACCAGCTTGACCGCGCCGGGCACAATCATCTTGAAGATCTGCACAGGCAGCGCGCTCGAGAATTTATATGCGTCGGCCTGCTCGCCAGGGACGTAGGCGATGAGGCTGCCGAAATACCGGTCGCCGATGGAAAATACGAACGCCGCCGTCCGGCTGCGCGCTTTGCCAGTGGCGTAGAAGCTCTTGATACGATTATCGCCGGTACCCGTCTTACCCGCGACGCTGAGAATCTGGCCGGAGGGCGTCGTCACGGATTGAAAGGCGCGGCGGGCCGTGCCGAATTCTACGACGCCCAGCATTTCTTTGTGCAGACGTTGCGCCACCTCCGGCGCGAGGACACGCACCGGCTGCTCCAGCTTTCTTGCCATGCGTGTTTCAAACGGCGTGCCCTGGGCGAAATGGAGCCGCTCCACGCGAATGGCGGGCTGGCGGATGCCTCCGTTCAAAATGACTCCGGAGAGGTCGGCGAGGGCGGCCGGGGTATCCCCGGAGCTGCCGATGGCCGTAGCGAGCGATGGTACCAGCATGCGGAAGGGAAAACCCTGGCGCTTCCAGTATGGCAGCAGCACCGCGAACGCGTCCGCCTCCAGCACGGAGCGGATTCGGATATCCTGACCGTGTTTAGACCGGCTCTTGAACAGCCAGCCATACACATCCTGGCGAAGCTGCGCGCTGGCTTTGCGAACAGTGTCCCAACTTGCCTGCGGATTACCTTGCATATAAGCGACAAGCCATAACTCGAGCGGATGGATTCCAGCCACGTAGCCGCGATCGTTCCAATCCAGTTTATCCGCCCCGTACATTTCGTATAGGTCGTTGATGCGCTTCTCGGAGACATTCTCCCTGACATGGCCGAGCATCGCTAAATGAAAGTCGCCCAGCGTGGCGTTGGGGCGTACCGAGCGATAGAGAACGGAGAACCGGGAGGCAGTCAGCTCACGCTGGCTCAGCAGAATTTCCACAGCTTCATCGGGCGCGAGCCCGGCGTACCGCTCATAAAATGCCCGCAGGAATACCGACCCTTCGCGGTCCGCAAAGCGTGCGAGGTATTTCTCACGAGCCGGATGATTGTCATCCGACAGCAGACCGGGCGAATAACCGGGAAGGCGCCTGACCTGGTAGTCGACGATGTCGCGCATCAACCGGATGAACACCAGGTTGACGGATCGCCGGAAGGCTTCCCGGACCGTTAACACGCGGCCGTTATCCTTGCCATCGAAATTGGCGAACTGGTGCAGCCCACCGCCGGTGAAGAAAGCTTCCCCGGGGCTAGCGGAGTAAGACCGCTCCATGGCGGCGTCTAGCATCGCAGGCAGGCTCGAATCCCCGCCGCGCCGCAGGTAGTCCGCAGCCCAGCGGGTAAGCCGGTCGGGATCGTCCATGGGGATCCTTTTGCTGTTGCGGCCCTCCACTAACTGCTCCCGCAGCTCCGCCACCAGTTCGAGATAGGTAGTCAAAGTGCGAAGTTTGGCGGTCGAGCCCAGCTCGAGCTTACTGCCCTCATTCAAATTGAGAGCCTGGCCGGAATTGTCCAGCTGCAGCAGCAGCCGGTTATGCGCGGCGCCTCGCTCATAGAGAGTCAGACTATAGATGACCGGGGAACCCTGCCCCGCAAAGAGCATCCGCTCTCCGACCAGACCGGAGGCGGTAAGAAAGTCGGGGTCCTGCAGCTTGTCCATCGTCTGAGCGGCGAACTTGGATGCCCGTTCGTGAAGGGTGGTTTCGACCGTGAGATCCAGCCGGTCGAGCTCGTACAGACTGTCCACGCCGAGCAGGCCGAGCAGCGTATAACGCACCGCATCCGTGCCTTTGCGATCCAGTTCCATGGAACGGACGCGTGTCTCGCCGGAAGGCTGCAGCGGCGCGGCGGTGAGCAACGCGCGATCCCGCAATTCGGGGGAGATGAGCCCTTCCGCCACCATGACGCGGAGGTATGCATCGGCGCGTTCTTTAAGCTCCAGCGGGTGATGGCGCAAGTAATACGTGGGACGGTTGATGGCCAGAAGCAGGCTCAACACCTGGCGATAGGCGAGGGCGCGGGCCTTCCATTCGGCCTCGGTCAACCCCCGTTCGTCGGCCTTCAAGGCGGCGTTGACGCTTTGAAAGTCGGCTCCAAACCAATCCTTTAAGCCATCGGCTAAACCGATCACTTCCCCGTGCGCGGCCGTAGCCGCCAGCGGGACAGAATTAAGGTAATCCTTGACGATGACGCGGCGCGCGGCCAGCGTTTGCGGGCCTTCGCGATAGGCTCGAAGGGATGCGGTGGCGATCTGCCGGGCCTTCTCGCGCACGGATTCGGTACGGCCGCCGGGCGAATGGCGGATTTTCTCGAGCTGGGTGGCAAGCGTGCTGCCGCCACTGATGGAATGGGCGTGGTTCACCTGTCTGACGCCCAGATCCACCACCGCCTTCGCCAACCGGTCCCATTCGATCGCGGGGTTGCGCCGCGGAGCCCAGGAATCGAGAATTTCGCGATTCTCAATGTACAGGGCGCTGCCGATTACCAGAGGAGGGATACTATCGAAAGTCGGGTAGGCGCTGGAGGGAAAAATACTGGCGTGCAGCGGATTGCCGTGACGGTCCAGAACCCGCAGCCCGGCCTGGGTCTTCTCCTGATAAACGGGAAACATCCCAAAGCCGCGGAACCGGAGAAGCTTTTCCGACCACTTGGCCTGAGCTTCCACCTCATAGCCGACGCGCTTCAGGCGGTCGATTACGCTCGTTAAGCGAATGTAGCCCAATCTTTCGTCGTAAGGGCCGTTGCCGGTGCTGTACGCCTCGCCGACCTCCCCGCGCTGCACCTTGTAACTGGCCCCTTCGAGCATTCCAGTGATCACTCGCGCCTGCAGCCAGGAGGTTCGCATCTCGGCCACGAGGGCGGCGATGACTAATGCGGCCGTCAGCGAGAGCAGAACGATCTTCTTCCAGCTACGGCGCGGCTTCGCCTTCGCGCCGGCCCACTCGGCATAGGCGGCATCGGCGCCGGCCGCCTGTGTCGCGTCCGGTGAGGCAAACCACTCACTCAAGGCGCCGGCGCGCACCCATGTCAAGGGGAGTGAAGCACGCAGCTTGGTCAACACGAGACTAATCCTCCGCGGCTCATCACGTGCTCGTCTACCTCAAAAGTGACGATAGCGCACACGCAAGGGCGTTACTTACTATGATGCTTTCGACGCGGGGGGAGTTTCAACGTCCAGGAGATCCGAAGCGTTTCTATAAAACTTTTAACTTCAAGTCTTTGAATTCCGCCCAAGTACCTGCCTGATGGGCCTGAACCTCAATGTGTCCCGGCTCCACATTATCCAGTTGGTCGTACTCTAGCACATTTTCGCCGTTGATTCTGACCACCACGGCGCGGCCTTGAACGATCAATTGGAACAGCCACCATTGTTCATCGGCGATGCGAGGGTAGCTGGCGCGTTTGTAATGGTAGAGGGAGCCGGTGGGAAAGTGGGAGCCTTCGACATTGTGCAGTTGGATTTCGTAAGCCCTCCGCCCGCGGGTCCCCTCGCCCGAGCTGCGAAACAAGACGCCGCCGTTCTGCCAGCGGCTGGTGCGAATGTAGGAATGCAGCTCGAAATCCTTATAGAGAGCTTTGGTGGCCAGATTGCCCAGCCCCTCGGCGCGGAGGATACCGCCCAGGTTTTGGAAGACCGGCTTGCCATCGGAGATGAACCACTGGCTGAGATCGTCAATCGGCTGCCAGGTTTCTTTGGAAGGCAGCTCCCTGACACGAAGATTGCGAAAACGGATGGGATAGGACAAGGACTCAAAGCCGAGGTAACCGCGGCGGAGGCGGTAGCGTAGTTCGGGATTGGATTCGACATTCACATCCTGCACCTGCGCATCGTTCATCCAGACCTGGAGGGAGGGCCAATCAAAAAGGATGCGAAAGGTGTTCCACTGGCCTTTGTTGTTCACCTTCACCAGTTTGGGAGCGACGATCGGAAAAATGGCTCCGCAACTGTTTGAGGCGGGCTTCGGCTCCTCCTGATGGAAGAGCTTGATGGCGAAACCGGACCAGACATTGCGGCCATGCTCCGGCGCATGCAGGTAGATCCCGGAATCCATCCAGCCCTTGAGATAAAACTCGCCACGGAAATCGAAGTTCTCGTACTGTTTGGCGGAGCGCAGCCAGGTAGGAAAATTCGCGCCGGGATGGACGGCGATAGCATGGTCATCGACGTAAAAGGCGGTTTCCGGCCCCTCGCGGACGCTCCATCCCTGGAGCGTCCGGCCGTCGAACAGCGAATGGAAGCCGGCCTCGCCCTCGGCGGCGGAGAGAAAGGATACGGCGCCGATAGAAAGAAATCCGCGGCGGCTCAAGGGCGTGTGGCAGGTGCGCATACTTTTTCAAAGTATAGCGCCGGGGCGCATCCAGTAACGATCGGGAATTTGCTTTCCGAGAGACAGGAACTCTTCCAGATCCAGCGGCTTTGCCATGTAACAATCCGCGCGGCTGACTCTGCTTTCGAAGACGTCTTTCGGGGACGAACTGACGAATCAGATCGAGGATTTGGGCTCCGTCTCTTCGGGCAGGTTCAGGTCGATGACAGCCAGATCAGGCACTTCGGCGTCCTTGAACCGTCCCAGCGGTGATAAGGACGCGGCATCATTAAACGGTCCTCCGTAACGGTAGCGTGAAGCGAAACGTGGCGCCATGTCCGTCTTTCGATTCGACCCAGGTCCGTCCGCCGTAATGTCCGACAATGCGCTGACAGATCGCCAGCCCGATACCGGTGCCGGGAATATCCCTGCCGTGAAGCCGCTTGAATACTTTGAAAATGCGTTCGTGATATTGGGGGGCAATGCCTACGCCGTTGTCACGGACCGTAAACAGCCAATCCTTATCGGAGCGCTCGGCGCTCACGATCACCTCGGGTACTTTGTCGCCGCGGTACTTCAACGCGTTTCCCACAAGGTTTTGCAGCACTTGCATGAGTTGAACCTCGGGAATGGGAACAATGGGCAAGGGATCGTAGGTCACCCGGGCCCCGGTTTCCTCGATAGCCGTCTTCAGATTCCGAATCACGCCCTGCATTACGCGATTCGCATCCGCCGGCGGCTCGTCCTGGGAGGGCTCCACGGCGCGAGTGTAAGCAAGCAAATCCTGGATAAGATCGTGCATCCGCCGGGCACTCTCGACGGTTGTTTTCATAAACTCATCGGCCTGCGCATCGAGGTTTCCGCCATAACGGGCGGCGAGCAATTGCGTAGAGAGGCTCAGGTTTCTGAGCGGCTCCTGCAGATCGTGCGCGGCGGCGTAGGCGAACTGTTCGAGGTCGGCATTGGCGCGGCGTAAGGCATCCATCATCGCCTTTCTTTCCGTAATGTCCATGGCCGCGCTGATGAGCAGCCTGCGGCCATCGAGAAGCGGGCTCAGCCGTGCGGCGGAAAAGATCCAAACCCGCGCTTTCCCATCCTTCGTAGTGATATCCAGTTCGATGCCGGGTTTGATATAGGGACCGCCTGCGCGGCGGGTGTCTGGCGAGACGTCTTCCGGCTCTTCGCTGCTCAGCGCTTTGCCGGCCCAGGCCTGCAGGGTGGGAATGTCCTGCTGCGTGTATCCGGAAAGTTCCGTCCACGCCCGGCTGATGTAGAGCACCTCGCCTTCCTCGGTGTGGATCATGATGGGGATGGGCGCTTCGAGGATCGCGTCGCGCAGCCGCTCTTCGCTGCGATTGAGCTGTTCCAAATGATCCCTAATCTCGTACTGCCGCTTGCGTGCCCGGATGGCGGTTCGAACGCTGCTGACGAGGGTCACCTTTCTTAGGGGCCGTTCGATGAGCGTGACATTGCCGAGCGGGTCTACAAGCCGCAGACGGTAAATACTGCTCCGGTCCGCCTCGCCGCCGCTAGTCATGATAAGAATGGGAAGATCGGACCAGGTGGGCTGTCGCCGCAGCCAGGCCGCAATGGACTCTATACTGAACCGCGTCAAATAGTCGTCCGCGAGAATGAGCGCACCGGCGCCTCTTTCCAGCTCGTCAGCGATCCCCTCCAGGTTCAGACAAGGCTCTCCGTGAATGTGCGCCCGTTTGAGGACTGCGGCAATCATCTGCGCATCTTTACCCACGGGGGCGTGGATGAGTACCCGCAGCTGGTCTACTGTGCCGTCAGCCATTACGGTCTCGTCCAAGTTTTTCCGAGGCGCCGATGAAGGTCGGTATGCCGGTCATGACGCCCTGGAAATCCCGTAGCGGCTCACCAATGGAGATCTTGCCGTCCCGCATGAGAATCTCACGAATCGTATCCTCGTGTTGCGCGCTACGGTTTTTAACCGCGGAAATGGCCTTACGAACTTTGCCGGAAGCTTCAAAGTATCGCAGCAGTAACATGTTATCGGCGAGATAGCTGAGGTCTACGGGGGATTCCATGGAAGCGCCGAGAATGCCGGCCTGCGACAGGACGAGCAAGGTGACCACGCTGCGTTGATTGAGAAACATCAGGAGTTCGTGCATCTGAATAGCCAGATACGCCTCTCCGGGCAGGGCATTCAGTAAACCGTTCAGACTATCAATGATCACCATGCAAACGTCGCGCTCCTCCACAGCGCGACGGATTTCATGGATGAACTCGCCGGGCGAGAGCTCGGCGGGATCCATCTGTTTCATGACAAGCTTGCCGGAAGCCAGTGACGGTAGGGGATCGAACCCGAGGTTTGCAGAGCGTTCGACCACAGACCATCGCGTTTCGTCGAAGGTGTAAAAAGCAACCGCTTCGCCGCGCCCGGCCGCGGCCACCGCATACGCCATGCTTAGGGTAGTTTTTCCCGTTCCCGCCGGGCCGATGAGCAGCGTGCTGGTACCGCGGCTTATTCCTCCGCCTAACAAGGCGTCGAGGCCGGGGATGCTGCTGCTGACCATTTTTCCTTTCAAATCCGTGCGATGCTCGGCGGCGATCAGACGCGGGTAAACAGAAATGCCTCCTGTACCGATGGCATAATCGTGAAAGCCTTCGCGAAATTTCGTGGCTCGTAGCTTGGTGATACGGAGGCGGCGCCGCTCGGAGCCGTAATCGCGCGACAGCCGCTCCATCAGCACCACTCCGTGTACG
>DATLCW010000220.1:0-2875 GCA_035526195.1 Bryobacteraceae bacterium
TAACGTAATAGAAGAAGCTGGGGGCAAAGTTGGCCACTCCTACGCCCGTAAGCGGGCGGCTTGCGGCCATGTTTACCGCCGCACCCCAGGCGGATAGCCGTTCCTGAGCCGATTCATCGAGGCCTTCTTGCGAGCCGCCACCCGAGATGCGGCCCGATATTCCCATCGCCGCGTAAAGCAACAAGGCGACCGAGACCGTCAACACGATCACAATCGACTTCGATCGAACGTGCCGCAGGCCATAGGCGAAGACAACGGCGAGCACGCCGAGCAAACCTCCGCGGCTTTGCGTGAAGATCACCGCCGGAAGAATTGTCGCGATCGCCGCCGCACCAAGAAACCGGTGAAGCGGCAAATTGCCTGACATCGTCAAAGCAATCGAGAAGCTAAGAGGAAACAGGAGCACCAGGGCCAAGTCATTGGGATCGGCCAGCAACGAATTTAGTTCGCGGCCGACAGTCACGCGGCTGAGCTCAACCAGATCGATGCCGTAACATCGGTTGTAGATCGTCACTGCCGCCACAAGGATCCCGCCAATCACAAAAGCGACGGCCGCATACTGGAAGTCTCGGGCCGACCTTGGCAGCCACGCGACAGCCAGGGTCATCAACCCGATTTTCCAATAAACGTCTCCCCAAAACGCCCAGGCAAGGTCGCGGTTATAGGCGAAGAGGATTCCGGCTGTTGTCAGCAGAAAGAATGCGGCGAACCATTTCAGCTCGGGGGACCAGACCGGCGTGATCGAGCGGACCACGAAAACATGCACCGCCAGTCCCGCCACCGTCGCAGCACCCAGCGCGAACGGCAGATGCAAGGTGTAAAGGGCTGGATATGCCTCATGGATGCGAAAAAAGGAGAAGACGATAAAGGCCAGGCAAACGAGGAAGGGCCGGGCGATAGCCGAGACCAGCAGCACGGCAAAGCCCGTTACCGCCACCGGTGTCAGCGGATCCGGCTGCACATACCAGAGTCCCGCAAGCACAGCTGACGCGGCCAGCCCCACTCCGAGATCGGCAAAAGAACGAAGGCCGCCTTGTGCTTCCAAGAGCCCAACTCGCGTGGCAGAGGCATGGCGGGAGCGCCGCTCCGACAATTTCAACTGCGACGCATTGTTCCCTTTATCACCCGTTTTGCCGGAAATAAGGGAACAAGTTATCGGTCAAGTCAGTTGGGTTGTGTCGATATGCCCAGCCTCCGGGTTTTTTGGTTTTTCATGAGTTATTTGAGCCGAAGCGTTTCCGGGGCGATCGGTAGAATATCGGCCTCCCAAATGCGTGTCGCGTTCAACGTGGCGGCCAATACCACGAGCACCCTGATCAATGCCTTGTGCGGGTTTTTGATCCTGCCCTTCCTCATCAGCAAGTTGGGGCGGGAAAACTACGGCATCTGGACGCTGATCATCGCATCAGCCGGGTATTTTCTGCTCCTCGACTTCGGCATCTCCGGCGCAGTGGGTCGCCTCGTGGCGGCATACCGAAGCCAAGATGACATGCAGAAAATCAACGTCGTCATCTCGACAACGACTCTCATGCTGATTGTCGTCTGCGCCCTGGTGGCGCTCCTCAGCTACTTCCTCGCCATTCCCTTCTTTCACCTCTTCGATGTGCCCCAGGCCGAGCGGGCGGATGCCGCGATGGCGCTTTTTATCGTCGGGACAACCACTGCACTTTCATTTCCGGGAATGATCTCATACGGATTTCTGTGGGGGTACGAGCGTTTTGACATCCACAACTTCATCGAAATCCCGGTAGTACTGATCAGAACTGCGCTGACGCTGCTGCTTATCACCAATGATTCGAGTCTGACGGATCTTGCGTGGATTCTATCCGGCACCAGTGTCGCCGGATACACCATCAGAACTGCGGCCTGCTGGTGGGTGGAGCCTCGACTGAGACTGAAGCTGAATCTTTTCTCGCTTCCTGTGCTCAAGGAGATGTTTGTATTTGGGGTCTGGTTTGGCTTGCTCAGCTTGACCCGTTCGGCGCTTCCGAACGTCGCCCCCTTTGTGATCGGGCATACGCTGAACCTCGCGGCCGTCACCACCTTCACGATACCGCGTCTTCTTGTCGGCTATACGAACTGGGTCATGGTATCGGGAACGCAGGCTCTCGCGCCAAAGGCCGCCATCTATCATTTCGGCAGCGAGCAGAAAAAACAGCAAGAGCTCTTTATCATCGGTTGCCGCTACACATTCGCGCTGAGCCTGTTTATCCTCGGCGGCGCCATTTTCTTTGGCTACGAACTTTTGACGCTGTGGCAAGGATCCCCGCAGACGCAAGAGTATCACCTCCTCATCATTCTCATGTGTGGAGAAGTAATCCCGCTTTCGCAGTGGATCACTTATAATCTTATCGTCAGCATGGGCGCACACAGGCGCCTGGCCATCTTCGGTGTGCTGGAAGCGATTACCGTTCTCGTCCTGGCGGGCCTGCTTGTCGGCACTCACCAGCTGGAAGGCGTGGCTTTCGCCGTGGCGTTATCGGCGCTGTTCTTCCGCGGCCTTTTGCAGCTCCATTATGGGTGCCGGTTGATCCGACTTCCGGTCTGGCAATTTGTGCGCCTTGCGTTTCTCCCGGTCATGGCATTCAGCGTGCCGGCCTTTGTCTTAACCGCGCTTTACAAGCAGGTCTCGGCGGTAGATTCCTGGTGGCTCCTGTTCGGCTCCTGCATCCTCTATGGGACCCTCTACTGGGCATCCATGCTTGCCGCCCTTTGGCGGGCGGAGCGACATCGCCTCGCGATCAGCGATGGAACCACACGCTAAGGTGCCAGTTGGGTTGGGGTCCGGAGCCTTTAAAAGCATATGCCAAATGGATGAATGGAAGAGAGCAGCAGAACAAATAGCCGTTTCCCAGACAATTCAGGGAACGCGGCT
>DATLCW010000232.1:0-23162 GCA_035526195.1 Bryobacteraceae bacterium
AACTGTTGCAGCGCCTGGTCTTCTGTAGGGCGCGAACCCTCCGGAGAATGCATATGTGCCGCGATCATAACATGGCTCTCAAGAGGTTGTGGCCGGCCCCAGCACCTAGTCGCATACCGAGGTCGGAGCAAGTTTCATGCCACATCCACGCTGCTCCCTTCAAAGGACCATGCAATAATGAGGCCTGTGGAGTTCGTGTGATCTGGCATGACTTGAGAAATCCCGAAGACCCGGAGTTAGACCTTCTTGCTGCCCGCTACTACCTTCACCCGCTTCATATCGAGGATTGTCATCACGGGAACCAACGCGCCAAAGTAGAGGAAGGAGCTGATTACCTCTTCGTCGTCCTCAAACCGGTCCATGTCCTGGACACCGGTGAGCTGCAGATCAGCGATCTGAACCTTTTCCTGGGCCGCGAGTACGTAATCACCGTTCAAGAGGGCGAATGCCCGCCACTGCGGGCGTTTATGGACCAGCTTCACACCTCCCTACACGAAGTGCGTCCGGATCAGCTCTTCTACAGAATTATCGATGGAAATGTCGATTCCTACTCGGCTCCTGTCGATTGGTTCAGCGACGCGATTGATACCCTCGAAGATCTGGTGGTCGAGAAACCTTCCCCGGAAACGCTCCAGCGTATTTACTCCGCCAAACGTGGTTTGATCGAACTCCGCCGGCTGCTGGCAAATACGCGCGATGTGGCGGGTCATCTCCAGCGGCTGGAAACAGACCTGATCCACCGCGACCTCTCGCCCTTTCTGCGCGACGTTTATGACCACCTGGCGCGAAATATGGATCTGGTGGAGATGCAGCGCGACCTGCTTAGCGGAGCGATGGACATCTATCTTTCGAGCGTGGCCAACCGCACGAACCAGGTAATGAAGGTGCTCACCGTCCTCGGAACCATGGCTTTGCCGTCCATAGTCATATCCGGCTTTTTCGGCATGAACCTCAAAGGCCTGCCATTTGTCGACTCGCCCCACGGCACCTCGATCGCCGCCGCTATGATGGTGGCCACCACGGCGGGACTGTTGTTCCTGCTCAAGAAGTTCGACTGGTTTTAGGTGTCCGCCGCCCCGGGAGGCTCGCCGGCCCCGCCCGTTGCTCCCGGTTCGGAGCCTTCCCGTTTCGTCCGTCCTTTGAAACCTGGAACGCCTTCTAACTTCCTTTTTCCCCACTCCACTAACCGGCGGGCAAATGGAAAATACTCACTCAGTATCACGAATCCCAAAACCATCAAAGCCAACCCAGGTCCGGGGACAAAGGGTAATGCAAGGATGAACCCCACGAGCACTAATCCGAAGCCGCCCGCAACGCGCACGATCTTTCGAAATTTCTTCGCCCAGCGAGAAGTTCCGGCGGGCATTTCATGCAGCGTAGGTCCCGAGCCTAAGTTCTGATTTATCATTCGAGCGCGCCGGAATTTCGTACCGGTACGAATCCTAGTCTTATCGTACCAGCAGCTATTGACCTTTTGAGCTATTCCCCGTAGATTAGGTTGTGCCCACGAAAGACAAGCGCAGAAACCAGAGATTTGGATTGAAGTTGCCCTTGGAAGTCGTGAGAACGGGGACTCAAAAGCTCGGCAAGCCCGGCGAAACGACAAACCTCAGTTCCTGCGGCGTTCTTTTTACCTCCAACGCGAAAGTGGAAATTGGGCAGCCGATTGAGTTTCTCATCACCCTGCCCACGGAAGCAGGCGGAAGGTCCGTGAGGCTTCGCTGCGTGGGCAAGGTCGTGCGCCTGGAAGAGAGCGAAGCGGACACCGGCCACGCCGTAGCTGCAACGATGGAACGATTCGAATTCGTCCGCGTCTAGCCGCTGTCGTCAGGCGTGAATCGATTCCGCGTATAGCAAGTCGCCGCTCACCCCATCGAAATACTGAATCACCAGATGCGGCTTTGGATAAGCCACCCATCGCGATGCCCCGCGCTCCAGCGGATTCAGGAAAACGTTATTCACTTGCGCCACGGCGTATACCGGCCAGCGGCGCAACGGAGCTGGAACGTCATTCCGGAAGTACGTCGACCAT
This sequence comes from Bryobacteraceae bacterium, assembly GCA_035526195.1. Lineage (GTDB taxonomy): Bacteria > Acidobacteriota > Terriglobia > Bryobacterales > Bryobacteraceae > CADEFT01. Next base: position 2,033 of record DATLCW010000232.1, read on the forward strand.
TTTATGTCGCACATCCTCCCGCGGGAATCGAATGGCCCGTTAGGCGGCCTGTCTCCTTCACTCCGCGCCGGATGATTGGCTGAGTTGTGCGGACCGGAGCAAAACTCCCACACTTTGCCCGTCACCTGAATCGCGAAGCTGTTATGCAGGTCGCCGGTCATCACGATTACCGGCTTGTTCATCGAATCCCAAACTTTGATCAGCGTCTCGCGCTCTTCCACGAAGGCCGTCCACGCATCGTCCTTGCCCTCCAGAGGGCCGGCGGAACCGGGAGTGCCTACTTGCGGGATCATCAGGTTCACGCTCGATGCCAGGAAGAAGAAGTCGGCATCGCTTTGCTTCATGCTGCGAATCAGCCATTCCCGTTGGGACCGCCCCAGCATGGACAGTCCTTTCTTGTAAGGGTTCCTGGCGTCGTGGAGATCGCGCAGGCCGCGAGTGTCCAGGAGATAAATTTCCACATTCCCCACCCGGAACTTTCCATAAGAAGCCCTGCCGATTGAATAGGGGCTGGTACTGTCCATCCGCGCCGCGGGCTGGATCCGGATCCGATTTCTGTCAACCACGGAAACGATATTGTAAACTCCCGCGTTGGGATGACCGTCGTCATCGAGCTTCCCTTGATCCACGCCAGCTAATTGCCCGCCCCAGTGGACATGCAGGTTGCTAGCCTCTTTGCGGTCGAGGCTGGTGAAATCAGCGGCCTCGTCCAGCAGAATGTCGCTGCCAGCCTGAAGCCGTCCGTACCCGAACTGCGTTTGCTGCCCCGTCTCAAACGGGTTGCTTCCCGCGATGTAATCGAACCACGCTCGCATCGCGATATCGCGAAAGACCGACCGCCGGTTGTGGTTACCGGCCGTAGCTGTACCATAAACGTCATTGAGGATTTCATGATCGTCGGGCGTGAAGTAGCAGGGGACCTCCTTGTGCCATGCCGCCATGTTGACGCCCCGCTCCAGGAAGAATTTGTAATTCTCCCAGACCCCGGTGATGCTCGGGGCAAGCTTGACGATCGCCGGGAGGTTGGCCGCGCCGCAGCCTACCTGTTGACGCCACTCCTCGACGCTAAACTCGCGCTTTTCCTCATAGAGCCAGTCTCCGTTAAGAATCGAGAACAGAACTTTGTCCTTCAGTTTCTCGCGCATAACCTTGAAGGCGGGTAGCCCGGGGCCCATGCCATTCCCCAGCTTCTGGTTATTACAAGACCCGAACTCGAAGCGGAAGTTAAACAGTCCTTTTGGGTTCAGCTCCCGGTTACGGTAGGCGTCAGGATCGGGGAGCGTACGGAAACTTCCGCCGTGCCGTGCCTCTCCCTCCGCATTGGACCCGGCGGCAAGGCGGTAGTAGTACTTCGTGTCCGGGCGCAAGCCGCTGAGGCGTGTCCAGGCGGCGTTATCGTGATCGAAGGACGTCTTCACCGGCCCGGAAGTCTGCTCCAGCCGGTTCGCATTCGTTCCGAACCGTACCCGGAATTCACCCGGTTTCGCCGTCCGCCCCCAAACGTGAATCTCCGTCATCCCGACGTGCCCCAAAATCGGGCCATGGGTAATTCCGCCAGCCTGCGCCTGCAGAGCGGAAGGCGCAGCCATCGCGCCTAAAGCAACGCGGGTGAGGTCGCGCCGGTTCAGCTTTTGCATACACGGCGCATTCTATCAGAATCAGGGCGCACTTTCGGTTATACTCCAAGGAATATGAGATGGGCCTCCGTTCTTCTTACCATTCCGCTGATGGCGCAATCTCCCGCGCGCAGCCTGAACCCCATCGTACGCAAGGCCGTCGAGGATATCTCCACCGAAAAGGTGGCCGCCTCCATGCGCAAGCTCGAGTCCTTCGAAACCCGGGGGAATTTCTCTCAGACAGACCATCCCACCCGCGGCATCGGAGCCGCCCGCCGGTGGATCTTCGAACAGTTTCAGGCCGCCAGTCCACGCTTGCAGGTTCGTCTCGACACCTACAAGGTAAAGAAACAGCCGCGTATCTTTCGCGACGTCGAAGTAGTGAACGTGGTGGCGGTTTTGCCCGGCACAACCCATCCCGGCCGGCAGGTGCTGATCAGCGCGCATTACGATTCCATCAATCAGCCGCCGCCGGCAACGCCGGCAGGTGAAACGCCCCCGGAACTAACTGGGGAAGAACAGGAAAAGCGCGCCATGGCTCCGGCCCCGGGCGTCAGCGACGATGCCAGCGGCGTGGCCGCCGTGCTCGAGATTGCCCGCGTACTCTCGCAGCATGAATTCGAAAAGACAATGGTATTCGTGGTGTTTGCCGGCGAGGAGTTGGGCCTTATCGGGAGCACCCTGCATACGCAGAAAGCCAAAGAGCAGAAGATTGCCATCGAAGCCGTCTTAAACAGCGACATCATTGGCACGGAAGTGTCGGGGGATGGCCGGCGCATCAATCGTGCCGTTCGTATCTTCTCCGACGATCCAAATGATTCCCCTTCCCGTCAACTCGCCCGCTACATCAAAGACGTCGGTGACCGCTACTTCCCGCGACTGGAGCCGATGTTGATTTTTCGCGCCGACCGCGTCGCTCGCGGCGGCGACCATACCGCTTTTGCCCGCGAAGGCTTCCCGGCCGTCCGCTTTACCAGCGCCGTCGAGCATTACACCCATCAGCACAGCGCTACCGACACCATGATGAACGCCTCTCCCGAATACGCCGCGAATGTCGCGCGGTTGAAGGCTGCGGTGGCTGCCGGCCTGGCTCAGGCTCCGAATTCGCCTGTAACCATGAGGGAATCCACCCGGTATGGACAAACCTCCACTCTGGCTACCATCAGCCGCGGAAGCTCCGGATATGACGCTGAACTGCGTTGGAAGGATCCCGAACCCGCCTCCGACCTCGCGGGCTATGCCATCGTGATGCGGAACTCGTTGTCCCCCTTCTGGGAAAAGGAAATCTTTGTCGGCAAAGAGACCGCGCATACCATTCCCGGCGTCGACATCGATAACAACCTCTTTGGAGTCAAAGCAATCGACCTGCAGGGGAATGAAAGTATCGTCGCTTCCTTCAGCGCCCGCTCCAGTTTCGCCGAGCGGCGTAAAATTGAGACGTACGAATAAGGAATTCATGCGATCCTGGTTCTGGCCGCCCTCGGCGCTCAGGCCGAAAACTGGCCGTCCTTCCGGGGTTCAGACGCCAACGGCGTTTCCGATGGGAAAGCCCCCCTGTCCTGGAATGCCGACGGCGCCGCCGGACCACTCCGTAACATTCTTTGGAAGACGCCGATTCCCGGACTCAGCCACTCGAGCCCGGTGATTTGGGGCGACCAGCTGTTTGTCTCGACCGCGGTATCGGCCGCCGGCGAAGCGCCGCTCAAAGTGGGCCTCTACGGCTCAGGGGACTCAGCCAATGACTCCGGCGAACAATCATGGGACGTCTATTGCCTCGACAGGCGCACCGGCAAGCTGCTGTGGAAGCGTACCTCGCACAGTGGTGCGCCCAAGGTGAAACGGCACACCAAAGCGACGCATGCCAATACAACCGTTGCCACCGACGGAAAGTACCTGGTCGCGTTTTTTGGATCGGAAGGCTTGTATGTTTATGATTTGAACGGCAAGCTGCTCTGGGAGAAGGACTTGGGAGTACTAGACATGGGCCCGGAACCGGATCTGCAATGGGGTTTCGCCAGTTCGCCGGTGATTTACAAAGATACGGTCGTCGTTCAGGCCGATTGCAAAAATGAGCCGTTTCTGACCGTTCTCTCGCTTAAGGACGGGCGCGAAATCTGGCGTATCTCCCGCAAAACCGCCTCCCGGCGGAGTTGGGCGACTCCCGCTGTTTTCTCCCACGGAAACCGGACCCAAATAGTGGCCAACGGCTGGCCATACATTGTTTCCTACGACTACGGCACGGGTAAGGAACTCTGGCGGCTCAAATCGGAGGGCGACATTCCAGTGCCGACGCCCATCGCCTCAAAGGGCCTCATCTATGTCACCAATGCCCATGGAGGGTGGGCCCCGTTGTATGCCATCAAACCCGATGCCCAGGGAGATATCACGCCGCCCGGGAACACCCGTTCCAATGCCCACGTCGCCTGGAGCGAGGCCAGAAACGGAGCCTACATGCAGACGCCGCTCATTTATAACGGCCTGCTCTATTCCTGCTCCGATCGCGGCGTCCTCAAAGTCTACGATGCCGCAACCGGCCAAAAGCATTACGAGCAGCGCCTGGGCAAAGGTACTACCGGATTCAGTGCCTCGCCGGTTGCCGCCGGCGGGCGGATCTATTTCACGAGCGAAGAAGGGGAGGTCTTCGTCATCAGGGCGGGTACGTTTGAACTCTTGTCGACGAACGCCATGGGCGAAATCTGCATGTCGACGCCTGGTATCTCAAACGGGGTTCTGTACTACCACACTCGTGGGAATATGATCGCTATCCGGTGATTTAGTCCACGCTGAGGCGCCCTGGTATAAGTTGAACTGGATTTGAGGTGGCGGTTAGCCACCGACACATACCCGCGCTTGGCGTTTTCTGTAAAGTCAACCGGATCTCCAATTTAGAAGCCAAGGGACTTCCGCCGGGGCCGGTTTTCCACGGCTTTTCCACAACATTTGCAATTCTTCTTCGATATCCTAACTCCCCATCATACAGCCAATTACAGCCAACTTAGGGCCTCCGCCTTTTTCTCTTGACTCACCCCCTCAATCGCCGTAAGATCCAAATCAAACGAAGGATTTGAACGGCTGCGATACCGTCGAATCTGATTCTCCCATCAGCAATCACCCCGTACAGAATCGGGGCTTTCATCGTGGCAAAATGCTCACTCCGGCGAGTGAGCATTTTGCGTTCGCGCGGGAAACTTTTCCACAGCAATGCCGTCAGTGTAAGTATTCGTTACCCTCGATCCAGGAGGCCGGAGCCTATTTGTGCTTCTGTCACCTCCAGTTACCGAACCGGCAGTATACAATTGCTACTCCTGGACGATAATAGAGTTACGCAGCTAAAACAAAGGTCGCTTTTGCCGTGAGATTACACCCTCTTCTTCTCGCCACAATCTCTCTCGCCGTCGCGCTAAGCGCCTCTGGCCAGACTCCGATGCAGCGCCCCAGAACCGGCCCTGTCTCGATTTTCAAATCCGCTGACTTGAAGCCCGGGATGAAGGCTACCGCATGGACCATCTTTGAAGGCACTGTCCCGGAGGCCATCCCTATTGAAATCATTGGATTATGGAAAAATGCCTGGGGGCCGAGACAGGACATTATCCTGGCGAAAATGGGTGGCCGGGCGCAGCGTACCAATGTCGCCGGAGGTATGAGCGGAAGTCCGGTGTACATTGACGGCAAACTCATCGGAGCGGTGGCGCTCCGCTTGAGTGTCTTCTCTCCGGATGCCATTTGCGGCATCACTCCCATCGAACTGATGCTGGAGATCAACGACTTCGACAAGTCCCACCCGTCCGGCGCCAAATCCCCGGCCAAACCAGTGCAGCGTGCCGGTCTCGAGATTCCAGGCGATCTGTTGGCCAAAGTCATAAACGCCGGAATCTCGCCTCAGGCCGCCATATCTGCTCCTTTGATGACTCCCATCGAGACGCCGCTTACGCTGTCGGGGTTTGGCGAGTCGACCCTGCGTGAATTTGGACCGCTGCTGCGCCAGATGGGGCTCAATCCGGTACAGGGAGGAGCCAGCGGCGCCCTCTTAGCCGCAAAACCGGTAGCTGGATGGCAGAACGCCCTGCAGCCGGGCGACGCGATTGCAGGGGTACTTGTATCGGGCGACATGTCCATGACGGGGCTTGGCACCGTATCCTATAACGATGGGCGGCGCGTCCTCGCTTTTGGACATCCGTTCTTTAACCTCGGCCCCGTGCAAATGCCCATGGCCAAAGGCGAGGTATTGATGACTCTCGGTTCGGCGTTCCAGCCCAACAAGATCGCCAACGCCACGGAAATCGTGGGGGCGCTCCACCAGGACCGGCATTCGGGAATCATGGGGGTCCTTGGCGATACCGCCGATATGATTCCCGTCACGTTACAGGTGCGCACGTTCGGTGAGGGCGACAAGATCGAAAAGACGAAGGACTTCAAGTTCCACGTCTTCGTGCAACAGCGCTGGACGCCATTTCTGATGATGATTACTTTGTTCAACACCATCAACGGCGTGAACGATTTTTCAGACGATGTCACCTATCGCTTGAACGGCAAGGTGGAACTGGACAACCATCAGAACCTATCGCTGGCCACCATGCAGGCGCCGAGTGAGTTGCCCGTGCCCCCGCCCATGATGCTGGCCGGTTGGTGGGCCGATAAGTTCAACCGTCTGTTTCTGAATGCGGTTCAGACACCGCGGCTGAAGCGCGTAAATGCCACGGTGGATCTGCTGCCGCAGCGGCGCTCCGCCACGATCGAAAATGCGTGGCTCGCACAAACCGAAGTTACTCCCGGCAGCGAAATCGGCGGCAAGGTATTTCTACGTCCTTACCGCGGCGAGCGTCTCATTAAAGAATTTAAAGTGCGTATTCCCACCGGCTTGCCGAAGGGAGACCATCGCATTCTGCTGAGCGATGCCGATACCTTAAACCGCATTCAATCCACCGCGGGCTCTGTCAATCGGTATATCGATATTCCGCAAACGGTGTCGTTGATCAATCAGGAGCGCAGTAACAACAAACTCTATGTCGCATTAGTGGAAGCCCGGCCCACTGTTTACGCTGACGACAAAACAATGCCTTCGCTCCCGGCCTCCGTACTCAACGTCATGCAGTCCGGCCAGACCCAGAACCGGACGTTTGTTACTTCCGGCGAGTCGGCATCGGAACAACAGTCGATCCCCTTCGACTTTGTCGTCAATGGAAGTTACAACATCAAGATCACTGTGAAGTAAGTGAACCCATGCAGAAAACACGCGCGCTGTATCTTGCGGGCTTAGCGCTCGCCGTGTCCGCCACGGCGGTCGAGACCAGATTCTGGCAGCAGTATGAAGCCGCCGATTACGACAAGGCAACGCTCAAAAAGCTCTCTCTTCGCAGCGACGGCCAACTCACCCTGGCGCCCGTTTTCAAAGAAATATTCGACACCTCCACCGCCTACGTCTGGGCGGTGGCGGAAGACTCCAAAGGAAACGTTTACGCTGGCGGAGGCGCGCCCGGATCGAGCACCGCTAAACTTTTCGCGATTGACGCGGCGGGCAAGGGCAAAGTGCTCGCTGAACTGAGCGGCTTGGAAATTCATGCCATCTCGATCGATAAGCGGGATCGCGTGTATGCCGCCACTTCACCAGACGGCAAAGTGTATCGCGTGGATGCGAATGGAAAGGCGGAAGTATTTTACGATCCGAAAGCAAAATACATCTGGACCATGGCTTTCGACTCCAAAGGCAATCTTTTTATTGCCACTGGTGATGATGGCAAGGTGCATCGTGTCGCCCCGGATGGCAGCGGAAGCGTCTTTTTCAAGACCGATGAAACGCATGCCCGCTCACTCGCTATCGATGCAAAGGACAATCTGATCGTCGGCACCGAGCCCGGCGGCTTGATTCTGCGCATCTCCCCCACTGGCGACGGCTTCGTCCTGCATCAAGCGAACAAGCGCGAAATCACTGCCGTGGCGGTCGCGAAGAACGGCGCCATCTACGCGGCGGGAGTAGGCAATAAGCAGCCCGCCGTCGCCCCTCCCCCTCCGCAAGTGATCGTTGTTACGCCGGTCCCTCCCCAGGGCGCGGCCACCGCCGTTGCCGCCCGTCCCCAGCCTGCCTCTGTCTCGCCCACGCTCACTCCAGCGCCTTCCATCGCCGGCGGAGCCGAGGTGTATCGCATCGATCCTGATGGCGCCCCCCGCCGCGTGTGGCAGCATCCTTCCGACATTGTTTATGCAATCGGCTTTGACAACGGCGGCAAACTCCTGCTCGGCACGGGAAATCGCGGCCGCATCTACCGTCTCGATTCCGACCGTCTTTACACGAATCTGGTTTCCTCGACCTCAACCCAGATCACCGCTTTTCATAGCGGCCGCAATGGCTCCGTCTACGCCGTAGCCTCGAACATCGGAAAGCTCTTTCAACTCGGCACGCAATTGGAGAAAGAAGGCACGCTCGAGAGCGAAGTTTTCGACTCCGGCGCATTTTCCCACTGGGGCCGCGCGCGTTATGAGGGTCGGGACGAGGGCGGAGCGATCACCATTGAAACGCGCAGCGGCAACCTGGACCGCCCGCAAAAGAACTGGAGTACATGGGCGCCCGTGCAGATGGACTCCACCTACGGTCGAACTACTTCGCCCTCTGCCCGTTTTCTGCAATACCGCCTGAAACTGGCTGCCGCGGCAAAGGCAGCTCCCATCGTATCCCTCGTAGAGCTGGCATATCTCACCAAGAACGTTCCGCCGGTGGTGGAAGAGATCGAGACCACTCCGGCCAACTATCGCTTCCCCGCTCCTTCCGCCAGCGCCGCTTCTTCGCGGACAATCAGCCTCCCGGCCATTGGGCACCGCCGCCCGGCCTCTGGTAGCTCCTTCGCCGATTCCTCCCCTGGAACGATGAGCTTCGCCAAAGGACACGCCGGCGTGCGCTGGAAAGCGTCCGATGAAAACGGCGACGCGCTGCAATTTAAGGTCGAGATTCGCGGGGTGGGCGAAAAGGAATGGAAGCTCCTCAAAGACAATGTCAGAGAACGGTATCTCAGTTGGGACTCTACCGCTTTCCCCGACGGCGAATATCAACTGCGGGTCTCGGCCTCAGACGCGCCATCCAATCCGCCGGCTCAAGCTTTGCAGGCGATGCTCGAGAGCGAGGCCTTCCTCATCGACAACACGCCTCCACAGATCACGGCGCTTAGCGCGACGGCCGAGAAGGGACGAGTTGCGATTCGCTTTAAGGCACGGGATGCGCGCAGTGTGATCGAAAAGGCCGAATACTCCATCAACGGAGCGGGATGGCTGCTGATTCAACCGGTGACCAGGCTCGCCGATTCGTTGGAACTTGATTACGCCATTACCTTCGAGCGTCCCGCCGGCGGTGAGACGGTGATCGCTGTTCGTGTCACCGACGAATTTGAAAACCAATCGGTCGATAAGGCAACCGTCCGCTGAGGCGTGGACCTAAGCACCCCACTTCTGTATGTGAAAGGCGTCGGTCCGGTCAGGGCGGCGATGCTCGAAGCGAAGGGTCTGTCTACCGTCGAGGACCTGCTCGCCTATCCCCCTTTCCGCTACGAGGATCGCACCAACGTAAAGCCCATTTCCCAACTGGCTCCGGGCGAAATGGCCACGGTCCTCGCCGAAGTCAGCGCCTCTAAAACGGCCAAGCTGCGAGGGCGGATGGCGCTATTTGAGGCGCGTTTCACGGACTCTTCCCGGGTTGCTCTGCTCGGCAAATGGTTTCACGGCGACTATCTTAAAACGGTGCTCATTCCCAGCACCCGCGTCGCGCTGTTCGGAAAGATTGAGCTGGATTCCTATTCCGGCGAACTCTCCGTGCTGCATCCTGAGTTCGAGATACTGAACGCCGATGAAGAAGGCGGCGAACTTAACCTGCATCTCGGACGCATCGTACCTATTCACGAGGCGGCAGGCAAGATTACGCCTCGCGTGATGCGCACGCTGCTCTACCGCATTTGCGAATCGCTGCCTCCCCAGCCCGATCCGTTGCCGGAATCGATTCGAAGGCGCATGAACCTTCCCGATTACTACACAGCCGTCCGCGGCATTCACTTTCCGCCCCCCGGCGAGGATCTGCGGTTGCTCAACAACTTTCGCTCTCCGGCCCAGTTCCGTCTGATCTTCGAGGAGTTTTTCTGGCTGCAGTGCGGCCTTCAACTGCGCCGCGGCAAGGTGCGCCTGCTGCCGGGTATTTCCTTCGAGCTTACGGACCGCGTTCGCGAGCAGATCAAAACCATGCTGCCCTTCAAGCCGACGGGCGCGCAAAAAAAAGTGCTTGGAGAGATCGCCAGGGATATGTCGGCTCCGCATCCCATGAACCGTCTATTGCAAGGGGACGTGGGCAGCGGGAAGACGCTGGTTGCCGCCGAAGCCGCCATCATCGCGCTCGAGAATGGGTATCAGGTGGCGGTGCTCGCGCCTACCGAGATACTTGCAACGCAGCACCATTTTTACTTCAAACAGCTATTTCAAAAGTTAGGCTATGTCAGCGCCCTGATTACGGGCTCAGTAAGTGCCCGCGAGAAATCCAAGCTGAAGGAGATGATCGCCGCGGGCCTGATTCAAGTGGCCATCGGAACCCACGCGCTGCTCGAAGAGGACGTCGAATTCAAGCGCCTGGGCTTTGCCATTGTCGATGAACAGCATCGCTTCGGCGTGATGCAGAGGCTGCGACTGATGGAGAAAGGCAACTCTCCGGACATCCTGGTGATGACCGCTACGCCGATCCCGAGGACACTCTCGCTGACTCTCTACGGCGACCTCGATGTGTCGGTGATCGATGAACTGCCGCCCGGCCGCAAACCCATCTTCACCCGGCACCTGCCGGAAGACCACATCGAACAGGTGTGGAGCTTTGTGAAGCGCGAGATCGACGCCGGCCATCAGGCCTATGTGGTCTATCCGGTAATTGAAGAGTCGGAAACCGCCGCGTTGAAAGCGGCTGAGAAGATGTACCGGCACTTGAGTGATGCCGTGTTCCCGGATCTGCAAATAGGCCTGCTGCATGGCCGCATGCCCGCCGACGACAAAGCGGAGGTAATGCACCGCTTCAAGCGCGGTGAAATCCAGGTGCTGGTTTCCACCACGGTAATCGAAGTCGGCGTGGATGTCCCGAACGCCACGGTCATGGTAGTGGAGCAGGCGGAACGCTTCGGCCTGGCGCAGCTTCATCAATTGAGGGGACGCGTGGGACGCGGCGGAGCGCAATCGCACTGCATCCTGGTTACCGGCCGCCTCAATGATTCCGGCCGCGAGCGTATCCGCACGATGGTCGAATCCACCGACGGCTTTTACATTGCCGAAATGGATCTCAAGCTGCGAGGGCCGGGCGAGTTCTTCGGCACCAAGCAATCAGGATTGCCGATGCTGCGGATCGCGAATCTGTTGCGCGATCAGGAATTGCTCGGCGTTGCGCGCCAGGAGGCGATCGGCTTCCTCGAGAATCCGCCCAGTGACGACGAGAGGCAACGAGTGGTGCATTACCTGCGCGATCATTGGCAAAAGCGCTACGGACTGGCGCGGGTGGGGTAACCATGAGAGTAATCGCCGGCGAATTTCGATCCCGGGTGCTAAAGCCCGTTCCAGGCTACGATGTTCGTCCAACGCCTGACAGGCTGCGGGAAACGCTGTTCAACATCCTGCAAACCCGCATCGAAGGTTTGACGTTCCTCGATGCCTATGCCGGCACCGGGGCTGTGGGGATTGAAGCTGTCAGCCGCGGAGCCGCCAAAGCCATTCTCATCGAGAAGTCCAAACCAGCGATTGAAGTGATTCAGGAAAATGTGCGAGGCCTGGGAATCCAGGCGCGCGTAGAGGTTTTGCGCGGCTCGGTGCAGCTTCTCCTGCCTCGACATCCCGCCGATCTGGTATTCCTCGACCCCCCCTATCCACTGACCGCAGAGTACGAGACGGCGCTGAGGATTCTCGGCGCCGCGCCGCCTTCGCTGGTAGTCGTACAGCACGCCTCCAAACACCAACTCGAAGAGCGTTACGGCCGGTTAAATCGCATTCGAGTCGTGAAACAGGGCGACAACTCGCTGAGCTTTTACGAACCTGAACAGGCTTAACGAAGCGGGCCCTTAATAGGCCGGCCGAATGCACACGTCTTCAGCAACTGGTTCCTGGAAGATCGAATAGGAGAAACTCTTACAGGTCTTCTTCGCTATCCTTCAGGCAGCTTAAGCCCGCGTTGTTTCGCGGATCGCCTCGGCCGCAATCTGCGCAATGTCCATCAATATCGGAGGCTCCTTCGAGACCGCCGCCAGGGCATCGCGAAACATCGTATTGCAGAAGGGACATGCTGCTCCCACCACGTCCGCGCCGGTACCCGCCAGCTCCTCCGCCCTCGACATATTCACCCGCTTCCCTTTTTCCTCGCCCAGGAACGCCAATCCGCCGCCGGCGCCGCAGCAAAACGAACGCTCACGCGCGCGGGGAGGATCCATCACGGACCCGCCCACCGCCGCCACATCGCGCGGCGCCTCATACACCCCGCGGTACCGTCCCAAATAGCACGGATCGTGGAACACAATCTTGCGGTCCTGTGCAGAACGAGGCAGCCCCGCCTGATGTCGCGCCAGAAACTCGCTGTGATGTTCGATTTGCACGTTAGCGCCGAACTCTTTGTAGTCCTCGCCCATCGTACGGACGCAATGCGGGCAGATGGAAAGCACCTTGGCCACCTTGCTCGTCTTCAGATTCTCTAAATTCTGTTCCGCAAGCTGACCGTAAGCGAGATCGTTGCCAAGCCGCCGCGCGGCATCGCCCGTGCACCGTTCTTTTTGCAAGACCCCGTAACTCACTCCGAGATGGTTCAGTACCTCACTGAGCGCCACAATGATATCCTTCCCCTGCGGATCATAGGCGCCCATGCAGCCCAGCCACAGGCAATACTCCTGCGTGCCGTCATAAACCGGGAATTGCTGCTTCGCAACGAATTTCTCCCGCTCCGCCGAAGAAAATCCCAGAGGATTGCCGTTGCGCTCCAAGTTCAGGAACAGCTTGTTGCCGTAATCGTCTTCCCAGTCGCCAGTGTTCGTCGCGCCGCGCCGCAAGCCGATCATCGCGGGCAGATGTTGAATGCCAACGGGGCACTGAAACTCGCAGGCGCCGCAGGTCGTGCATTGGAAGACCGCTTCCTGGGAAATGTGTTTGCCGAGAAGCGGTTCCTCGCTCCGCGGCCCGAATTCATTCAAATATCCGCGCAGTCCGAGGATGATCATTTTCGGGTCGAGAATCTTGCCCGTGTTATTCGCCGGACAGTGCTCGGTGCAGCGCCCGCACTCGACGCACGAGAATGTCTGCAGCGCAAGGATCCGGGTCACGTCCTTGCCGCCCACCAATCCGAAGTCTTCATCGCCCACCAGGGGTGGGATCTTGCTGAATCCGTCGCGCTTCAGAAAAATCGCCAACGGGCTCAGCAGCAGATGCATGTGCTTGGTGTGCGGAACCAGCGGGAGAAAGATAAGAATCGTAGCCGTGTGCAGCCACCACAGCACGCGGCCCTCGAGCCCCCGTGGATGCATCCAGTACTCCACCAGATACGTCCACATGAGCGTGAAAATCAGGAGCGCGATAAAACCCGATTCCGGCTTCACCGGCCCCAGCCATCTCGGCCGCAGCAGGAACCGCCGGAACGCCAGGCCGAGTATGGAGACGCTCACAGCAACCGCAAACAAAGCCGCCAGGGCGAAATAAATCCTTCCGAAGTACCCCTCGGAAGAAATCGGTTCCCCTCCAAAGCCAAGCGCGAAATGATTCAGTGTGACCAATCCGAACGCACAGAAGCCCCAAAACACGATCGCGTGCGCCAGCCCTGGCAAGGGGCGCTGCGCAATCACTTTGCCCTGCAGCAGCACCTCCCACACAAACGTTCCCCCGCGCGCCGCCAGACCGCCCCATGAAAAATCCGCGTCCTTTTTCGAAGCCTGAATCAGGCGGACAACTCTTCCAAACCTCCTCCAGAAGAAATAAACTGACGCGGCGATGGCCAATGCCAATGCAATCTTCTCTACCCAACCGGGGTTCCCCATAGCACGAAAATGTTAGCACGAGCGCCTTGGCTACAATAAAAAAGAAGGTTGAAAACATTTGAAATTTCTTGTTTCCGGCGCCGCCGGTTTTATCGGCTCCCATCTGTGTGACCGTCTGGTGGCGGATGGTCATGAAGTGGTGGCAATCGATAATCTGATCACCGGATCCCGCGAGAATCTGGAAGGCCTGCTGGGTAACCCGTTCTTCCGTTTTGTGGAGCACGACATCACCCAGCCATTTGAAGGACATGGGCCATTCGATGGCGTTTTTCATCTGGCCTCCCTCGCGAGCCCTAAATTTTACTTTGCCCATCCAATCGCGACGCTTGAATCCGGTTCCACTGGCACTCGGAACATGCTCGAGATCGCCCATCGCGATCGTGCACGGTTCTTATTAACCTCCACGTCTGAGTGTTACGGAGACCCGGAAATTCATCCCCAGGTGGAGACATATTGGGGCAATGTGAATCCCGTGGGCATTCGTTCCTGCTATGACGAAAGCAAACGCTACGCGGAAGCGATCACCATGGCGTTCCACCGCGTCCACGGCGTTCGTACCACCATCGCGAGGATCTTCAATACCTATGGCCCGCGCATGGCGCTCGACGACGGCCGCGTGGTGCCGGCCTTCATCGATCAGGCATTACGGGGCGAACCACTGACCGTCTTCGGAGATGGATCGCAGACGCGCAGCTTCTGCTATGTGCGTGATTTAGTCGAAGGGTTGGTCAAGCTGTTCTTTTCCGAGGAGCGCTATCCGGTGAATTTGGGAAATCCGTGCGAGATGACGATCCTCGAATTCGCGCACTACATCCGTAAGGAAGTGAATGTACAGCTTCCCCTTAATTTCCAGCCTCTGCCGCAGGACGATCCCAGGCGTCGCCGTCCCGACATTGGCAAGGCAAAATCGATCCTCAACTGGGAGCCACAGGTACCGCTCGAACTGGGCATCCAGGAAACCATTCGCTACTTCCGCGCCCGCCAGCCGAACCTGCAGTCTATTTCTTCTTAGACGGAACCTTGCTCGGATCCAAAAGATGTTTCGGCCGGAACGACTTCTCGTCCCAATTGGAATCACCGGACAAATGGACCCCGATGAAGTATCCTTCATCGCGATACATGCAATAGCGCACTTCGCCCTCGACATTCCATGACGGATGTTTGATCCGCACGGGTGTCGCAAAGGGTAACGGCACTTCCAATTGGATACAGGCGCCGGATCTGGAGATATCCTCCAACACCGCAACGCCCTTACGTTTCCAGCGGTCGCTCGGCTTCCACCATACCTGCACAAGATCGGAACACCATAAGCGCGGCTCCGCCCGGCGCTCCACAAAGGAGACCTCGCGCTCGGTGGTGGCGCGGTCGATGGCCGAAGCCAGCTTTGCCAGGTTACCAATCATGTCGTTCTCTTTCAATTTCGGCCTCCCAGGTCCGAAACTTCAGTCGGGAAAAGCACTTACCACCTTGGCTTAAAGCAGGTCCACTACCATACGCCGATCGCTTTCCACCATGCAAATCCAACCGTGCCCCACACTAATATATTAACCAGCGACACGATAAAGCCGATCTTCCACCACTCCCGCATCGTTAAATAATCCTGCGCGAAGAACATCGGCGACGGCGTCGTGCCGTAATTGGTCAAGCCTGCCGACAGGTTCACAAACGTGGCAAACGCAAAGCACACCAATCCGATTGGGGCGCCTTTGACGATCAGCACCGCGAGAAAGGGAGGATACATGGCCAGGATATGCGCGGTGATGCTCGCAAACGCATAATGCGCGTAGAAGTAGATCAGCAGCGCCGCGACGAACAGCACGACCCACGATGCATTGCTGAATTTCGCGCCCACTCCTTGCGCGAAAGCTTCTGTCACGCCGGTGGCATTCAACGCCCGGCCCATCATCACCAGGCCGCCATACCAGATAAAAAGGTCCCAAAGCGCCCTCTCGTTCTTTACATCCTCCCAGGTCAGCACGCCGGTCAACAGCAGAACGCAGCTTCCGATCAGCGCCGTAATCGTGATATCCACCCCGTTCCAACCGCTGGTCACCCAGCCAAGACATACGCATACGAATACGGCTGCCATAATCCGTTCCGCGAGGCTCAGGTCTCCCATTGCGGTTAACTCGCTCTGCGCGAATCGCGATGCCTCCGGAGTCCGTTCGATGGCTGGCGGAAGAAACTTTCTTACCACCAGCGGTACCAGCAGGATCGAACACAGACCGGGCACAATTCCCGCCATCAGCCAACTGGCCCAGGTGATCTGGTATCCCGCCTTCGCGGCGATTCCGGCGGCTAGCGGATTACTCGCCTGTCCGGTATAAAACATCGCCGCGCTTACGCATATGCTCTGATACACGCTGGCAAATAGAAAGGTTCCGATCAACCCCGCCGTCGCGCCCGGCTTGGATCCATACAATTCGGCAATGGACCGCAGGATGGGCAGCACGACGCCGCCGGACCTCGCTCCGTTAGAAGGAATAATCGACGCCAGCACCACATCCGTGAAAGAAAGCGCATAGCAGACGCCTAGCGAGCTTTTTCCGAACCATCGCACGAAGAGCAGTGCGATCCGCCGGGCGAGTCCGGTGTTGATCAGCGCCCGCGAAATCATGAAAGCCGCCACCAGCAGCCACACGGAGGAATCCGAGTAGCCGGCCAGTACTTCTCCCACCTTCAATCCGCCGAGGAGCGACGTAAGCGTCACCGCCAGCAACACCAGCGCCCCGCCGGCGATCGGCTGCAAAATCAACCCGCCGATGGTGGCAAGAAAAATTCCCAGCAGCCGCCAGCCTTCCGGCTTGACGGTCTCCGGCTTCGGAATGAGGGTAACAACGATGAAATAGATGGCGATCAGAACGCCGAATTTCCAAAGTTGGGAACGCTGGATCAGCGTCGAGCTAGTGGGCTGAGTGGTGGTCACAAACTTCCGAATTATATCGCAGCGGTCCCCGTCACCTTCGCCAGGAGCTCAAAAAAGCCCTTCTTCAAGGGCGTGTTCAGATCCCAGCGCACCGGCATGGACTGATATCCGTCCTGATAATTATTCCTGCCGGGATCGAAATACCCCCACGACGCGTAAGCGTGTATCGCCTTGCGGAAATTGTTGACGGGCTGGTCGAAATCGAAATGGTCGTCCTCGTTAAACAGAATCGGCATCGGGCGGTATGTGGGCAGCCGCCGTACTTCCTCCACCATCGCCGTGATGCGATTCGGATCCTTCACGCCATTCCCATGGAGCAGCACAAAGTCCGAAGCGTGCACCACGTTGGCAGTGGGAGTACGTCCGCCGTTAAAGCTCGCGCCCACCAGCAGGCGTCTGCCTTCATGCGCCATCGATTGCGCGGAGCGGATCAGCTCATCCATCCGCGCCGGCCTCAAAATAGCATGGTCGTATTTCGCGTTGTCGCATTCGTTCGCCACTTCCAGAAGCACGTTTCTGTAGCCGGTTCGGAGCAGCCAGCGCACCGCATTCGTCAAACCCGCCCGCACCGCTTTCTCATCCTCTAGCCGCTGATCCTGGCCAAAATAATAGACCCCTACGATCGGCGCCATTCCCAGTTCATCCGCACGATCCAGAATCCGCTTCAAACGGCCCAAATAGGCGTTCTTCAAAGATCCGTCGGGTCGGAATGCATTGTTGTGCCACGGTTGGTCCTTCGAATAACCCTCGGGACTTCCTCCCTGCAAACAGATCGTGAAGCTCAGCAGCCCGCGCTTCCGCCACTCCGGCATCGCCGCCAGAAATTCGCGCGTGTTCCGCTCCGCATCCCATTTGCCGGTGTCCGGATACTTCCACCGCGCCGCGGTTTCCGGATTCTCGTCGTCGAAGATCCCCTGCACCATGCGTGAATTCAACAGCAGGCCTTCGATCTTCATCCCTTCAAAGCTGCGTCCCGCGTACGTGGGCTTCCCGTTGATGAGGAACCCGTCTCTGTCAATGGCGACGGTGGTTTGTCCGCGCGCGGCCCACAACGGAGCCACTGCCGAACCGAGAAAACCCCGTCGCGAAAAGCTCATACCTTGATCTTCCGCACAGCCTGCTGATTGGCTTCCCAGTATGTCTTCTTCAGCGCGATGAAAGCATCGTCCGGCGCCGGCTGCACATGCCCGCGCGCGTCAGTAGCCCGCGAAGTGATGGTGTGTTCCCCTGGATTCGCATTCTTCCACTCATAAGACCAGAACACCCAACTGTTGGCCGCCTGGTGATCCTTGGAAATCTGCACCGGCATCCACTGCCCGTCATCGATCTTCAGCTCCACTTTCTGAATCGGCGTGCCGTCGGACCATGCCGCCCCAACCACGCGCAGCGTTCCATCCTTGCGCTTCGTAACGCGGGCGGCGATCGATTTCAAATTCATCCGGCCAACCGATGTCTCACGCCAGATCACCTTTTCGCCCTGCTTTTCGCCGCGAATGGTCACATAGTCGCGTCCCATAAAACGCGAGAGGAAGGCGCGGTCCTGCACCTCAATGCGTGTCAGCCATTTCACCCAGGCAACGCCGTACCAGCCGGGAACAACCAGACGCAGTGGGGCTCCATGGTGGCTTTCGAGCGGCGCTCCATCCATCTCCCAGCAGAGCAGGACGTTGTCCTTGATCGCGTCCTTCACTGCCAAGGACCGGGCGAAGTTCTGCGGGTAATCGGCTCCCCGAATCTTTTCCGTACCGCTGTCCGCCGCGTAGAACACGACCTCGATTCCTTCTGGTTTCAGACCGGCTTCCCTGAGTACCGGCCCCAACGGAGTGCCCTTCCACTTCGTGTTGTATACCATGCCGCCATTCGCGGGATTACCCGAGCATTCCATCGTGATCGACAGCTCTTTCGCCTTTCGCTTCCGGAGGTCTTCGAGCGTGAGCTTCAGAGGGCGCTCCACCAACCCGCCGATCTGCAGATTCCAACTCGCCACATCCACGGTGGGAAACCCATAGTGCCCGACACGAAAACGCTGGTCCCTGGGGGTCATCCAACTCGTTAGCTCATCCCATTTCAAGGTGGGCTTTTCCGGGTTATAGGGCCGGCTGTCGAGGAAGGGGATCGTCTGTTCTCCTTCCTCCGCCATCGCAAAGCGGGCAAAGGAAGGGGCCATCGCGGCCAGGGCGATCATTTCACGGCGTCGCATGGGGTTCATTGGTAAATTATGACTCGGTTTGAGCATGGCTGCTGATCCGGTCCGGGATTGGCGGCCTACGCATTTCCCGGCAAAAGGGGCGCCGGTTCGGGGATGACATCCAAACCGACCGAAGGATGTGAATAAATCTTGAAGGCCAAATACGGATCCTGGTGTGGCTCCGGCCGGGCTCGTTTGATGAATCTCCCGATCGTCAAGTCCTGGTTCACTGCAAGTCTGCTGCCCGCTCTGCGCCACCGGCGATGTGCGCCCGCGCCTGTCGCCAGCCGGTTTTTTGTAGAGCCACCAAGGACGCCGCTATAATAATGCGACCAAGTCCACTCGTGGATGTTCGGGATTCCGAAAGGAGGCCGATGTGCCTCATTACGTATGGATTGCGCTGGGAAGTGCGATCGGAGGGATGGCGCGCTATTGGATGGGGACGGAGATCGTGAAGTATTATGGCGCCTCATTTCCCTGGGCCACGCTGGTAATCAACGTGTTGGGAAGCTTCGCGATCGGTGTGGCCGTTAACTGGGCCGAAGTTTCCTTGGTACGATACCTGCTGATAGTGGGGATCTGCGGGGGCTTTACGACATTCTCTTCCTTTAGTCTGGAGAGCGTGGCATTGCTGCGCCAAGGGGCGTGGCAGAAAGGTCTCGCCTACATACTGGCTTCTGTGACGCTTTGTGTGGCTGCCACTTTCCTCGGAAGCATGGCGGGACGGGCCGTGCCGGCTCGTCCCGCGTGACCTTGAATTACCTGCCGAAGAAGAAGCTGACACCGACCCGGGGACGGGGCGCTACGTAAACCGGAGCCGGGAAAAAAGCCCGGCGAGGGTACAGCGGCCTATAAATCACGGGACGATACAGGGGGCGAGGCCAGGCATAGACAGGTGCCGGACCATAATAGGCGGGACCGTAAAAGCCACGATATCCGCCATACACGTATCCGCGGGAATACCGGTAGGGCTGTTTCCAACGCCAGTCATGCGCACTCAATGTACTGGCTGGCATTAAGGTAATCACCGCCAAGAGCAATCCCATCCGGAGCATATTTTTGATCTGCATTGTTCCTCCTTGCCGAAGTTGACGACTCTGGACCGGGACACGTTCCACCCGCACTCATTAAAAATGTTCAATTTCCGACCCGTCGGATTTCGCTGACACTGTGTCGCCCCGGCCTGTCATGCCCGCCGTCAAAGTTTCTTTCAAATTGTTGATTTTATTGACAGTAAACTTGGTACCGCGCATGCATTCCTCCGGGTTATGAAAAGAAGCGTCAGAGATATGATCCTCGCCGCGGCACTGACCGTCCCCGCGGGGTTTCCCAGGTCCCGGCAGCGCAGGGATACGTCTTTCAGGGTTTCGGCCAAGCCACCCGGAGGGGCCCCGCTTTCGGCCACAGCGGCGGGGGTGGAGAAATTGCCTTCTTTAAAGGCCTTTCGGTGGGGGCGGAAGCAGGAGTTGTTTATCCATGGCGCACGCCAGTTGCAGGAATGTCCGGCGTTCTGAACGTAAACGGCGGGTACCACTTCACGACGAGCCGCCAGGACACAAAATGGGATCCGTTTGTCACCGCGGGCTACACGCTTTTCGTTCGGAGCGGCGCGGTGAATGGCTACAACTACGGAGGCGGGTTCGTGTACTGGTTTAAGCCGCACGCAGGGCTGCGGGCGGAGTTTCGTGATCAGAGATTCCCGCAAGGGTCTGCTTTCCCTGAGTTCCGCCTGGGCTTTTCATTTCGCTAACCACTTATAGGAGATACTACTATGCCAAACAAGACTTTTCGCGAAGCCACCAGAGTGCAGCAGAGCATTCTCTCCGGAGTAGAGAAGCGTGTCTTGATCTGGATGGCGCAGCGCCTTCCGCACGCCGTGAACGCGGATCATCTTACCATCCTGGGCTTTGCCTCCATGATCCTTGCGGGCTTCAGCTATGGACTCGCCGCCACTTGGCAGCCCGCCATTCTGCTGGTCAACGTGGCGTTAGCGCTCAACTGGTTCGGTGATTCGCTCGATGGTACGGTGGCACGCGTCCGGAACAAGCTGCGCCCGCGGTACGGCTATTACGTCGACCACCTTGTCGATGCCATGAGCGCCATGTTCCTCTTCGGGGGTCTCGCCATATCGGGGTACATGAGCGAACGTGTCGCCGTAGGAATGCTGTTGTGCTATTTGCTGCTCGCCATTCAATCCTATCTGGCGACGCACTCTCTCGGCGTGTTCAGCATATCCTGGTGGAAGTTCAGTCCCACGGAAATGCGTATCCTGCTGGCCATCGGAAATACCGTGGCGTTCTTCAAACCACAAACTAAGATCTTCGGTTCGCCGGCGCTGTTCTTTGATGTGGCGGGCACGATCGCGATCCTCTGCATGACCGTTGTGTTG
>DATLCW010000242.1:0-32130 GCA_035526195.1 Bryobacteraceae bacterium
CGCCGTCACCGTACAGGAAATCTCATTGATGGCGTAGGCGTTCTTTCCATTGGGATGGAACGCGAAGTGCCGCGGCCCGGAGCGCGGAGCCACTTTCGCATACGGCGGCTCATTGGGCGTGATTTTTCCCGCGGCGGCATCGAAGCGGTAGACCAGTAACTCATCGAGACCCAGATCGGCCGCCACCGCAAACCGGTTATCCGGCGAGGGATTAAACGAATGGGCGCGCGGTCCACCTTGCCGCTTTACATCCGCGACGGCTCCTTTATGTTCAAAGTAGGAAGTGGACTCCCGCAGCTTGCCGTCCGCTTCAATCGGCAGCACAGCAACACTGCCGCTGCCGTAATTCGCCACCAGTACATTTTTGCCGGTGCGATCGACGCGCACGTAGCAGGGGCCGGTACCTTTCGAGGATACCGTGTTCAACAGCCCCAGCTTACCGGTCTTATCTTCGATGCGGAAGGCGCTCACGGCGCCCCCATTCGATTCGGCTACCGCATACAAGTAGCGTCCATTAGGATGCAGTGCGATAAAGGACGAACGCGAGGCCTCGCCCACCAGTCCGAGAGAATCCAGCTTGCCGCTCTTCGAGTCGAAGCGGAACGCGTAGATACCCTTGCTGCGGGGCCCTCCGCCGGTACCGATGTATGCGATATAGCCGGCGGCGCCCGCACTTGCCGGCAGCAGCAGCGCGGTAAGGGCCAGTAAGGAATTCAGACGTTTCTGCATGGGAATCCTTTAAGCGGAGAGTATCTCGTGCAACCGGCGGCCAACAATTTTGTGTTCCTCGCCCCGCATCATCCAGACCGAGATCAACAGTTTTCCCTTACCCGGCCGCTGGACGTGAATTGGCGGATCGCCCGCCAGCAGCTTCTCTGTGACTTGCTGCGCCGATAGTCCGCGCGCGGCTTCATCCCATTCCACGGTGACATGGGGCACTTCGTTGGCGATGACGGGCACATGCCGGTCTGTCTGAATGCCGCGAATTCCTTTGAGTGCCGCGCGAATCGAGGCCACACGCGCATCCACTTCGCGGTATTCCGCCTGGTGATCGACTTTCAGATACCGCTCCACCGCCGCCAACACACCGCACAACTCCTCTTTACCCACTTTCATGCCGCGGCCGATTCCGCCGAACGGCGACATCGCCGGCAGCGCCGCCTCGATCAAGTCCTTTCGTCCGAGCAGCAGTCCACTGGCCTGCGGGCCGCGCAACGCCTTCCCTCCCGAAAAGATCACCAGATCAAATCCCAGTTGGGTGTACTTCCAGAGGTTCTCTTTGGGAGTGGCATCCGAGGCGGCATCGTTCATTGTGGGCACTCCCCGGTCTTTCCCGATCTTCACGAAGTCGGCCGATTTGACCTCGCCGTTCGGCTCCGCTTTGTTGAGGAAGAACATCATTCCGGTCTTCTCGTTGATTGCGGCTTCCAGTTCTTTGCGGGTTTCCACGGTGACGATCTTCGCGCCGCACAATTCCATCTGGTGCTCGTACCCGGAGCGGTGCGATTTCTGCTGGATCACTTCGAAGCGGATGCCATCGCGATTGGGCAAATGGCGCAGCTTGGCGGGCTCGCCCTGCGAGAGACAGGCAGCGGTACCGACCGTGATGGCCGAAGCCGCCCCGCACGTCACCATGGCGGCCGGCGCCTTCAATAGTTCGGCGATCCGGGCGCCTACTTTTTTCTCCAGGTCCGGCAGCGGGATGAAATAGCGGGATGCTTCCTCCATCGCGCGGATTACTTCCGGCGGCATGATGGAGCCGCCGAGGACGGTAACCACTCCTACGCCATTGATCACTGGCTTTACACCCAGGCTGGCGTATAAGGACGAAGGCGAGGTGGCGGTAAGACTGGCGCCAGCGGCCATAGCGGCGGCTGGCGAAAGGGCAGCAGTTTGGAGAAGGCGGCGGCGTGAGGGTTTCATGACCATCCCATTATATGTGCCTGCGGGAACGGCCGCAGCAATCTCAATCTACCCAATCTCTATAGACAAATAGATAATACCGTTGCTACTATACGTTTATGCCGACGTTATCCCACCTCCAGGCCTTGGAGGCGGAGTCCCTGCACATCCTGCGAGAAGTGGTGGCAGAGTTCTCCAAACCCGTGATGCTTTACTCGATTGGCAAAGACTCCTCGGTGATGCTGCGGCTGGCCCAAAAGGCATTTCACCCGGCCAGAATCCCTTTCCCTCTGCTGCATATCGATACCACCTACAAATTCGGGGAGATGATCGCATTCCGTGACTATTATCCGGCGTCTATCGGGGCGGATTTGCGCGTGTATGTGAACCGCGAGGCTAGGGAAGCGGGGGCCAGTCCCATCGCTCTTGGTACATCGAAATGCTGCGGATTGCTCAAGACCCGCGCGTTACTGAATGCTCTCGAAGAGGGTGGATATGACGCCGCGTTTGGCGGGGCGCGCCGCGACGAAGAAAAGTCGCGGGCAAAGGAGCGGATCTATAGCTTTCGCGACCAGTATGGCCAGTGGGACCCGAAAAACCAGCGTCCGGAGCTGTGGAATCTCTACAACAGCCGGGTCGATAAGGGACAAACGATTCGCGTATTCCCTCTTTCCAATTGGACCGAAATCGACATCTGGCATTACATCCACCTCGAGAACATTCCCGTAGTTCCGCTGTATTTCGCAAAACCGCGGCCAATGGTGGTCAGGGGGAATTCGCTGATCCCTCCGGAACATAACGTGATCCCATTGTTGCCGGGAGAAAAGACGCAAATGGTGATGTGCCGCATGCGTTCGCTTGGCTGCACTCCCTGCACGGGAGCGATGCGATCAGAGGCTGTGAACGTGCCGCAGATCATTGAAGAGCTCCTAAGGTTTCGCCGCTCGGAACGTGAGAATCGCATCATTGACCATGACCAGGAAGGCTCCATGGAATTGAAAAAGCGTGAGGGCTATTTCTAATGACGGTAGTCGAAACAAATTCCAGTGCGCTGAGTATCGAGGAATTCCTCGCCCAGGAAATGAACAAGGAGCTGCTCCGTTTTTCCACGGCCGGCAGCGTGGACGACGGCAAGTCGACGTTGATTGGGCGGCTGCTTTACGATGCGCGTGGGATTTATGAGGACCAGCTTGACTCCATTCAGAAAAGCAAGGTGAACCGTTCCTCTGGCCCGATTGATTTTTCGCTGCTTACCGATGGCCTTAAGGCGGAGCGGGAGCAGGGCATTACGATCGATGTTGCCTATCGGTATTTCTCTACGCCGCGGCGCAAGTTCATCATTGCCGATACGCCCGGCCATGAGCAGTACACGCGCAACATGGCCACCGGCGCATCGACGGCGCAATTGGCCATCGTCCTGGTGGACGCCCGTAATGGCGTCCTCTCGCAGACCCGGCGCCATGCCACGATATCGAGTTTGTTGGGCATCCCTCATATCGTGCTGGCAATCAACAAAATGGATCTGATGGGGTACTCGGAGGAGGTCTACAACCAGATCCGCGATGAGTTCCTTCACTTTACGAAAGATTTTGGCTTCGAAGATATTCTGCCGATTCCCATTAGTGCCTTAGAGGGCGAAAACGTGGCCCGCCGCGCCACCAGGATGCCCTGGTATGACGGGCCGGCGCTGCTGGAATATCTCGAGCAAGTCCCTGTTTCAGTAAACGTGGAAAGCCGTCCACTGCGCTTCGCGGTACAGTATGTGATCCGTCCGGACCAGTTTTTCCGCGGCTACGCGGGACAGATTGCGAGCGGTACGCTGCGTGTCGGCGACACGGTAATGGCGCTGCCGTCCGGTAAATCCAGCCGCATTGCTTCGATCACAACCTTTGACGGCGATTTGCAGGCGGCGCATTCGCCGATGTCCGTCACGCTCACGCTGGAGGATGAGCGCGATATCAGCCGCGGCGACATGCTGGTGCATCCGCAGAGCCTCCCGCAGGCGGCGCGGCAGTTTGAAGCTCATCTCGTCTGGATGACGGAAGATCCGCTCGCTGCCGGCCGTAGTCTGCTTTTGAAGCACACCTCGCAACAGGTGACCGCGCGGGTTCATTCTATCGAAAGCCGGCTCGATATCCAGACGATGGAGCGCAAGCCAGCGGCGGCTTTATCACTGAACGACATCGGCATTGTGCGCATCGACGCCAGCCGTCCGGTGTTTTTCGATCCGTATCGCGAGAACCGCCTTACCGGTGCTTTCATCCTGATTGATCCGCTGACCAACGGCACGGTGGCCGCGGGCATGATGCTGCGGGCGATTGAACGGAAAAGCCTTAATTCCGGTCATGTCACGGCGGAAGAGCGGTATACGCGCAACGGGCATGGACCGGCGCTGCTGGTGCTCCAGGACAGCTCGCTTGCCTTGCGTCTGGAACGGCGCTTGTTCGACCATGGGTGCCAGGTTCTGGCCATGAATCCGGGGATTCACGCAGCCGCACTCTACGCCGCCGGAGTCATCCTTATCGCCGCCGCGATTGAAGATCCTCGCGCGATCAAACTGGATAGCCTGCCACTACCCAAGGACGAAGAGGCGGCCGTAGACGCCATCATGGCTTACCTCGAGCAGCGGGAAGTGCTCGTTTCGGATCGCTTCTCGAGCGGGGAGGGAATATGAACGCCGCGGAACATAGCGCCGAAGAGATCGTGTATCAGCAATTGGCCGCCACGCCATCGGCCTGTATCACCTGCAGCTTTCAGGCGGAGGATATGGTGGTGCTCGACCTGGCGCGGAAAACCCGCCCCGACATCCCGGTGCTATTCCTCGAAACCGGTTATCACTTCGCCGAAACCTATGCCTATCGGGACCGTTTTGCCGCCGAGTGGAATCTGAAGCTGGTGAATTTGATGCCGGCCACTACGCTGGAGCATCACGAAAGCGTGTTTGGAAAGCTCCATCAATCGAATCCGGCGCAGTGTTGCCAGATCCGGAAAGTGGAGCCGCTGTTTCGCGGCCTGTCGGCTTACAACCTCTGGCTGACCGGCCTGAGGCGGGAACAATCGCCCACGCGCGCGAATCTGCAGAAGATAGAAACGCATGTATTGCCCGATGGGCGAGGTATCACAAAAGTGAGCCCGCTCGCCGATTGGACCAACAAAGACGTCTGGGCCTACCTGAAAGCGAATGGGATCGACCCGCTTCCGCTTTACAACCAGGGTTACACGAGCATCGGCTGCGAACCATGCACCAAACTGCCGCTCGATCCCAACGATGCACGGTCCGGGCGTTGGGCCGGGGCGGGCAAACTCGAGTGCGGCATCCACACATTCTCCGAAAAGAAGTGAACTCATGACCACCCTCGCGGGCCTGCTCATTGCGCTCGCCATCGGACTTACGGGCATCGGCGGCGGCGTTCTTACTGCTCCCGTGCTGCTATTGTTTCTGGGAATGCCGGCCCCCCAGGCGGTGGGCACGGCGCTGGTTTTTGTGGCAATCGTAAAACTCTTCGCGGCGCCCGTGTACATTGTACGCAAGCAGGTGAACTATCGCATACTGGCGCTGCTACTGGCCGGTGGCATCCCCGGGGCGCTGTTAGGCAGCATCGTTCTGGACAGACTGAACACGAAAGGCATGAACGGCCCATTGTTACTGCTGCTGGGAATCACGATTGTCCTATCGGCTTCCTTGAATTTCGTGCGTAAGCAAGCGGGCGCGGTCACGGGGGTCGACAAGTCCCAACGGCTCCCGTTTGCCTGCTTTCCGATCGGATTAGAAGTGGGATTTTCCAGCGCCGGGGCCGGCGCCCTGGGCTCCCTGGCTTTGATGCACTGGACTACGCTAACTCCCTCGGCCATCGTGGGGACGGACATCCTGTTCGGCTTCGGTCTTTCCGTGGCCGCGGGATCCATTCACATGAGCAATGGAGGAGTTGATTCGCATGTACTTCGCCTGCTTTTGTTGGGAGGTGTACCGGGCGCGATCCTAGGGGCTTGGCTCGGAACACGATTTCCTTCCCGCGGCTTCCGGAAAGCGCTCGCCCTATGGCTAATCTATCTCGGGGCCAATCTATGCTGGCGGGGAATCGGCGCTCTGACGGTGTAGCTGTTCATTGGTCCTGCAGTTGCTGCTACTCGTCTCAGGGGGAAACCGATGGTGAGAGCGCTTGGCGCGATTTTGATCGTCCTGGGAGTGATAGGGCTGGCTTGGGGCGTCTTTGCGTTTACCACCCGGGAGAAAGTTTTACCGATTCAAAGTTCTCGCCAAAAGAAACGCAATATCCAACTCCCGCCGGCAGCGGGGGCAGTTTCGTTGCTCGGCGGGGTTGCCATCCTGTCCCGCGTACACTCGAAGGCACCCACAAGATGATCGACTCTTCCGCCATGCGATAAGCTGGCGCTATCCCACGGACGGCTTTACCAGTGGAACCTGACCGGGCTACCGCTGCGCGTCGCAACGTGGAACCGGTCAAGCGAATTCGAGGTTAGGTGTTCCCTCAGAGAGAGACCGATCCTTCTGCGCCTGCGCATCTTCGAGCGGTTGGAGCCTCACCTTCTGCCGGATTACTTCCACCGAACAGGGAGCGTGTTTCACAACACTCTGCACCACACTCCCCAGCAACCATTTCTTAAGGGTGCTGCTTTCGTCATTGGCGCCCACTACAATCCAATCCGCGTCCCACTCCTCTGCCTCCTCCACGATGGTGGAGCCTGGGCCGCCGTAACGAATAACGGTCTCCACCCTCAGAGCGCTTTTCTGAAGCAGATCAGCCGCGCGCGCCGTGATGTGTTCCGCTTCTTCATGCCCATGGCCGGAAAGCTCCGTGGAATCACTCTTTTCTTCCACCGAGGTAAGAATTCGGAACACGGAAAGGGGCGGCCAGGGCCGTTGCGTTACGGACTGGAGAGCGGCCATCGACCCTGGCGAGCCATCTACGGCAATTAATATTTTCATAGTCGCATCCTGCGGAGCGGGCCGGTCTATCTTTCCAGCTGCAGGTTATTCTTCACCGAAAAGACGCCGGACACCGAATTCGCCTGGATGTTGGCAATATTGCGATCGCCTTCATTCGCCGCCACCCCCTCCAGCGAAACGTTTCCATTTTTTACAATGATATGGATCGAAGGAACTGCCTGCAACGCATAACGGTTCAGCGCCGTGTGTCCATAAATTGCGCGATATACCGCAAGCCGGATCCGATCGTCATTCGGGGAAAGAGGTAGAACTTCGATCTCGTTACGGACGCTTTCGACGCCCTCCAGTTCTTTCACAATTTTCTCGGCATCGGACTTCAGAGTGGGACGCGTTACGGCGCCGGTGAGAGTCACCGTGCTGCCATCCACCCGGAATCCGAGTACATCGAAAACCCCATAGTAAGGGAGCATGACCAACTCGTGGCGAACCTCGCGTTCGAGGCGGTTCCGGCCGCGATCCGATTGGGAGCTCATCACCTTGTCTTTATCTTTCACTTTCTCTGCCGGTGCAGCGGAAAGGCCGGCGGATAGCAGACCGATCACGGTGACCGAAAAAGCGGGGGTGAGCAGGTTAAACTTCATGGTGTTCCTCCTAAATTGATAGTTGCCACTTCCAGTCAGAGCAATTCATGTGCCAGAGGTTCTTAGCCGCCCAAGAACGGTGGAACGCTATGTAAAATCGGACAGATGCGGCAAAATGTGCACGCGGCCTCAAACCGCACCCTAGGTCTATTCCCTGGCGAAAGTTACGTACCCGTGCGTGCGGAGAAATTTGAAGTAACCCACAAAGTCGAAGTTCGAGGGTCCCAGCTCTAAAGTCGTAAGCCGGATGACCTCAGCGAGTGTACGATGCCCGTCACACCAATACAGTGCGATTGTAGGGACAATTGCCCACGCCCCGGATGGGAAGCCTTGGCGCTGGTCGTGCGGTAAGTCATCGAGGGGCAGGGTTCCGAACCGCCTTCGTTGCACGACGATCCTGCCGGCTTCGCCGGATGCCGCGGGAGTGGATTCGCCGGCGTCCGCCAACCGGGAACTTTGCAGATCCCCGAACGAGCGCAGCCGGTCGAGCATTGGCTGCAGTGCTTCCCGCAGTGCCGGTCTGTGGTTTTGCGGAACGAGCCGCAAGACGCTCAACACCGCCTGGCTTTCGCGATCCACGGAGTAGGCGATCTTAGCCCGCGGCTGATTCTTGGAATCCGCCGCGTTCAGGATCTGACCATACCCCCGGCTCTCGGCCAACCTGGCCAGCCAACCCGCCTCGGACTCTCCGGCATTGGCAATGTAATAAAGGAACGCGGCATCGATGACGCCGATATCCCGCAGCGACCTGGCGTCTACACGATCGGGCGTATCTCCGCTGTTGTGATGGGTTTCTACGCCGCTGCCACTGTAGCCCCAAACGGTAGGAATCCCCACCATCGGTTCGGCCAGATAGGTATCTGTACCGGTGGTGAAAGGCCTCTCATGCCATGGCCGCCCGACCAATGGGAGGTAGCCGGCCGCCACTTTCAGGATCAAAGCGTCTGTGAAATCCTTGGCGGTATGCGGATTCATATAGAACGTGTATTCGGTTCCGCCCAGGTGGTAAAAACCAGCCGGGGTATCCATACACATCGCCGCTATCGTCCGGCGAATACGCTCGGGATTGCTCGCCACATAGTGCATGGACCCATAAATCTCCCCCATCACCAGGACGCGAATACTTCGCTTCGGTTGTGGCAGCACCGCGGCGTCGACCAGCCGCTTCAAGGTGCCGAGCGCTTCCACTGCCGCCGCCACGCCGGTGGCATTATCGTGCGCGCCCTGTTCCGACATGTGGGCTAGCGTAAGCACCTCTTCTCCGCCGGTTCCTTCGAGGACGCCTGTCACATAGGGATAGGAACCCGCATAATATCGGGAATCAACCGTGGCTTTCACCCTCACGGCGCCTTTCGCCAGCAATTTCCGCAGGAGCGATGACTGCCTCGGAGTGATCGAAAAACAAAGTAGCGGCGTACTGTGTTTGGTAAACGCCCATCCATCATCGCCCCAGGCGTTGATCCACTGCCGGTCATCCGGCAAGGCGGGGTTCTCAGTGAACGTGTTGACGGCGCCGAGGGCGCCGGCCTTTACCAGCAGCCATTTGATGTTCGCGGGATTTTCGCTGGTGAGCACCAGTTTGCCGCGCACGTCCGTGGTCCCCAGCGCATGTTTTTTCACTTCCACAATTTCCGCCGTGAGGCCCTCTTTCGGAGTGGGGCCGCTCCACATCCCGAGCGAAGCGGGGACCTTGGAATAATCCGCCAGGACGCGTTGTGACTCCGGCAGATTGTGGTCTAGGATTTCTAATCGGGCGCTTCTTACGTCCCAAGCCAACGGCATTGTCCAATAACCAACCTGGGTGACACCGTCGGCGGGCGCGCCGGCGATCTCTACTTTTGTAAGCCCTTAAGCTTCCAGCTTTTTTCGGAGGAATTTCGCGGTTTCCTGAAATCGCGGGAAGGTGAAATAACGATCCGTTGCGTAGGCGTTCCGCATCACCTCCATGGAACGTTCCGCTTGAAACTCCTTCCGGACCGCTTGGATCACCGTGTCGAGATCCGGGGGCGACTGGCCGCACAGGAGCGTGGCGTAAAATAAGCACAAAGTTTGGGACGCTATCCGCATGGCGCAACGGCACAAGGATGAACTAGAGCGAGTATCGAGTATACACCTTTCCCCCGCCGTCAGCCCTGAAACAAACTTGTGGCGGTACGTTTTTTCCTCAGGATAGTCACAGGAACGTGTCCGCAATCCCCTGAAGAGCATGGGTTTTAAATCTGTGACAAACGGCCGCCAAAATCGATCTTTTTATTTGACACCACGCGTGTTCGGGTCCATAGTAGATGAGGTTCCAAGAGGCACGCGGAACAGCGCAGTCGGGTGAAACGTAGCGGACTCGAAACGATGATCCGCCAATGTACCTTAAAAAGCCGTTGGCGGGGAGCGAAGAGAGATCGGGCGTGAAACTACGGTGGGCATCTTCGTAAGTGCTTTCGCCAGGCGCGAACGCGGTTCGTAAGAGCCGCAGAGCCTGAGGGATGAAAGTCCCGAAGCGGAGCGATGGTGGAAGGAGAGACGAGGAGCGGTCTTGCAAAGCGAGAGCAACGGGTTGCCGGTGGCGATCAGCCTCAACGTGAAAACGCAGGCTGTGAACCGGTGGCCGAACGGGTTCCAGGCTGGCAAGCCGTGACAAGCGAAATATCAGATCGGGAACAGTGACCCTGCCTGGGCTACCTGGAGACGGGAAATCCCTGCGGGCGAGTGAAAGGTCGATGTGAGCAGTCTGCCTCGGCGTGTTTGGCTGGCTGGCAGGAGTTGAAGCGGTGAAGCGCAGCCGCCGAAATCGGTTGCGGGAAGCGACAACTATTTTGTCCGGCGAAACATGCTGCCACGCTCACGCCGAGCATGCACGGCGGGTGAGCAAGCTGGAAAGTTGGTCACTTGGAACCATTTCTCTTTGTCCCCTTCCTCCCGGACAGCTTCAGTCCACGGTTACTTTCTCCGCTCCCTCAACCGGCGAACTTCGACCGGATTTTTTGCGCTTATACCGTTGCTTCACTGGCCGGAATCCGGCGAAATTAAAGCGGCAATACTCGCACCGCAAACGCTTGGCGCCGAGCCTCAGGCGGGTAAGCGTCACGAACTTGGGCAGGTAATGCTCCTCAGTCCAGGTACTGAGATCCATCCGGTAGCACTTCGGGCATCGCGCATACCGGAGATCGGCCAGCTTCCATACGCGGGCCGCAAAGCGATGTTGGCAATCCTTACAGCGCAACTGGTGGCGGCCCAACCACGACAGGATCCGCTCCCCCAGGTGCATGAATCTCGAGTGGCGCACGTGAGTGGATCCGCAGCTGGGACAGACGACGACCATAGATTCCAGACAAATCCAGTGTAGTACAAAATTCGTAAGTTTACGCCGTGATATTGTGAAAATTTACTTTGGATTGTGCGATGTAGGCCGTCAGATGGGCACGGAAAGCTTCGAGTAGTTCTTCGCGCACCCTCCCACGGCTCCCGGCCCTGGAGACGCCATCGATCTCGTGGACGGGCAGTAGATCACGCGTGCTGGAAGTGATGAATACGTCGTCCGCCAAAGCCAACTCCTCAAGGGTGATCTCACGTTCCGCAACAGAAATGCCCGGGACTCGAATTTCTTCCAGCAGGATAGCCCGCGTCACCCCGGGCAGGCAGCCGCAACTAAGCGGCGGCGTCCACACTTCGCCGCCGCGCACGATAAAGATGTTCGCACCGGTACATTCGGAGACCAATCCGCGATCGTCCAGCAGCATCATTTCATCGAAGCCGCGTTGCTGCGCTTCTTCGAGCCAGGTGAGATTCATTGACCACGACAGGATCTTTGCTCCCGAAAAATCCGATCCGGAAAGGCGTGCTTTTTGCTTAACCGATAACCGGACTCCGTCCCCCCAGTGATTGAGATCCTTGGTGAAGGCGATCATGTCGTAATCGTGTTCGATGACGGGCGCTTCAAACATCCCGCCACGATTTCGAACGATGGCCACGCGCAATGTGGCGTTGTAGGCCTCGTTCGCGTGGAGGAGCCTCCCTATATCCGCCGCCATGCCGGCGGGATCCGCGGGAAAGGGAATGTGCATCAACTCCGCGTCTTTCTTCATCCGCGCAAAGTGGCGCTCCCAGGCAAACAGGACTCCTTGTTTAACCCGCAGCGTGCTGAACACGCCCCAGCCGTTCATGACCCCAACCTGCCCCGGGCTCAACACCTTTGCCGACGTTTCCCGAATCTCGCCATTGTGCAAAAGAAAGCGATGCATGCTCTGATTGTAATTGGTTCCGCGATTCCCGAAGATCGAAGCCATGTTCGCCTATCACGAGGCGACCAAGCATACGATCGAGAGCATCTACGGCCATCCCCATACGCTCGATTGGGCGAACATGCCGGACCCGTTCCGGCAGTATGAGGATGTGCCGGTGCTCGACCTTCCGGCAGACCCAAGCGCGCCACGCACTCCGGCGTTGCAGGTGCTCGGAGGGCCGCCCGGCCTCGCCGTCGCCGCCGATGGATCCGGTTTTCTATCCTCGCTGCTCTTTCACGCCGCCGCCATCAGCGCAACCAAGGTGGTCCCATCCACGGGTTACCGTTATGCGCTCCGGGTGAATCCTTCGTCTGGAAACCTGCACCCGACGGATTTCCACTTCGCCACGAGGGGGCTCGCCGGCTGGGGTGACGGGCTGTACCACTATCGGGTGTCATCGCACATGGCGGAGCAGCGGATGCGCGGCGGCGAAGCGGCACAGGAATTGATGCGGTTAGCGCTCGCTCCCTGGTTCCGCGACTGCCCACTGGTGTTTGTGCTGACCTCCATCGCCTGGCGCGAAGCATGGAAGTATCGCGACCGGGCGTACCGGTATTGCCTGCATGATATCGGACATGCCTGGGGATCCCTGGCGCAGGCTGCCCGGTCGTTGGGATGTGAAGCGTTCGCCTTTGGCCACTTTTCCGATCGCGACGTCGGTTCGCTGCTCCATTTGACCGACGAGTGGCCGATGCTGATCGTCGGTTTGACTGGCAGCGGCATCCCGGTGGAAGAACGCCCGCCGCTGCCGGAGCACTGGTTGGGCGGCGTGGCAAACCAACTCTCCACCGTGCGGCAGGAGTATCCGCGAATCGACGCCATACAGGCCGCGACCAACGTCGACCCGCCGCCGCACACTGTGGCCCAGCCTGGCATGGCGCAGGGCGGCGAAGGCGCCGTGCTTCTCGCGCCGCTTGCGACCTCAGAACGTCCCTTCTGCGAGGTGGTACGGGGGCGGAGATCGGCTCTTGATTTTTGCGGCGGCTCGGAACGGATTTCTTTTGAGCAGTTTTCCACGCTTCTGCAACTGGCGGCGAGGCCCTTTCAAAGCGACTTTGAAGGCGACTTGTTCGGCGCCCCGGCCGCGGCATACATTACGCTTTACGCGTACGTACATCGGGTTGAGAATCTGGCGTGCGGCGTGTACCGGTATTGGAGGGAGTCCGGCACACTGGCTTGCTTGAAGGAAGGCGATCAGCGCGTGATGGCGGCCGGCTTGAGCCTTGGTCAGGACCTGGCCGGGAATTCCTGCGTGACTTTCTCCATGGTTGCGGATCTCGAACGCGCCGCCGCCGATCACGGCGCACGCGGTTACCGTTACGCGTTGTTTGAAGCCGGCCACATTGGACAGCGCCTTTACATCGCCGCGGAAGCGATGGGATTCCAGGCCACAGGCATCGGCGCCTTCTACGATGAGGAAGTCCACCGTTACCTGCAACTCCAGCCGCATCAGGGGCAGGTGGTTTATCATTTTGCGTGTGGCTTCGCCGTGCGGGACCCGCGCCTGGAAGCGTAGCCGCTCGCGATCGCAACACTGTTAAACTCGAAAGAGCGTTTTCGCGAAGGAATCTGAAATATGGCGATTAGCAAAGAATTGTTGGAGATCCTGGTGTGCCCGTTTTGCAAGGGCGAGGTCCGGCTGGAGAACGGAGAGACCGGTTTGAAGTGTGTGCAGTGCAAGCGCGTGTATCCCGTTCGGGATGGCATTCCAGTCATGTTGATCGATGAAGCGCGTATCGAAGACTAACCACCCAGGTTTAGGATGGCAGGTGTTCTCGACCAGTTGGGGAAAGAAGCGCATGTCGCGATTGTGCGGCTCCGCTCGCTGGGCGATTGTGTGCTTACCACTCCCGCCATCCAATTGCTGAAACGCTACCGGCCGGATCTGCGTATTGGTGTGGTCGTCGAGCCGAGGTTTGCTGGCATTTTCGAGGACAATCCGGACATCGACGAGACGCTGCCGCCCAAAATGAAAGCGTTGCGTCGCTTTCATCCGCAACTCGCGATCAACCTGCATGGCGGCACGCGCAGCATTTTTTTGACGCTCGGCTCCGGAGCCAGGTATCGGGCCGGCTTCGGCCACTACCGCTATGCGTTCGCGCACAACGTGATCATCCCCACGGCCCAGCGCGTTCTTCAGGTGGAGCGTAAGGTGCACACCGCGGAACATCTGGCCTCGGCAATGTTTTATCTGGGCGTGCAACCAGTTGAGATTCCGCGGGCGAGGCTCTTTGCACTCCCGGCGCGCTTCCCTTCCCCTTACGCCGTGATCCATGCCCTGGCATCCCAACCCGGCAAGGCTTGGCCGGCGGAGCGTTTTCTCGAGGTCGGGGCCTACCTTCAGTCCCATTGCAATTTGGATCCCGTGTTCATTGGCGGGCCGGGCGAAGATCTGAAAGCCTACCGGAAGTTTCGAACCTTGAACGCCCCCTTGCGCGAGACCATGAGCACCCTTGC
Source organism: Bryobacteraceae bacterium (assembly GCA_035526195.1). Taxonomy (GTDB): domain Bacteria; phylum Acidobacteriota; class Terriglobia; order Bryobacterales; family Bryobacteraceae; genus CADEFT01. The sequence goes on from DATLCW010000242.1 coordinate 14,187, forward strand.
CGGTGCCTCCCTTTTTGTGGGGAATGACTCGGGTCCGGCGCATATGGCCGCGGCTTTCGGCATTCCATTGGTCGTGCTGTTCGCCACCTCGGACCCGGTGGTGTGGGCGCCGTGGAAGGCGCGCGCGGAGACAATCGTGGCCCAGGGCGGTATGTCCAGCGTTCCCTCGATCCAGGTCATTGGGGCCGTTGACCGTGTACGGGAAATCAACGCTGAGCCCAGTACTTATCTCGCGATTGGACGGCCAGACCTTTCTGTTTCGTAGTCACCTGAATTTTTCGAAATTCGGATACGCGCACCGGCAGATCGGAAACATAGCCGAGGTTGTACTGGCTGCGTAATTCCTGCTGGATGCCGTCGAAAATCTGCTCGATCGTCTGCTTCTTCGACACCTCATGGAAGCCGCCGCCGGTCTCTTTCGACAGCCGTGAGAGCGCGCCCCGTCCGTCTCTGGTGTACACCCGCGAGTCGGAAAACAGGATCGAATAAATGAGTGTGTCTGCGCGCTGGGCCGCATCCACAGCATCGTTCAAAGTGGCATCGCTGCCGGTATCCACACCATCCGAAAGCACGATCAAGGCTTTCCGTCCGGTCTGGCCCTTCATGAAATCTTTCGATGCCGTCACGATCGCATCGAACAGCAACGTGCCGCCGCCGTATTGATTCATCAGCTCCCGCCTGGTCGGCGTATCCACGAAAGCCAACGCCTCATCCAGTTCTTTGCGCGACGACGTCAGACCCAGCCGAATGCGCACGGCCATGTCGAACTGCATCAGGAACATCCGGTCTTTGCTTTCCCGCAGCACCTGATCGAGAAACCGGAAGCTCGCGCCGCGCTCGGCATCGAGCACCCGCCGCTGGCTCATGCTGGTGTCCACCAGCAACCCGATGGTCAGCGGAAGGTCTGACTCTCTGGCGAAGTAACGAATCGTCTGCGGGCGGCCGGCTTCGAATATGGAGAAATCATCTTTGGCGAGATCGCGGATCAGCTCGCCCCCGCGGTTTAATACCGTCACCAGCACATTCACCACTTTGACGTCGGTTGAAAACGTAACGTCCTGCTGGCTGTGAAGCAGTGTGGACGCGGAAAACAGCGACGAAGCGGAGATTAGAAGCCTGCGCCGGGACCAAAGCCGGGTGTGCGGCGGATTCATGGATAGTCCTCTCTTCAGGGATGCCGTCCCGGGGCAACCGGTTCCGTTTACTTGTTCCTTCCCCGGAACAATGGATTCCGGAACGGCGTGTGCGCGATACGGACGGCGTGCAATCCTTAAAGAAGAGGGTCTTACGATTAGCACCAGCGCCGAGTTCCGCATTCATGGGATGGATTGTGCCGAAGAAGTCTCGCTGCTTCGACGCGAACTACGCGATCTTCCCGGCATCCTGGATCTCAGCTTCGACGTGCTTCATGCGAAGATGACCGTAGCCTTCGAAGAAGCAAAGCTCGATGCCGCCGTGATCACAGCAGCCGTGGCTCGCGCCGGTCTGAAGGCTGAGCCGTTTCGGGAAAGGCGCGAATATCGCTCGTTCACAGAGCGCCACGGCCGGGCGGTGCTCACTGCCGTCAGTGGACTCGCCACCGTTTGCGGAGCCCTGTTCCAGGCGACGTCGTTCAGCGATTTCGCCCACTCCCTGCTGGTGCATGAACATCATGGCGAGGCGGTTCCCCCGCTCGCCATCGCCTGCTATCTGATCGCGATGTTGTGCGGCATGTTCTACGCCGCGCCGAAAGCCTGGCAATCCTTGCGCCGCCTCAGCCCGGAAATGAATGCGCTGGTGGCGGTATCTATTTTCGGGGCCATCCTTCTTCAGGAATGGGTGGAGGGCGCATCGCTCGCCTTTCTCTTTTCGCTTGCGGCATCGCTGGAAAGCTGGAGCATGAGCCGCGCCCGTAAAGCCGTTTCCTCCTTGCTGGAAGTGGCACCGGCGGAAGCCACGGTGGTACATGCGCACGGCGAACACCGGGTGCCAGTCGACCAGATCAAGGTCGGCGAAACCGTCCGCAGCAAGCCAGGGGAGCGCATTGCCTGCGATGGCGAGATCCTCACCGGCGAATCTCATGTGGACCAGGCGTTGATCACCGGCGAATCGATTCCCGTGTTCAAGCAGTCAGGCTCCACGGTGTATGCGGGCACGATCAACGGCGACGGCTTGCTGGAAATAAAAGTTTCGCGGGCGCCCTCCGATACGCTGCTCGCGCGCATGCTTCGTATGTTGGAAGGGGCGCATCACCGCCGTGCCCCCAGCGAGCAGTTCGTGGAGCGTTTTTCGCGAGTGTATACGCCCGCCATGTTCCTGCTGGCGATTCTGGTTACGCTTTTTACGCCGCTGTTGCGAGGCTCCGACTGGGGACATGCCGCCTACCAGGGAATGGTGATTCTGCTTATCTCGTGTCCCTGTGCGCTGGTCATCTCCACTCCGGTTACGGTGGTGGCGGCACTCGCCTCGGCTGCCCGTCAGGGAGTCCTCATCAAAGGCGGAGCGTATCTCGAAGAGGCTGCGAAGCTGCGGGCGTTCGCGTTCGACAAGACGGGCGTGCTGACCCAGGGCCGTCCGGAAGTGCAGACCTTCCGGACGGTGGACGGGCTCGAACACACCGAAGCATTACGGCGGTTGATGACGCTCGAACAGCGTAGCGAACATCCGGTGGGCCACGCGATTGTTCGCTATGCCGCGCACCGAGGCGTGCAGCCGGAGGCGGTTAGCGACTTCCGCGCTTTCCGAGGGCGCGGTGCGGAGGCAGTGGTGGGGGAGGAGCGCTTCTGGGCGGGGAGTCACCGCTTCCTGCACGAAAAAGGACTCGAGAGAGAAGGAATTTGCTCGCAAGTGGAGGCGTTGGAAGCTGAAGGGCACACGGCGTTCCTTTGCGGAACGGAGCGCGAGGTGTGGGCGGTCGTGGCGCTGGCGGATCCTCTGCGTGTGGAAGCCGCGGAGGCAATTGCCGGACTGAAGCGCGCCGGAATCGAGAATATTGTGATGCTGACCGGAGACAACAAGCCTACCGCCACGGCCGTGGCGGCACAGCTCGGCATCGACGACATTCGCGCCGAGCTGCTCCCCGAAGAAAAGGCCACGTCGGTCCGGGAAATGCGGGAAGAGTTCATACACGTGGCGATGGTCGGCGATGGGATTAACGATGCTCAGGCGCTGGCGAGCGCCAGTGTGGGAATCGCCCTCGGCCGCCGCTCCACCGACGTGGCACTGGAAACCGCCGACGTCGTTTTGATGAATGAAGATTTGCGCAGCCTGAGTTTCCTGCTGCGGCATGCGAAGAGAGCGTCCGCGGTGATTCGTCAAAATGTGATTTTTGCGATTGGTTTGAAAGCCGTCTTCCTGGTACTGGCGTTTGCTGGATTGGCCACGCTATGGATGGCCATCGCGGCCGACATGGGAGCGACGCTGCTGGTTACCTTCAACGGTCTGCGGTTACTTCGGGCGACGCGCTAACCGATGGTGGCACCGCCCGGCTGGGGCGTCATATGGGACAGTATAAAGTTAATGTCTGCGCAGCCCCAGACCTTTTTGACGCCGGAGGAGTATCTCGCCATCGAGCGTGACGCCGCGGCCAAGAGCCAATATTGGGACGGCCGGATGTTCGCGATGGCGGGCGGCAGCCATCAGCACAATCGAATACAGATCAATCTTGCCGCTGAGCTTCGAAATGTCCTGAAAACCTCTACCTGCGAACCTGCCGGGCCTGATCTGCGGCTATGGGTATCCGCCCGGGGGATGTACACGTACCCTGACGTGATGGTACTTTCCCGACAACCGGAGTACCTGGACGAGCGCCGGGATACCGTGAGCAATCCGGCCGTTATCCTGGAAGTACTTTCCCGATCTACGGAAGCGTATGACCGAGGCGCGAAATTCGCCGGTTACCGCACACTGCCGTCCTTGCAGGAGTACGTTTTGGTTGCTCAGACAGAAGCAAGAGTGGAACGCTTTCGCAGGATGTCCGGCGATCGCTGGATCCTCACGGAACTTACCGGCATCGAGGGATCGTTGCAATTGGAAAGCGTGCCGTGCCTGATTCCCATGGCGGAGATTTATTCCCGCGTCGAATTTTCGGGTCAACCTGATATCTGAATATGAAAACACCATCAACTCACCCCGCCCCGGATCGCATTCTTCAGCTTGGCTTGGCGTTCTGGGGCTCCAAAACGCTGTTGAGCGCGGTTGAACTGGGATTATTTTCCGCACTGGCGCCAACGCCTCTCACGGCGGATCAAATCGCAGAGCAGCTAAAACTTCACCCGCGCGCCGTGCGGGATTTTCTCGATGCGCTGGTCGCGCTCGGCATGCTGGAACGGGAGGGGGCGCACTACCGCAACACTCCCGAGACCGCTCTTTTCCTGGACCGTGGTAAACCCAGCTATCTCGGCGGATTGTTGGAGATGGCGAACGCACGGCTGTACCCGTTCTGGGGTTCCCTGACGGAAGCATTGCGCACCGGCCAGCCGCAAAATGAATCCAAGCTCGGAGCCAACCCTTTCGATGCGCTGTATTCCGACCCCGCGCGGCTGCGGCAGTTCTTGTCCGCCATGACCGGCATCAGCCTGCCAGCGGCACAGTCCATTGCGGCGAAGTTCCCGTGGCGCGAGTACCGTACCTTTTCCGATGTGGGTTGCGCGCAAGGCGGGTTGCCGGTCCAGTTGGCGCTCGCCCATGATCATCTGCAGGGAATCGGCTTCGATCTGGCGGCGGTGCGGCCGGTATTCGAGGAATACGCGGCAGGCTTCGGTCTTAAGGACCGGTTGCGATTCCAGGAGGGCAGTTTCTTCACCGATCCACTGCCGCCGGCGGACGTCATCGTCATGGGCCACATTCTCCACGATTGGGACCTGGAGACGAAGCGTCTTCTTCTCGCCAAGGCACACGCTGCTCTGCCAGAGGGCGGAGCGCTGATTGTCTATGAGGCGCTGATCGACGATGAGCGCCGGCAGAATGCCTTCGGATTGCTGATGAGCCTGAATATGCTGATCGAAACTCCGGGCGGATTCGACTATACGGGCGCGGATTGCCAGGGCTGGATGAAGGAGCAAGGCTTCCGCGAGACGCGCGTTGAGCATCTGGCCGGACCGGATTCCATGGTGGTCGGGATCAAGTAGCATTGCTTTGACGTATAATGGTGAACGCTCTGGCTCATCCGCCGCCCTTCCCGGTAAGGTACGGATGAGACTTTTAGGACCAACCCGATACCAAAGGCTCAATGAAGCCACAGGTGTCGTGTATCTTGTAGGGGCGCTGGTAATCTCGCTCAGCCTGTTCTCCTTCCATCCGGGCGATCCCTCGTTCAATACGGCTACGCCAGCCCTTCGGGTCCATAACCTGATTGGAAAAGCCGGTTCCTACACCGCCGACCTCCTCTACCAGTTGCTGGGAGCTGCCGCGTGGCTGCTACCGCTTGGCATGGGAGCCCTTTCCCTGAAGTGGATCCGTTCCAAGCCGATTGAAGTTCCACTTATCAAAGCGTTTGGCTTCTTCATGATGCTGTTAGGGTTATGCACGGCGTTCGCCTTGCTGCCGTGGGGGAGGCCGTTCGCCGGCGTGCTACCCTCCGGAGGTCTAGCCGGGGTGTTGATGGCCGATACTTTGGTGAACTCCCTCAATCCTACCGGCGCGGCACTGTTCACTGCGACCTGTCTGTTCCTCTCCTTGTATCTGGTCTCTACGTTCTCGCTCTCGAAGGTGCCGGTCTGGTTTGCCGGTCCGATGCAGTGGTCGCAGAAACAACGTAGCCGCTGGAAGGCATGGAGCGCCCAACGAGCCATGCGGCGGATGGCGAGGCAGCGGCTCAAAGTGGACCGGGCACGTGTCAAAAGGCCATCTCCGGCTCCGCGTCAGGAGGAGCCCGCAGCCGCTTCCCCGCCTTTGAATGAAGACCGGCCTCCGTGGGAGGAGTCTGAGCCCGAACCGGACTCTGAACCAGAACAGCATGTAGAGCCGGCCGCCGAGGAAATTCCGATCTGTGTACTGGAAGAACCGGAACCTGCCCCCGTTCGCACCATGTCTGCGCCGGAGCCGGAACCTCCCCGGGCCCTCCCCCATGCACCGCCGCGGCGGCCCGTTGCGTTTGAGCCTCCATCCACCACTCTGTTGAATGAAGCGCCGGTACGCACCAGCTACGATGGGAATGAATTAAAAGAGATCGCCGCTAGAATTAAATCCAAGCTGGAAGAGTTCAATGTGCTCGGGTCAGTGGTGCAGATCAATCCCGGCCCCGTGGTGACAACGTTCGAATTCAAGCCGGAAGCCGGCGTTAAATACAGCCGCATCGTGACTTTGAATGACGATCTGTGTCTGGGGCTTCAGGCCGAGTCGATCTTCATCGAGCGGCTGCCTGGTAAGCCGACCGTCGGGATTGAAGTGCCGAACTCGCGGAGGGAAGTGATCAGCCTGCGCCAGATTCTGGAATCGGACGAGTTCAACGATTCCGCATCGCGGCTGACGATCTGTCTCGGCAAAGACATCAACGGGCGAATCAAGGTGGCGGCGCTCGAATCGATGCCGCATCTGCTGATTGCGGGATCGACCGGATCGGGAAAGAGCGTGATGCTCAATTCGCTGATCATGTCCGTGCTCTACAAGGCGACCCCGGATAATGTGCGCATGGTGCTGATTGATCCCAAGCGGGTGGAGATGGGGATCTACGAGGGCATTCCCCACCTGCTGACGCCGGTCATTACGGATGCCAAACAGGCTACCAATGCGCTTCGCAATGCGGTGATGGAAATGGAGCGGCGGCTGAAGTTGCTGGCCAGCCAGGGCGTGCGCAACATCGATCAGTTCAATAAAAAAGTAAAGCAGCTTTCCGCGGAGCCGCGCAGCCTTTTCGACGAAGAAGAAGCGCCTCCGGAGGAAATGAAGGCTCTCCCGTACATTTTGATCGTCATCGATGAGTTGGCTGACCTGATGATGCTCGAGCGCGCGAATGTCGAAGCTTCCGTCACGAGGTTGGCTCAGATGGCGCGTGCCGTAGGAATGCACCTCGTGCTTGCGACGCAGCGTCCGAGCGTGGATGTAATCACCGGCTTGATTAAAGCGAACTTCCCTTCCCGCATCAGTTTCCGGGTGGCGACCCGTGTCGACTCGCGCACGGTGCTGGATGTGATGGGCGCCGAGCACCTGTTGGGTAAGGGCGATATGCTCTACCTGCCGCCTGGATCGTCACGGCTGATTCGCGTGCATGGATCGCTGGTCACCGAGAACGAAATCAACCGCGTGGTGGAGCATTGGCGCAATCAGGCGATGCCCGATTACGACCAGTCCTACCTGCTGCCTCCGCCTTCGGAAGACGACGATTTGGAGATTGGCGCGGGCGAAGAAGGCGGCGGCGAGCAGGACCAGATGTACGAGGAAGCCGTTAAGGTGGTGCTCGAAATGGGCAAGGCGTCCACCTCCATTCTGCAAAGGCGGCTGCGCCTCGGCTATGGCCGCGCCGCCCGCATTCTGGACATGATGCATCGTGACGGCATCATCGGACCGCCCGATGGCAGCCGGCCGCGGGAAGTGTTGAAAAGGCCGGACTGGCTGGATGAAGTGTCGTCTTAGCTCAGACCGTCGCTACGACCGTGGCGCCGGCGAGCTGCCGTAAAACGTAGGGCAGGATACCGCCGGCACGGTAGTATTCGGCTTCCGTGGGAGTATCGATGCGGATCGCTACGCTGAAGCTCTTTTCGGTTCCATCGCTGGAAACCGCCAGCACACTGGCGCGTTTTGATGTCGCGATACCCTCCGCGATCCCGGTAATGGTGAACACTTCCTTGCCGGTGAGCCCGAGGGAGTCTCTGGTATCGCCCGGCAGAAACTGCAGCGGGAGCACGCCCATCCCCACCAGATTCGAGCGATGGATCCGCTCGTAGCTTTCGGTAATTACCGCGCGCACCCCTTGCAGTTGAACGCCTTTAGCCGCCCAATCCCGGGAGGAGCCGGAGCCATACTCTTTTCCGGCCAGCACCAACAGGCCCACGCTTTCCGCTTTGTAACGCACTGCCGCGTCGTAGATGAACATCAGATCGCCGCTCGGCTGATGCGTGGTCCAGGGGCCTTCCACTCCGCCTGCCAGCGCGTTCTTCAGCCGGATGTTGGCGAAGGTGCCGCGCATCATCACCTCGTGATTGCCGCGGCGGGCTCCATACTGATTGAAATCCTGCGGCGCCACGCCGTGCTCCATCAGGTAGCGGGCCGCCGGACCATCCTTGGCAATGTTTCCCGCCGGGGAAATATGATCGGTGGTGATGGAATCGCCGAGCACCGCCAGCACGCGCAGACTCTCCAGATCGGCGACGGGGGCGTTGGGGTCGGTCATGTTGTCGAAGTAGGGAGGACGCCGGATATACGTAGAGGCGTCATCCCAGGCAAACAGGTCGCCCGTAGCCGTCCGGATGTGCTGCCACTGCGCATCTCCTTCAAAGACCACGGAGTACTGCTTGTCGAACATTTCGTTGCGCACCGAAGTCTCGACCGCCTTCTGCACTTCTTCATTCGACGGCCAGATGTCGCGCAGGTAGACGGGTTTTCCGTCGGAACCAGTACCAAGGGAGTCGTGCTGCAAGTCGATGTCCACCGTGCCCGCAAGCGCATAGGCCACCACCAGCGGCGGCGACGCGAGGTAATTCGCCTTTACCAGTGGATTGACCCGGCCTTCAAAATTTCGATTACCGCTCAGAACGGCGGCAACGGTGAGCTTGCCTTTGGTTACCGCTTCCGCGACAGCGTCGGGCAGAGGCCCGCTGTTGCCGATGCAGGTCGTACAGCCGTAGCCGACGAGGTTGAATCCGAGCGCTTCCATGGCCGGAATCAGGCCGGCCTGCTGATAGTAATCCATCACGACTTTGGAGCCGGGGGCGAGCGATGTTTTCACCCATGGCTTCACCGTAAGACCCTTTACCACCGCTTTGTGAGCCAGCAATCCGGCGGCGAGCATTACGGCGGGATTTGACGTATTGGTGCAAGACGTGATCGCGGCAATGACGACGGCGCCGTCGCGAACATCGCCTTCGCTTTTAAAATCGGTTCCCAGCGCGTCGCGGAAATTCTGCTTCACGTCGGGTAAATTGATGCGGTCCTGCGGGCGTTTGGGCCCGGCAACGGAAGGAACCACGGTGGATAGGTCCAGCGAGAGCGTGTCGTTGTATATGGGATCGGGGGAACCAGCGGTCAGGAACAGCCCTTGCTCCTTGGAATAAGCCTCGACCAGTTCGATCAGTTCGGCCGGACGATTGGAAAGCTTCAGGTAAGCCAGCGTCTGCTCATCCACGGGAAAGAAGCCTATGGTCGCTCCGTACTCGGGAGCCATGTTGGCGATGGTGGCCCGATCGGCAAGGCTCAACTGCTTCACTCCGGGACCGTAAAACTCGACGAATTTACCCACCACTCCCTTCTTACGCAGCATTTGCGTCACGGTGAGTACGACGTCGGTGGCGGTGACGCCCTCCGGCACCACGCCCTCGAGTTTGAATCCGACCACTGGCGGCAGAAGCATGGTGATCGGCTGCCCGAGCATACACGCTTCGGCTTCAATTCCACCCACGCCCCAGCCCACGACGCCAAGACCATTGATCATCGTCGTGTGCGAATCCGTCCCCAGCAGCGTATCGGGATAAGCAATGGTCTCCCCCTCAACCTCATTGCGGAAAACCACCGAAGCGAGATACTCGAGATTCACCTGATGCACAATGCCCGTGCCGGGCGGCACAGCGCGAAAGTTACGGAAGGCGGTCTGCGCCCACCGCAGCAGCGAGTAGCGTTCGTGATTGCGCTGGTATTCGAGCAACACGTTCAAATCGAAGGAATCCTTGGTTCCGAAGTTATCCACCTGCACCGAATGATCTATGACGAGATCGGCGGGGATCAGCGGATTCGCGAGCTTCGGATCGGCTCCCAACTTCATCAAAGCGTCGCGCATGGCTGCCAGGTCCACTACCGCCGGGACGCCGGTGAAGTCCTGCATCAGAATGCGCGCGGGGCGGAAGTTGATGTCCTGCGGCGCGCAGCCGGTGTCCCAGTTCGCCACGTATTCGATATCGGCGCGGCGCACCGTGCGGTCGTCTTCATTACGCAGCAGGTTTTCGAGGAGGATGCGGATCGAGTAGGGGATGCGGGCGAGTTTCGCAAAGCCGGCTTTTTCGATCGCGTCGAGTCGATAGATGCGGTACGAGCGATTTCCCACCTTTAGCGTGGACGCGGATTGGAAGCTGTTAATCTTGCTCATGAGGGTTAACCCTCTATTGTAAGCTGTCCAAACCGCGGCGGGCGGCTCGCGGGTTAATCGATTTTGACCGATTCGACGTTCAACGTATCGCCCGTGATGGTGCCGGCGACGGATGCCCGGACGTGGCTGGAGGTTTTCCCGGTGCGCCAGAAATCCGTGGCCATCTTGCTCCCCTTCTTGCTTTTCTTAAGAGCATCCATGGCCTTACTATTACCGCCTTCGTCGAACTTCGCCACTTTTCCGTCCGGCATGATCAGGCCGAAGTGGGCCGTGGCAACGCTGACCGGGCACATGCCTTGCGGAGCTGCCGATGCGGTCTCCACACCGCAATTAGACCTGCCGGCATCGACGAGCCTGCCCTCCCACTTCTGGGCCTGAGAACTCTGGGAAGTGGGCGCAGCCATTTTTGTCGTGCCCTTATCTTTGTCCTTCGCCGGACTGATTCCCCCTAGGGTGAGCGCCGCTATCGCAAGAATGAGTATTTTCATGCAAACCTCCATCGGAAACTTAGAGCAGTTTGGATGCCATTTGCAATACTGGGTGCGAAACGGTATTGTCGAAGCAATTCATGCATTACTTCGCCAGCGGCCCCAAGCGTAATTATTACGGCAAGGGAGACGTGACCGTGTACCGCCTTCAGCGCGAAGGTCAAGCGGAGGAAGGCAAAAGTCCCGTGTTTGGCGCGAACGTTCTGATGCTTTTGTACGGCGATGCTTTCTGGCCCACGTACACCGAAGGCAACAATACCGGACTGGTGGCCACCGATTCCATGAAGAACTTCATCCAGCGCGAGACGTTGAATTTCACCGGCTACGATCTCGAATCGTACTGCTGTTTTCTGGCCGCTAAATTTTTGAGCGCCTATCCGCAAACGGAAGGAGTCCAGGTGTCGGCGGAAGAGATTCCCTACCGCGCCACCGGGGAGGGCGGTATGGCATTCACCCCCGCGGGTGGAGAGCGCTCCACCGCGCGCGTTGAACTTCAAAGCTCAGGGATTCAGGAGTTGCGCTCCGGCATCGTGGATTTTCGATTGCTCCGGCTGGGGGGCAGCGCCTTTACGGGGTTCCTCCGCGACCAGTACACGACATTGCCGGAAATCCGGAATCGCCCCTTGCACATGTGGTTGGGTCTGGATTGGATATACACCAGCCCGGAGCACGGCTTGAGTGGGGGAAGGCTACCGGCGCGCGTCCGGAGTCTGGTGCACGAGGTGTTTCAGGGTTTTCAATCCGGCAGCATTCAGCAGGTGATCTACCAGGTGGGAACGCGGATGCTGGCGGAAATTCCCGAAGTGAGCGAAGTGAATCTCGAAGCGCAGAACCGCACCTGGGATACCGTGATGGAGGCGGGCGAAAACCTGGGGGCGTTCACCGAACCCAGACCGCCATTCGGTTGTCTGGGGCTAACGCTGCGGAGATAGCATGGGGCAACTTTCCACGCACGTTCTCGATCTGACGATCGGCAAACCGGCTGCCCGTATGGCAATCGACCTGTACCGTGTGGAAGGGCGGCAGCGGCAGCATCTGACAACAGCCATCACCAACGCCGACGGACGGACGGAGGAACCACTGCTCTCCAACGACGCGCTGATCCCCGCCGTGTATGAGCTGGTGTTTCACGCGGCGGCGTACCATCGGGAGAGAGGGGAAAACTTGCCTGACCCGCCCTTTCTGGATGAAATCGTGATCCGTTTCGGGGTGGCCGATGCGGCCGGCGGTTATCACATTCCCTTGCTGCTGACGCCCTACGGCTACAGCACTTACCGGGGGTCCTGATATGGATGTCATCGGTTGTTGCCGGCTGCTGGCTACTTTTACGGAAGAGCCCGGCTATACCACACGGACTTTTCTGTGCGCGCCGATGCGCGAAGTGCACCGCCAGTTGCAATCGTGGATGGAGCGGCTGGGGATGAGCGTCCGCGTGGACGCCGCCGGTAACCTGCGCGGGCTCTATGCGGGAACCGAGGAAGGCCGGCTTTTGATTGGCTCGCACCTGGATACTGTTCCCCGCGGCGGCGCATTCGACGGTGTGTTAGGTGTGGTTCTGGGAATCGCGCTGGTGGAAGCGCTGGATGGCAGACGGCTGCCTTTTTCAATTGAAGTGATCGGGTTTTCCGAGGAGGAAGGAGTGCGGTTCGGGATTCCCTTCCTCGGCAGCAGAGGGCTCGCGGGTACATTCGATGACGCATTGCTCGCAAAGAAAGACGCGCGGGGAATCACGGTTAGCGAGGCCATTCGAGCGTTCGGGCTTGATCCGCTCAAGATCCCCGAAGCAGCCATGGACACCGGCGCGTTCGGCTATCTCGAGTTCCACATTGAGCAGGGGCCGGTTCTCGAAAGCCTAGATCTCCAACTGGGCGTGGTCGACGCGATTGCCGGCCAGAGCAGATTGGAATTGCAGTTTCGCGGTCAGGCGAATCACGCCGGAACCACCCCGATGCATTTGCGTCGCGACGCGCTGGCAGCCGCGGCGGAATGGATCGCGTTTGTCGAATCCGAAGCCAATCGAACCGCGGGCATGGTGGCCACCGTGGGCCGGATCGCCGCCCGCCCCGGCGCGGGGAACGTGATTGCCGGCGAAGTAACGGCGAGCCTGGATGTGCGGCATGCCGGTGACGATATCCGGCGCGGCGCGGTGGAGCGTATCCTTGCCGAGGCGCAGGATGTGGCCGGCAGGCGCGGCGTAAAGGTGGACTGGCAAACCAATCTGGAACATGCGGCCGTCGCTTGCTCCGCGGACTTGAGCGATGCGCTGCGGCGCGCCGTTGCCGCCGCTGGGCTGCCGGTTCACCGCATGGTGAGCGGCGCCGGACATGACGCAATGATTATTGCTTCGAAGCTTCCGGTGGCGATGCTGTTCCTACGCAGTCCGGGTGGCGTCAGCCATCATCCGGAGGAAGCGGTGCGGGTGGAAGATGTGGACGCCGCGCTGCGCACCGGCCTTCAGTTTCTCTCTGTGTTGGAGGAGCGCCGTGACTGACATGGTGGTGCGCGGCGGGTCCATTGTCACTCCGGATGGTGTGCTGCGGGCGGACCTCGCCATCGAGGATGGCCGGTTCAGCGGCCTGGCGGAGGAACTGCCGGGCTGCGCGTGCGAGATCGACGCACGGGGGCTGACGGTGTTTCCGGGGCTCATTGACGTGCATGTGCACTTCAACGAACCAGGCCGAACGGACTGGGAGGGAGTTGCCACCGGGAGCCGGGCGCTGGCGGCGGGCGGGGGAACGATGTTCTTCGACATGCCCCTGAACTCCTCGCCTTGTACGCTCGATGGCGCAAGCTATGACTGCAAGCTGGCGGCATTGGAGAAATCCTCCGTAACGGATTTTGCGTTATGGGGCGGGCTGGTTCCCGCAAATTTGCAATCGTTGGACGAACTCGCAAATCGCGGCGTGATCGGATTTAAGGCATTTATGTGCGATTCCGGACTGCCGGAGTTTCCCCGCGCCGACGACTTGACGCTCTACGAGGGGATGCGCTCCGCGGCGCGGTTGGGTTTTCCAGTGGCCGTGCATGCGGAGAGTGAGGAGCTGACTCACGAACTCTCGGCGCGGATTCGCGCTTCCGGACGATGTGCCATTAAGGACTATTTGGAATCCCGTCCGGTGCTGGCGGAGGTGGAAGCCATTCAACGCGCGACCCTGATTGCCGAAGAAACCGGAGCCCGGCTGCATATCGTACACATCAGCAGCGGGAGGGGCGTCGTGAAGGCAGCCGAAGCCCGCGCTCGCGGAGTGGATGTCAGCATCGAAACCTGTCCGCACTACCTCTACTTCACCGCGGAGGATCTGGAGCGCATCGGGGCGGTGGCGAAGTGCGCGCCTCCGCTGCGGAGCGCCGCCGATCGCGAAGATCTATGGACGCGTTTGCGGGAGGGTGATGTGGATATCGTGGCATCCGACCATTCGCCCGCTTCTCCGGAGTTGAAGACGGATCCCGATTTCTTTTGTGTGTGGGGCGGCATTGCCGGAGTGCAATCCACGCTTGCCGTGTTGATCGATGCCGGTCTCCCGCCGGTGCATATTGCGCGGCTGACCGCGGAAAACCCGGCACGGCGGTTCGGACTCGGCTATAAAGGTAGAATCGCGCCGGGCTATCACGCGGACTTTTGTCTGGTGGAGATGGATGCAGTGTTTACGCTGAGGGGTGAGGACCTTCTTTACCGGCACAAGATAAGTCCCTACGCCGGATCCTCCTTTCGCGGGCGCGTCGTGCGCACCGTTTCCAGGGGCAAGACAATTTACGGTTAAACGAATGCACCATCTTGGCCATACTCGAAGCTCGCGGAAGCATGATCACGCTTTGCTCACGCCCGATAGTTTCGTGCGGGCTGCGCTCCCCGGCATGAACAATGTGACGGCGATCGTTCACACGGCGGCTGCCATGGGCGCCCGTTTTACGCAGTACACGGCAGAGTTCGAGCCCGGCGGTTGTCTTGGCGATGCTGCCGGACAGCGCTTCCTCTTTGTGATAGAGGGGGAGATTTCCGTCGCCTGGGACGGAGAAGAGCATCGTCTTACGGCGAACGGCTATGCCTATTTTCCGGCCGGAGCGATGCATCATGTGACCGCGGCGGGCAACAGCCGGGCGGCAGTGATTGAAAAGCCGTATCACTCCTTAGACGGTGTGCGCCCCCCCGAAACGTTTTTCGGGGATGAAAGTACCATTCCCCCCACGCCATTGGGTGGGGACGAGGGGCTGCAAGTCCACACGCTGCTACCGGCCGCCACGTCCTTCGACTTTGCCGTCAACACCATGACCTACGTGCCGGGCGCTACGCTGCCCATGGTGGAGAGCCATGTGATGGAGCACGGGCTGCTGATGCTCGAAGGCGGAGGCATTTACCGGCTTGGAGACCAATGGTACCCGGTGGCAGCCGGCGACTTTATCTGGATGGCTCCCTACTGCCCGCAATGGTTCGGCGCATTGGGCAAGACGCCTGCGCGCTATCTTATCTACAAAGATTGGAACCGATGACCATCGATCAGGACCGATTGACGAGCGAACTGGAAACACTCAGCGCGTTTTCAGACGCACCGGCTCCAGCCGTTACCCGGATTGTCTTCACGGATGCGGACAGGCGGGCGCGGGCTTATATTAAGGATCTCTGCGGCAGCGCGGGCCTTCAGGTACGCGAGGATGCGGTTGGCAATTCATTCGCGCGCTGGGCCGGGGAGGACGAAACCCTGCCGGCGGTGGGAACGGGCTCCCACATCGATGCGATTCCACACTCCGGCCGCTATGACGGCACGGTTGGCGTGCTCGGTGGATTAGAGGCGATTCTCTCCCTGCGGCGCAGCGGCTTTCTTCCCCGGCGATCGATCGAGCTGTTGATGTTTACCTCGGAAGAACCCACGCGCTTCGGTATCGGGTGCCTGGGCAGCCGCCTTCTTTCAGGAAATTTATCAGCCGCGTCCGCCCGTACTTTGAAGGATAACGACGGCCGGACCCTGGACGAGGTGCGTATGGCTGCGGGCTTCCATGGAAGTCTGGAAGATGCGAAATTGCCCCATGGCTACTATCACGCGTTTATCGAGCTTCATATCGAACAGGGGCCGCTGCTCGAACAGCAGCGAATTCCGCTGGGCATTGTTTCGTCGATCGCGGCTCCGGCCAGCTTCCGAATCGTCATTGAGGGAGAGGGCGGGCACGCCGGAGCAGTGCTGATGCCGGACCGGCACGATGCGTTTCTAGCGGCGGCGGAAGTGGCGCTGGAAGTAGAAGCGGCGGCACGGTCCACCGGCGCCATCGATACGGTGGGCACGGTGGGAGTTTGCGAGGTTTTCCCTGGAGCCGTCAACAGCATTCCGAGCCGCGTTGTGCTGATGCTCGATGCCCGGGATACGGACGAGCAGCGGCGGGACTCCATCCTCGATTCCATCCGTAACCACTGCGAGAGAGTTTCCAGGGAGAGGGGGGTGACGATCGATTGGACGCTGATTAATGCCGATTCGCCCGCCGTTTCCAGCCCCATGGTGATGGAGGCGCTCACCAATGCTTGCCGCACACAGCGGGTGGATTTTCAGATCATGGTGAGCCGTGCCTATCACGATTCGCTTTTTATGTCGCGGATCGCGCCCACCGCGATGTTATTTGTTCCGTGCGCGAAGGGCTACAGCCATCGCCCCGGTGAATACGCCGCTCCGGACGACATCGCCAGAGGAGCGGCCGTATTGGCGTCCGCGCTTGCGGAGTTGGCGACGTAATGCACAGGAGAAACCATGAGATCAGCGCGCCGCATCAGCCGGTAGTGGAGGCCCACGGATAGGATGCAGTGGGAGAAGCGGCTTCCGTGGATCATGATCGTCCTGATCCTGGGTTTATTTGCGGTCCACCTGAGGCACGCGGCGCTGGTGCATTTGAATCCGGACGAAGCGCTCCACTATCAATTGGCGCATCAGCAAAGTCTGCACGATGCCTATCTGGCCAACAATACGAACGCCCACCCTCCGCTGCTGATTCTCGCCGTTCATCTGTGGATAAAGATTGCCGCGGCGGAATGGTTTCTGCGCCTCATTCCGGTTCTCGCTTACTGCGGCATGGTCTGGTTCGGGTTTGCCTGGGGCCGGTTGGCGTTAGGAAACGTGGCGGCGGTGGCAATGGCTGCCGTGCTGGCGTTGGCGCCGCCTGTATTTAACCTTGCCGTCGAGCTCCGCCACTACACGCTCGCTTTATGCTTCTCCATGGGCGCCCTTTATTTCCTGGAGCGTGCTTTCGCGGAGAAATCCAGGCGATCGATGGCGCTATCGAGCATGATGCTCTATCTGGCCATCCTCTCGCACTACTCGGTTTTGTGGTTCGCGTTGGGGCTGGGTCTGTACGCCCTGTTTCGGATCTGCCGGCGGGAACTGCCGCGCCGTCCGGCAATCATCTGGGCCGCAGGCCAGAGTGGGGCGATTCTGCTTTACGGTTTCCTCTACCTCACCCACATCCGGCATTTGAAGGATACGGGCATGGCGGCGGAAGCCCGCGCCGGCTGGCTGCGAACTCACTATTTCCTGCCCGGGGATGACTTGCTCGAATTTTTGGGAAGGAATACGGTTGATCTTTTCCAATATCTGTTTGGATCAGACTTCGCTGCGTGGATAGGCGTACTTCTCATCGCGATTGGCATTGCGCTGCTGGTTGCCGGGAAAGGGCCGCCGGCACGGCCGCTGCTGTTGGCCATGGGCGGCACATTTCTCGGCTGGTGGGCGGCGGCGGGAATGGGTCTCTATCCCTACGGCGGAACACGGCACAGCATCATCCTGCTCACCTGGCTTGCCGTAGCCATAGCGGTCGCCGCGAATGCCCTCCTGCGCGAAAGGCCGATGCTGGCCGGTGCGCTGATTCTGGCGGCGGGTTGCCTGTGGCGCGCCAGCGTAATTCCGGAGACGTCCGTGTACCCCGTGGCCGAACAGCGCCGGGAGTTTCCGGTGAAAGCAATGGAGTATCTTCGCTCCCGCGTTCCCGCCGGCGGCCTCGTATTCGTTGACTATCAAAGCGCGCTGCTGCTCTGTTACTACCTCGACCCGCGGAAATACTGCGTCAACACTTCCGGCGGGCATTTCTGGAACTACGGCATGGATTCCATGCGGGTTGCCGTATCTCAAAAATGGTCTTTGGATGCGAGCGAGTTCGCCCGGGAGCTTCAGGAGCTGAAGCGCGAATATTCTCTCGGCCGGGGGGCGGAAGTATGGGTGTTTGACGGCGGTTGGGGTAGTCCCGTGAACAGGATGCTCCAAATACAGTT
>DATLCW010000243.1:0-2423 GCA_035526195.1 Bryobacteraceae bacterium
TGCGCCACGCACCAAAGAGCAACTGATCGCCTTATTGCGCGACGAGGGAGAACGTTACGCCCAGTGGCTCGAGACACTCCCGGACGCTCTGCTCGCCGAACCCATGGTTATGCCCGCCGGCATAACGCCGTCCACCAAGTCCAGATTCGAAATGCTGCTCGGCGTCAAAGAACATGAAATGCACCATCGCGCCCAACTCATGCTCATGCAGCGGATGGTCGGTCTGGTACCCCATCTAACCCGTGAAATGGAAGCGCGCATCGCAGCCATGCAGGCAAATAAAGCCACCGCCTGATTGCGGGGATCGCTACCCCTCGGCTTCGGTCTTCTTCCTGCCCGGTGGCCGTCCTCGGCGCTTGGGTTCTTCTGGAGAACTCTCCGGAGTGTTTCCCGCAGCAGCCTTTAACCAGTCAGGGGGGCGCCCGCGGCGTTTCCCGCCACCGGTAGCCAGACGCTCCAAACTGAGAATAACTTCTTCCAATTGCTCCCGTTCCTGTCTTAATTCGGCGAGCATCTTGTTCACGTCCATGATTTAAAATTATCCTCTCGTTCCCTATTTCGCCAGATGCTTCTAACGCCGGCTGGGATCCGCCGAATCGGGATCCAGCCCCAGATCTTTCACCGCCTGTTGCGCTTTGGCGGGATCGAACTTACCTTCGCGCGACAGCCTTACCAGCGTAGCTGCCGTGATGGCGTTGGCATCCACCTCAAAGAACTTCCGCAGATACTCCCGGTTCTCGCTACGGCCAAAACCGTCCGTGCCAAGTGTCACCAACCGGGACCCGAGCCAGGGAGATAACTGGTCAGGCACGATCTTCATATAGTCGGAAGCCGCGATGATGGCCCCGGTGGCATCCTTTAGCGCGTTCATAAGGTAAGGAGTACGCGCGGTCTCCGACGGATGCAGGCGGTTCCAGCGCTCACACTCCAGCGCCTCGCGCCGCAGTTCGTTATAGCTGGTTACGCTCCATACATCGGTCTGGATGTTGTAGATTTCGGCAAGCTGTTTCTGCGCCTTTAAGGCCTCATTGAGGATCGAGCCGCTTCCGAATAGATGAGCCTGGGGCTTGCCGCTCGCCGCCCCCTGAAATTTGTACAGCCCGCGCAAGATGCCCTCGGTAACGCCTTCCGGCATCGCCGGCTGCGTGTAATTCTCGTTGCCTACGGTCAGATAGTAAAACCGGTCTTCCCCGAGTTCATACATCCGCTTGATGCCGTCCTGAATAATCACCGCCAACTCGTAAGCATATGCGGGATCGTACATCGCGCAGGTTGGCACCGTGCTGGCCAGCACAAGGCTGTGGCCATCCTGATGCTGCAATCCTTCCCCGGCAAGCGTGGTCCGGCCGGCGGTGCCTCCCATCAGGAATCCCTTGCCTCGGGAATCGGCGAAAGCCCAGATCAGATCGCCTACCCGCTGGAAGCCGAACATCGAGTAGTAGGTGAAGAAGGGAATCATCGGCACGCCGTAGTTGGCGTAGGCCGTTCCGGCGGCGGTCATGCTGCACATGGAACCGGCCTCCGTGATGCCCTCTTCCAGAATCTGGCCTTCCCTGGCTTCTTTGTAATAAAGGAAGTTGTCGCTATCCACCGGGGTGTACAACTGGCCTTGGCTGGCGTAAATACCGTACTGCCGGAACAGCGATTCCATGCCGAACGTCCGCGCTTCATCGGGAATGATCGGCACAATGTATTTGCCGATGCCCGCGTCCTTTAAAAGATTGCGGAGCACGCTCACAAAAGCCATGGTCGTGGATACTTCGCGCTCCCCTGAACCCGACAGCGAATCCTTGAACGTCTCGAGCGGAGGCGATTTGATTTCGATCGGCCGCGGTTTCCGCGCCGGCATGGGGCCCCCGAGGGTCTCTCGGCGCTGCTGAAGATACTGAATTTCCGGAGTATCTTCCGCTGGTTTGTAGAACGAAATCGTATGAACCTGGTCGTCGGAGATGGGAATATCGAAGCGTGTCCGGAAGTACACCATTTCCTGCTCATTGAGCTTCTTCTGTTGATGGGTGATATTGCGGCCTTCGCCTGCTTCGCCCAATCCATAGCCCTTTACGGTCTTAGCCAGAATCACCGTGGGCTTGCCACTGGAGTGTACGGCGCGCAGGTAGGCGTTGTACACCTTCACCGGATCGTGGCCGCCGCGCTTGAGCTTGAAGATCTCTTCATCGCTCATGTCCGCTACCAGTTCCCGCAACTCGGGATACTTACCGAAGAAATGCTCGCGCGTATAAGCGCCGCCGTGGGCTTTGAAGTTCTGATACTCCCCATCGACGCATTCCGCCATGCGTTTCATCAAAACGCCGCTGTGATCTTTGTCCAGCAGGCGATCCCATTCCGAGCCCCACAACACCTTGATCACGTTCCAGCCGGCGCCGCGGAAGGCTGCCTCGAGCTCCTGGATGATCTGCCCGTTG